>NZ_JBHSTW010000025.1:0-113772 GCF_042660305.1 Rothia nasimurium
CTCCGATGGGGTATCGGAGCCAGGCTTTGGCAGCCCTGACGGTCTAGGATTAAACCAGTCCAACTTTCGGGGGCTAGTTCATTACCTACCGGGGCTTTCTCATGCCCTGTTGTTTCTTGCATAACCGGAGAAAACAATTTCTCACATAGGTTAGACAAGTATAGGCTTGAGCGCAAAAAGCCGGGCACCGCTCCCCCGGTGAGGGAGAACAGGGCCCGGCAGGGGCTAAGAGGAGGCTACCTTAGATAGCCAGTTCACGAGCCACGACGTCGGCTAGAGCCTGGGCGGTTGCATCGGCAACCTCCTGGGTTTCAGCTTCAACCATGACTCGCACTAGGGGTTCGGTACCCGAGGGGCGAAGCAAAACTCGACCGGTATCGCCCAGCTGGGCCTCGGCGTCCTTAATCGCTTCTTGCAGGGGCACACAGCCAGCCACGCCAGCGCGGTCAACGCCCTTGACGTTAATCAGCTTCTGGGGGGTTGCCTGCATGCGGTTAGCCAGCTCAGAGAGGGGCAGGCCGGTACGGGCCATTTCAGCAGCCAGATGCAGGCCGGTCAACACGCCGTCACCGGTGGTGGCGTGGTCCGACATAATCACGTGGCCCGACTGCTCACCGCCCAGGTTAAAGCCGTTCTTGTTCATGGATTCCAGCACGTAGCGGTCGCCCACAGCGGTGCGCTCTAGCTTGATGCCGTGTTCCTTGAGGAAGATTTCCAGGCCCAGTGAAGACATGACAGTGGCGACCAGGGTGTCATCCTTGAGGGTTCCTGCTTCCTTCATCGACAGCGCCAGAATCGACATAATCTGATCGCCATCGACCAGGTTGCCCTGCTCATCGACAGCCATACAGCGATCGGCGTCGCCGTCGTGGGCAATACCCAGGTCAGCACTGTGGCGAACAACCGCTTCCTGAAGCTTCTCGGGGTGGGTCGAGCCCACACCGTCGTTGATGTTAATGCCATCGGGTTCAGCACCAATCACAAACACCTTGGCGCCCAGGGTGCGGAAGGCATCGGGAGAAACCCCGGATGAGGCACCGTTAGCACAGTCCAATACAACCTTGAGGCCGTTAAGGCGGCGGTGCTCGGGCATGGTTGAGACCAGATGGGTGACGTAGCGGTCTTCACCATCAGTCAGCGGACGGACGCGCCCCACCTCACCGTGGGTGGGGTAACGGAAGTCCTTAGAGCGGTAGAGGGCCTCAATGGCGTCCTCAATCGCATCATCCAGCTTCTTACCGCCGCGAGCCAGGAACTTAATTCCGTTATCTTCAGCCGCGTTGTGGGAAGCAGAAATCATGACGCCGAAGTCGGCTTCTGTGCTTGCCACCAGGTAGGCCGCGGCGGGGGTGGGCACCATACCCGCATCGAGCACGTCAACACCTGACGCTGCGAAGCCTGCGGTCATTGCCGCGCCAATGAACTCACCTGAGATACGGGAGTCATGGGCGATAACAGCCTTGGGGCGGACACCTTCTTTAACCGTATTGAACCCAAGGACGATGGATGCGGCCTGCGCAAGCTCCATAGCAAGAGCAGGAGTAATCACTTCGTTAGCGAGGCCGCGAACACCGTCGGTTCCGAATAATCTAGACATTACTGATTATTCTACGCGCTCAGTTCTATTTTTCTTCGCGTAGGACGGGGAAACCTTCTGGGTTTTCGGGCACATCGTCCTCGAGAACATCCGAGCCCTTGCCCACAATCAGCGGGTCTGTAGAACCGACCAGGGCGTGGTCCTTATCGGGGTAGTCGAACTGGTTGAGCACGTGGCGCATAGCTTCAAGGCGGGCGCGCTTCTTGTCGTTAGACTTCACAACGGTCCAGGGGGCATCGCCGGTGTCGGTGTAGAAGAACATAGCCTCTTTAGCTGCCGTGTAGTCATCCCACTTATCGAGGGAAGCCAGGTCGGTAGGCGATAGCTTCCACTGGCGTACGGGATCGGTGCGGCGAGAATTAAAGCGAGCCAGCTGCTCTGCACGGGTAACGGAGAACCAGAACTTAATGAGTTTGACACCAGAGTTAACCAGCATGCGCTCTAGTTCGGGGACCTCGCGCATGAACTCGTAGTACTGCTGGGAGGTGCAATAGCCCATAACACGCTCAACACCTGCTCGGTTATACCAGGAGCGGTCCATGAGCACGATTTCGCCACCGGAGGGCAGGTGCTGGATGTAGCGCTGGAAATACCACTGGGTCTGTTCAACATCGGTGGGCTTTTCCAGAGCGACGACACGGGCGCCGCGGGGGTTGAGGTGTTCCATAAAGCGCTTAATGGCGCCGCCCTTACCCGCTGCGTCGCGGCCCTCAAAGATAATCAGGACCTTCTGGCCAGTTTCCTTGACCCAGAGCTGGAGTTTGAGGAGCTCAATCTGCAGGGCTCGCTTTTCCTTCTCGTATTCCTTACGGGAAAGTTTCTTGTCGTAGGGGTAGCCGGCCTTCCAGGCATCCGACTTCTCGCCGTCACCGCTGAGTTTCTTGGTCAGAGATGAAATTTCATCGAGCTCTGCGCTGTAGTCCTCTACGACCGATACGCGGCGGGTCTCCTTGGTGAGGGCCGCTTTCACGGCTTCCTTCTTTGGGTCGGTAACCTGCTGGGGGGCGTCCTGTTCCACAGCTTCAGTGCTGGGAGTTTCTAGCTCGGTAGCGGCGTCCTTGCCTGCGGCCTTGGTGGAGCGTGAGGTGCGAGTGGTGTTCGAAGATGCCATGGGCACCCTTTCTCTCGTGCGTATGTTCCACATCTATTCTAGATGCAAGACGTGAGACACCCCACTGTTACACGTCTTTTGACCCTAAGCCGGGTAAGGCAAACGCCCCATTTCTCTTCGCAGAGAAATGGGGCGTTTGACAATAAGCCTGAGCTGCAGGCCCAGTAATCGTAGCTTAGCGCTTTGAGAACTGTGAAGCCTTGCGTGCCTTCTTAAGACCAGCCTTCTTACGCTCGATAACACGAGCGTCGCGGGTCAGGAAGCCTGCCTTCTTGAGGGCGGGGCGGTTGTTCTCAGCGTCAATCTCGTTCAGGGCACGAGCAACGCCAAGACGCAGAGCGCCGGCCTGACCGGAGGGGCCGCCACCTGAGATGCGGGCGAAGACGTCGTAGGCGCCTTCGAGTTCAAGCAGCTTGAAGGGGTCGTTTACTTCCTGCTGGTGCAGCTTGTTGGGGAAGTAGTTGTCGAGCTCGCGACCGTTAACGGTCCACTTGCCGGTACCGGGTACCAGACGGACGCGGGCAACGGCTTCCTTGCGACGGCCAACAGCCTGACCACCAACGGTCAGTGCGGGACGGGCAGCCTTTTCAGCAACGGGTGCTGAGGACTCGGAAGTGTAGCTGGTGAGCTCTTCTTCGGTGGTGTACTCTTCGTTCTGAGCCACGATGTCTCCTTTAATAGTTCTTTCGTAGGCCCGAATTACTGGGCAACCTGGGTGAATTCGTAGGTCTTGGGCTGCTGAGCTGCGTGGGGGTGCTCGGAACCTGCGTAGACCTTGAGGTTCTTGAGCTGCTGGGCAGCTAGCTTGTTCTTGGGGAGCATGCCCTTAACAGCCTTTTCTACGGCGCGAACGGGGTTGGTTTCCAGCAGTTCGGCGTAGTTGACTGACTTCAGACCACCGGGGTAACCGGAGTGGCGGTAGGCACGCTTCTGCTCAAGCTTGGCACCGGTCAGTGCAACCTTTTCAGCGTTGATGATGATGACGGAGTCACCCATGTCAACGTGGGGTGCGAAGGTGGGCTTGTGCTTGCCGCGCAGCAGGATTGCGGTCTGGCTTGCGAGACGGCCGAGAACAACATCAGAGGCATCGATGATGTGCCACTGGCGGTTGTTGTCGCCTGACTTCGGAGTGTAAGTGCGCAAAATTTCGCCTTTTCTCGTTTCTTGTAGCGCTAGTTGGGTATCGCGCTGGTTTACATAGGTGCGTTTTCGCAGGGTTTGGGTGAGGGCCAAACGCATCTGCGTTACCGATTTCCTCAGACCTCTTGTTCCCCGTTATTGTCCTGCAACTAGACCGAAGAACAGGGTACGAAATGAGGGCGGTATACGCACAACGTATGAAACTATACAGAGTTTAAGTCTCTTAATCCAGGGCTTAGCCCTTTAAAGACGGGGTTTTGACCGACCTCACGTTTAAATCACAGGCGTGTGATTTAGAGGGTTCGCAGGTTTCGGGCTTTCTCGCTTTGGGCTGCGTAGCCGGACGCCTCGGGGTAGGTGATAGCGGCTAGGGCCAGACCGCGCGGGGCAGCTAGACGCACCTGGGAGTCTCGTACAGGCTCTTCGATACGGGAGATGAGCCAGGCTTCGTCTTTCTTCCCCTCCCCCACCATCACCAGTGAGGCGATGAGGGTTCGCACCATATTGTGGCAGAAGGCATCTGCCCTGATGCTTGCTTCGATGAGGCCGTCCGCCCGCCGCTCAAACCGAAGTTCGCGCAACTCACGAATCGTGGTGGAGCCTTCGCGGGGCTTGCAGAAGGAGAGAAAGTCGTTGAGCCCCAAGAGGTTCTGGGCGGCACGGTTCATCAGATCTATATCGAGTACGGGGTTGATTTGCCAGGCATGATGGCGGTTCAGCGGGTTACTGCCCTTCTCTTCCTGCCCGTCTTCAAGCAGGTAACGGTAGGAGCGTTCCAGGGCCGAGAAGCGGGCGTCGAAATCGTTTGGGGCCTCCTGGCAGCTACTGACCGTAATAGCTTTTTGCAGGTAGCCCTGTAGGCGGGCCGGCAGCCCTAGTTCTGCTTCTGCATCGGCCAAAGCCCGGCTGAGGGCTCCGCGCAATTTACGGCGGAGGGCGGACGCCGGTGCGTCCTGGCTGCGCCCGGGTAGCCGCTCCCAGGCGTCCTTGGCAAGGTCGAAGTGCACCACCTGGTGCAGGGCGTGAACGCCGGCGTCGGTCCGCCCGGCTACCGTGGTGTAGACGGGGCGGCGGAAGATAAGGGCCAGGGCTTCTTCGAGGACTCCCTGGACGGTGATAAGCCCCGGCTGCTTGGCCCAGCCTGCGAAGGGGCCACCGTCGTAGGCAAAATCAAGGCGCACGCGTACGCGGGGCTCGTATAGCGGCTCGGGGGTTTCGGTCACGGCTCTCCTTAGAAGGCGGGGTACAGGCTCACTCCACTTTACCCGCTACAGACAAAGGCGGCTCTCCCCCGTGTGAGGGGAAGAGCCGCCTTTTATCTACCGGTGACTAAGAATTAGTCTTCGGAGATGGTCTGTGCTGCTGCACCACCGGCAGGTGCGTAACCTGCTGCTTCAGCTGATTCCTTGGTGTCGAACCAGATTTCAGCCTGGGTGTTTGCGTACCAGCGTGAGCCGGGTACGTGGTACTTCATGGAGTCAGCGTTACCCTTGATTTCGAAGCCCTCGGGAGCTTCGCCGTTCTCGGTTGCTGCGTGTGCGCCTGCGGGCAGGTCTGAGGACTCAGCTGCTGCGGTTGCTGCTGCCTTGGTCTCTTCTGCTGCGGGTGCTGCGGTCTCTGCTACCTTGGTAGCTTCTGAAACAGCTGCGGCGGTTGCAACGGGCTCCATGACCAGTTCGATAACTGCCATGGGGGCGTTGTCGCCCTTGCGATTACCGATCTTGGTGATGCGGGTGTAGCCACCGGGGCGCTCTGCCATTGCGGGGGCAATGACGGTGAAGAGCTCGTGGACTACGGTCTTGTTACCGATGGAGCGCAGGACACGGCGGCGTGCGTTGAGGTCGCCCTTCTTTGCGAAGGTGATCAGACGCTCGGCGACGGGGCGCAGACGCTTTGCCTTGGTAACGGTGGTGGTGATGCGCTTGTGCTCGAAGAGCTGCTGAGACAGGTTGTTCAGCATGATGCGCTCGTGGGTCGGTGATCCGCCGAGGCGGGGACCCTTAGTGGGAGTAGGCATAATTTATTCTCCTGGTTTGCCGTTCCTTACTGCCTCACGGCAGGGGAACCAAAGATGTTTGACTGGTGTAACGCGTGGAAGCGTTGACTGCCGGTGTCTTAGTAGTCGCTGCCGTAGCTGTCGTCGTCCTGCAGGCGGGCTGAGAGGTCCATTCCGGCGGGTGAGTCCTTGAGGGACAGGCCGAGCTCGGTGAGCTTTGCCTTGACTTCGTCGATGGACTTGGCACCGAAGTTGCGGATGTCCATGAGGTCTGCTTCGCTGCGGGTCACGAGTTCACCCACGGTGTGGATACCTTCGCGCTTGAGGCAGTTGTAGGAGCGGACGGTCATGTCCAGGTCTTCGATGGGCAGAGCCAGGTCTGCGGCCATTGACTCGTCAGCGGGTGACGGGCCAACTTCGATACCTTCAGCGGCGGTGTTGAGTTCGCGGGCGAGGCCGAAGAGCTCAACGAGGGTGTTGCCTGCTGATGCGACTGCGTCGCGGGGAGCAATTGCTTCCTTGGTTTCGACGTCCAGGGTGAGGGAGTCGAAGTCGGTGCGCTGCTCAACACGGGTTGCGCTGACGCGGAAGGTGACCTTGAGGACGGGTGAGTAGATGGAGTCGACCGGGATGCGGCCGATTTCTGCGTCACCTGACTTGTTCTGTGCTGCCGAGACGTAGCCGCGGCCGCGTTCGATGGTCAGTTCTGCGTTGAAGTTTGCGCGGTTGTTGAGGGTTGCGATGTGGAGGTCCGGGTTGTGGATCTCGACGCCTGCGGGCACCTCGATGTCGCCTGCGGTGAGTTCACCTTCGCCCTGCTTGCGCAGGTAGGCGATGACGGGTTCGTCGTTCTCTGATGAGATGGAGAGCTTCTTGATGTTCAAGATGATCTCGGTGACGTCCTCGGTCACACCTTCTACAGTGCTGAATTCGTGCAGCACGCCGTCGATGCGGATGCTGGTTACAGCGGCACCGGGGATGGATGAGAGAAGGGTGCGGCGGAGGGAGTTACCCAGGGTGTAGCCGAAGCCGGGTTCGAGGGGCTCGATGGTGAAGCGTGAACGGTTTTCCGATACGTGTTCTTCACGCAGGATGGGGCGCTGTGCAATGAGCACTATGTTTCCTTTCGGTGAGCATCCGCTATATGAGCTCACAGGTTGGGAAAAACGAGTGAGGAAGCAGACGAAGCAGTCTGTTCATTGACCTGCAGCCGGTGGGTTGCGGGTCGCCCGATGTTCGGGACGCGTCTAGCCGGTGGGGCTTAGACGTGGCGGCGCTTCGGAGGACGGCAGCCGTTGTGGGCAACGGGGGTGACGTCCTGGATGGAGCCAACTTCGAGGCCGGTAGCCTGGAGTGAGCGGATAGCGGTTTCGCGACCGGGGCCGGGGCCCTTGACGAAAACGTCTACCTTGCGGACACCGTGTTCCTGAGCGCGCTTTGCAGCGGTCTCAGCGGCCATCTGAGCTGCGTAGGGGGTTGACTTACGTGAACCTTTGAAGCCCATTTCGCCGGCGGATGACCAGGAAATAACAGCACCAGAGGGATCAGTGATTGAAACGATGGTGTTGTTGAAGGTTGACTTGATGTGTGCCTGACCGGCAACAATGTTCTTGGAAACCTTGCGGCGGCCGGTACGCTTGGCCGCTGCGCGAGTCTTGGGAGGCATTTTTGATTCTCCTACAAAGTTTTGGTTGAAGTGTTGGTCTTACGCGATGTGCAAGACTGAGGCAACACTGTTTACTTCTTCTTACCTGCGACGGTACGCTTCGGGCCCTTGCGGGTACGTGCGTTGGTCTTGGTGCGCTGGCCGTGTACGGGAAGGCCACGGCGGTGACGCAGACCCTGGTAGCTACCGATTTCTACCTTGCGGCGGATGTCGGCAGCAACCTCGCGGCGAAGGTCACCTTCAACCTTGTAGTTGCCTTCGATGAAGTCACGAAGTGCTACGAGCTGGGTATCGTCAAGGTCCTTGACGCGGGTGTTGGGGTCAACACCGGTTGCAGCAAGCGCTTCTTTTGCACGGGTCTTGCCCACGCCGTAGATGTAAGTAAGAGCAATTTCCACGCGCTTTTCGCGGGGAATATCGACTCCAGCGAGACGTGCCATGGGGCGTTCTCCTTGTTTTCGCAGAGGTCTGTGACATCACTGCCCGGTTGTCCCGGTCCCCGGCCTCTGTGCCCGGAGGTATCCTGCTTTTGTGGGCAGGAGCGGTGCCATTTTCTGTTGTGCCACCTGGTGGGGTGGTCTTGTCAGCGTTGGCTAGTAATTAGCCCTGGCGCTGCTTGTGGCGCGGGTTTTCGCAGATCACCATGACCACACCGTGACGGCGGATCACTTTGCACTTGTCGCAGATCGGCTTAACGCTCGGCTTGACCTTCATCGCATTCCTTTGCGTTGATGTTTCAGCTAATGCTTTTGGACGGGCGGGGTAAGAGGTTCTGCGTCCGGCTAGCCGGTGGGAGAACTGTTTACCCCTTTTACACGGCGTAAACGCCGCTGCTTAGCGACGTTTGCTGCTCGTGTTTACTTGTAGCGGTAGACGATACGACCGCGTGAGAGGTCGTAGGGGCTGAGCTCGACTACTACTCGGTCCTCAGGCAGGATTCGAATGTAGTGCTGACGCATCTTGCCTGAGATGTGGGCAAGTACCTTGTGTCCGTTGTCTAGCTCAACGCGGAATGATGCGTTGGGCAGTGCTTCGACCACGGTACCTTCAATCTCGATGACGCCGTCTTTCTTGGCCATATCCTCCGCTTTACTTTCGTGCTCCCAAGGTTTCTTGGGGGCTCTTGGTAGTGTTTTTTCTGTATTCGGTGCGTTCTCCCAGATTCGGGTACCGCTCCGCTTGCGCACTAAACGCATGGCACAGACAACCAACAAACTAATATACGGCAAAAGCCCCGGAATGTTAATGGTTTTCGCAAAACATAGCGAGCTTCACATTAAGGCCAGGGGCTTAAGCTCAGGGGCAGGACGCTCCCGTAGCCAGCTGACCAGACTCCACACCCACTGAGCGCAGCGGATGCGCTGTCAGCCTGCTGGCTGGGGCTGGCGTGAATCGCTCGTGAGCGTTAGCGAACCAGCGAGAGGGTCAGCAGGCAAAAGCGCATCTGCTGTGCGTCAGCATTTAGTCTTCCTTGGCTGCCAGCTGGCCGCAGGCACCGTCGATGTCACTTCCTCGGGTGTCGCGCACGGTGGTGGGAATACCGTGGGCACGGAGGCGTTCAACGAAGTTTTGTTCGACGCCCTTGCGGGAGGCTGTCCATTTGGAGCCGGGGGTGGGGTTGAGCGGGATGGGGTTAACGTGTACCCAGCCGCGTCCGCGAGAGGCGAGTTTTTTGCCGAGGAGGTCGGCGCGCCAGCCCTGGTCGTTGATGTCACGGATGAGGGCGTATTCGATGGAGATGCGGCGGCCGGTGGTGCGGTAGTAGTCGTAGGCGGCGTCGAGGGTTTCGTCGACTTTCCAGCGCTGGTTGATGGGGATGAGTTCGTCGCGCAGTTCGTCGTCGGGGGCGTGGAGGGAGAGGGCCAGGGTGATGGGGAGTTTTTCTAGCTCAAATTTGCGGATGCCGGGTACGAGACCGACGGTGGACATGGTAATGCCGCGGGCGGAGATTCCCAGGCCTTCGGGGGCGGGGTCAATCAGGCGATGGACGGCACCCATGGTGGCCTTGTAGTTGGCGAGGGCTTCGCCCATACCCATGAAGACGATGTTGGAGACTCGTAGGGGGCGGGTGTCTTCGGAGCCACCTTCTGCCTGTTCAAGACCCTTCATGTTTTTGAGGTAGCGGGCACCGGCGATGACCTGTTCGACGATTTCGGCGGTGGAGAGGTTGCGGGTGAGGCCCTGCTGGCCGGTGGCGCAGAAGGGGCAGTTCATGCCGCAGCCAGCCTGGGAGGAGATGCACATGGTGACACGGTTCTCATAGCGCATGATGACGGATTCAACCAGGGCGCCGTCGAAGAGGCGGTGAACGACTTTGAGGGTGTCTCCCCCATCGGCTTCGAGGGTGCGGACGGTGGTGAGCAGCTGGGGCATGGCGTCGGCAACCATTTGTTCGCGTTCTGCTGCGGGGAGGTCGGTCATTTCTGCTGGGTCGGTGACCAGGCGTTCGAAGTAGTGCTTGGAGAGCTGGGCTGCGCGGAAGGGCTTGTAGCCGAGTTCTTCGAGGAAGGCGCGGCGGCCGGCCATATCAAAGTCTGCAATGTGGCGCGGGGGTTTACCCCGGCGAGGGGCTTTGAGGATGATTTGGCCGGGTTCAGGCCGTGCGCTGGAGATTTCCAGGGGGACGCTGGTGGTTTCGGTCATGGTAGGTGCTTTCGGTGTGATGCGGGGCGGACGCGGAGGGGCAGGTTACGAGGTTTAGGCTGGTATGGGTTTGACGGTAACACCGAGCTTGGAGAGTTCGGAGGCGCCGCCGTCCTCTGCGGTGAGGACCCAGATACCTTCAGAGTGTACGCAAACAGAGTGTTCCCACTGGCAGGCGTCTCCCCCGTCGACGGTTTTGATGGTCCACTCATCCTCGAGGGTGACGGTTTCGATTCCACCGGTTACGAGCATAGGTTCAATGGCGAAGGCCATGCCTTTTTTGACGCGGGGTCCGAGGTCGCGGGCGGCGTAGTTGAGCACGTCGGGGGCCATGTGCATGGAGGTGCCGATACCGTGGCCGACGAAGTCTTCGATAATGCCGTACTTATCGCCGGTTTCTTGGCGGACGAAGTTTTCGATCGCAAAGCCGACTTCGCCGATTTTCTTGGCGGTGGCAAGCGCTGCGATGCCGTGCCAGAGGGCGGCGCGGGTGACCTCGGAGAGTTCGCGGCGGGCGTCCGATACTTTGCCGATGAGGGCGGTACGGGCTGAGTCGCCGTGCCAGGTGGTGCCGCGAGCGTCCTGTACTGTGGCGCCGCCGTCGATAGAGATCATGTCGCCTTCTGCTAGGGCAAGGTCGCCGGGGATACCGTGGACGACAACGTCGTTCACGGAGGTGCAGATGGTGGCCGGGTAGTCGTAGTAGCCCAGGAAGTTGGATCCCGCCCCGTATTCCGCCAGGACGCCACGGAAGACCGTATCGAGCTCGGCGGTGGTGACGCCGGGGGCGGCAGCTGCTACCGCTGCGTCCAGGGCGCGGGAGGTGATGACGCCGGCTCGGGCCATGTCAGCGAGTTGGCGGTCTGTCTTGTATTCGATACGGCGCATAGGGTTCTTTCCTGGCTAGGTTTGTGTGCTGGGCTTTTGAGCCAAACTACACCAGTGTGCGTTAAAGACCTGTGCCCCCGCAATGACCGGGGGCACAGGTAGGGTTGCTGCCTTACTTGAGGGCGTCCATGATACGGGCGGTGACTTCGTCGATTTCGCCCAGACCGTCGATCTGGGTGACGAGGCCACGCTCGGTGTAGATAGCTACGAGGGGTGCGGTTTCTTCCTCGTAGACCTTGAGGCGGTGGCGGATGACCTCTTCGTTGTCGTCTGAGCGGCCTTCCTTGGCGGCGCGGCCCAGGAGGCGTTCGACCAGCTCGTCGTTGTCAGCAACCAGCAGGAGAACCTGGCCGATTTCCTGGCCCATGTCTGCCAGGATTGTGTCGAGTTCTCCGACCTGGGCAGTATTGCGGGGGTAGCCATCGAGCAGGAAGCCGTTAGCGGTATCGTCCTCTGCCAGGCGGGCGCGCACCATGCGGTTGGTGACTGAGTCGGGAACCAGGTTGCCAGAGTCAATGTAGCTCTTAGCTTCCTTGCCCAGCTCGGTTTCTTCCTTGATGTTCTTGCGGAAGATATCACCGGTGGAAATAGCGGGGATGTTCAGCTTTTCAGCGATTTTGACGGCCTGGGTGCCTTTACCGGCGCCGGGAGGGCCAATGATGAGCAGACGGTTCATCGCAGTAGTCCTTCGTAGTTGCGTTGTTGGAGCTGGGCGTCGATTTGCTTGACGGTGTCAAGGCCAACGCCGATGACGATCAGCAGTGAGGCACCGCCGAGCGGGAAATTCTGGTTAGCGCCGAAGAGGACGAAGGCCACCAGCGGCAGGAGCGCTAGGACAGCTACGTAGATGGCGCCGGGCAGGGTAATACGGTTGAGAACGTAGCTCAAGTATTCCTGGGTGGGGCGTCCTGCACGAATACCGGGGATGAAGCCACCGTACTTCTTCATGTTGCCAGCCACTTCTTCGGTGTTGAAGGTGATGGAGACGTAGAAGTAGGCAAATCCCAGGATGAGCAGGAAGTAGAGGGTCATATAGAGCGGGTGATCGCCCATGACCAAGTAGGTGTTGATCCAGTTAACCCATTCGGGCGGAGCTGAGCCGTCCGAGGGGGTGTTGAACTGGGCAATCAGGCCGGGCACCATGAGCATGGATGAGGCGAAGATGATGGGGATGACGCCAGCCATGTTGACCTTGAGCGGAATGTAGGTGGTGGTGCCGCCGATGGTACGGCGCCCAATCATCCGCTTGGCGTACTGGACTGGGATGCGACGCTGAGACTGCTCAACGAAGACAACCGCAACGATAACTAGCAGGCCGACCGCGACAACTGCGGAGAAGATGCCCCAGCCCTGGGTCTGCAGAATGGAACCAAAAGCGGAGGGGAAGGACGCTGCGATCGAGGTGAAAATCAGCAGGGACATACCGTTGCCCACGCCCTTTTCGGTAATCTGTTCACCCAGCCACATGACCACACCGGTACCGGCGGTCAAAGCGATGATAATCAGCAGAATGTTCCATATACCGTCATCGGGAATAATCGGCAGGGTGCAGCCCTGTAGGAGCATACCTGAACGAGCCAGCGACACAATGGTGGTGGCGTTCAGCAGGGCAAGCAAAATGGTGAGGTAACGGGTGTACTGGGTCAGCTTGGTCTGCCCCTGGGCACCTTCCTCATGGAGCTGCTGGAAGCGGGGAATGACGACGCGAAGCAGCTGAACAATAATGCTCGCGGTAATGTAAGGCATAACGCCCAGGGCAAAAATCGATAGCTGGAGCAGCGCGCCACCGCTAAAGAGGTTAATCATGTCGTAAACGCCACCGCTTGCGGTAACAGTCGACAGGCACTGCTGCACATTTCCGTAGGAGACACCGGGGGCGGGAATAAAGACGCCCACGCGGTAGATCACGATAATACCCAGGGTGAACAGCAGCTTATTACGCAGGTCGGGCGTCTTGAAAGCCCGTCCGAAAGCGGTCAGCACATGTCCTCCTGTGAGACAAAAAATTAGGTTGCCCCGGGCAACCTGATAGTGGCAGGTGGACGGGGCGAGTACACAATCTTGTCCAGTCTATCGCTTAAAAGTCTTTTGTGGGTAGCGCAGGCCCTCTGAGCGTAAAGAAAGGTGCCCCGCCCACCGAAGTGAGCGGGGCACCCCGCAAGAGTTTGCCGCGTCCGGGTTACCCCGGTGCGTCATGGGACTACTTGACGGTTACAGAACCGCCAGCAGCCTCAATCTTGGCCTTAGCTGACTCAGAAACCTTATCAACGGTTACGTTGTAGGCTGCTGAGATTTCGCCGGTACCCAGAACCTTGACCAGTTCGTTCTTGCGAACTGCGCCAGCTGCTACCAGAGCGTCAACGGTGATGTCGCCGCCCTCGGGGAACAGTTCCGCGATGCGGTCCAGGTTAACAACCTGGTACTCGGTGCGGAAGGGGTTCTTGAAGCCGCGCAGCTTGGGAAGGCGCATGTGCAGCGGAAGCTGACCACCTTCAAAGCCGGCGCGAACCTGGTAACGTGCCTTGGTACCCTTGGTACCGCGACCTGCGGTCTTACCCTTTGAGCCTTCACCGCGGCCTACGCGGGTCTTAGCCTTGTGGGCACCCGGAGCCGGGCGCAGATCGTGAATCTTGATAGCGTCGTTGTTTGCCATCTTTACTTGACCTCCTCAACCTGAACCAGGTGAGCTACGGTGTTGATCATGCCGCAGGTGACGGGGTCAGCAGTGCGAACAACCTTGTTGCCGGGGCGCTTGAGGCCCAGGGAACGGAGGGTGTCGCGCATGTTCTGCTTCTCACCGACGTAGGACTTGATCTGGGTGATTTCCAGCTTTGCGTCGCTGGGCTGAATACGCTTACCGGTCATTACGCACCTGCCTTTTCAGACTGAGCGACACGCAGGAAGCCGGGGATAACCTCGTCCTGGGGAAGACCACGGCGTGCAGCAACTGCTACAGGCTCTTCGAGCTGACGCAGTGCTTCGATGGTCGCGTGGACAATGTTGATCTGGTTCGATGAACCGAGTGACTTGGACAGAACATCGTGGATGCCTGCTGCCTCAAGTACGGCACGAACGGGACCACCAGCGATAACACCGGTACCAGCGGTAGCGGGGCGGAGCATAACTACGCCTGCTGCTGCTTCACCCTGAACGCGGTGAGGAATGGTGCGGCCTTCAACGCGGGGTACGCGGAAGAAGTTCTTCTTTGCTTCTTCTACACCCTTTGAGATAGCTGCGGGAACTTCCTTCGCCTTGCCGTAGCCAACGCCAACCATACCGTTACCGTCACCAACAACGACGAGTGCGGTGAAGCTGAAGCGACGACCACCCTTGACGACCTTGGAGACGCGGTTGATGGTGACAACGCGCTCGATGAACTTGTCCTTCTCTTCTTCGCGGCCGCGGTTGTTGCGGCGCTCACCGCGGTTGCCGCGGCGTTCGCCGCGCTCGTTACGGCGGGCTTCGCGCTTCTCGGAGGTTTCAGCGGTAGCTTCTGCGGTTGCTTCAGTCACCTGAGTTTCCTTTTCGTTTACAGTCTGCTCGCTCATTAGAGTGCCAGACCTCCTTCGCGTGCGCCTTCTGCAACTGCTGCGACACGGCCGTGGTACTTGTTACCACCGCGGTCGAAGACAACTGCTTCGATGCCTGCTGCCTTGGCACGCTCGGCGACGAGTTCGCCGACGCGCTTTGCCTTAGCGGTCTTGTCCAGCTCTGCTGCGCGCAGGTCTGCTTCCATGGTGGAAGCTGATGCCAGGGTCAGGCCCTTGGTGTCATCGATGACCTGTACGAACATGTGACGAGCTGAGCGGGTGACGGACAGGCGGGGGCGTGCTGCGGTGCCTGAAACGTACTTGCGGACGCGTGCGTGACGGCGTGCGCGCTGTGCTGACTTAGTCTTTACAGCCATTGTTACTTACCAGCCTTTCCGACCTTGCGACGGATCTGCTCGCCTTCGTAGCGAACACCCTTACCCTTGTAGGGATCGGGCTTGCGCAGACCGCGGATGTTAGCGGCTACCTGGCCTACCTGCTGCTTGCTGATACCGGAAACGGTCAGCTTGTTAGCGCCCTCAACAGCGAAGGTGATACCCTCGGGTGCTTCGATGGTGATGGGGTGTGAGTAGCCAAGTGCGAACTCGAGGTCGGAACCCTTAGCGGTTACGCGGTAACCGGTACCAACGATTTCGAGCTTCTTGGAGTAGCCCTCGGTAACACCGATGATCATGTTCTGAATCAGGGTGCGGGTCAGGCCGTGCAGTGAACGTGATGCACGCTCATCGTTCGGGCGGGAAACGGTGACAACACCGTCTTCGAGTGCAACGGTGATGGGAGCAGCAACCTCGTGGGTCAGCTCGCCCTTTGCACCCTTAACAGCAACTACGTTGCCGTCGATCTTTACCTCAACGCCGGCAGGAACCGAGATGGGGAGACGTCCAATACGTGACATTCTTCTTCCTTTCTCTTCTACCGACTACCAGATGTAAGCGACGACTTCGCCGCCAACACCCTTCTTCGCAGCCTGCTTGTCAGTGAGCAGACCTGAAGAGGTTGACAGGATTGCGATGCCGAGGCCACCGTGTACCTGGGGCAGGTTGGTGGACTTTGCGTATACACGCAGACCCGGCTTGGAAATGCGGCGAACGCCTACGATGGAGCGCTCACGTGAGGGGCCGAACTTCAGTTCGAGGGTGAGGGTCTTACCGACCTTTGCTTCCTCTTCCTTGAAGTCAGCGATGTAGCCTTCAGCCTTGAGGATCTCGGCGATGCGAGCCTTGAGCTTGGAGTAAGGCATTGACACGGTGTCGTGATGTGCTGAGTTTGCGTTGCGCAAACGGGTCAGCATATCTGCGACAGGATCTGTCATAGTCATGGTGGGCTGAGCCCTTCCTCGTTATGGTTTCCTCACCGTGATTCGGTGCGGACCTATAACGTAGTCGTTACTGGGTCTTGAACGGGAAGCCGAGTGCCTTCAGAAGCGCACGGCCTTCATCGTCGGTCTTTGCGGTGGTTACTACGGTGATGTCCATACCACGTACGCGATCGATTGAGTCCTGATCGATTTCGTGGAACATGGACTGTTCGGTCAGACCGAAGGTGTAGTTACCGTTACCGTCGAACTGGCGGTCCGAGAGGCCGCGGAAGTCGCGGATACGGGGAAGTGCCAGGGTGACGAGGCGGTCGAGGAATTCCCACATGCGATCGCCACGGAGGGTGACGTGTGCGCCGATGGGCTGACCTTCACGCAGCTTGAACTGTGCGATGGACTTCTTCGCGCGGGTAACGAGCGGCTTCTGACCGGTGATAGCGGTGAGGTCGCGGATAGCACCATCCATGAGCTTCGCGTCCTTAGCAGCTTCACCAACACCCATGTTAACGACGACCTTAACGATCTTCGGTGCCTGCATGACGTTCTCGTACTTGAACTCTTCCTGCAGGGCGGGGGTGACTACTTCGTTGAACTTAGTCTTGAAACGAGGGGTAATCTTTGCTTCGGTCATTAGATGTCCTTACCCGAGCTCTTGGCAACGCGAACGCGAACAGTGCGTTCCTTGCCATTGCGCTCTACGGTCTCGAGGCGGTAACCAACGCGGGTCGGCTTCTTGGTCTCGGGATCAACGATTGCAACGTTTGAAACGTGAATCGGTGCCTCAACCTTTTCGATGCCGCCAGCTTCGCCGGTCATGGGGTTAGCCTTGTTGTGCTTGGTGACGATCTTGACGCCTTCAACCAGCACGCGCTCGGTCTTGGGGAATACCTTCAGAACCTTGCCCTGCTTACCCTTATCTGCACCTGAAATAACCTGTACCAGGTCGCCAGACTTGATCTTAGCCATGAGTTAGAGCACCTCCGGAGCAAGTGAAATGATCTTCATGAACTTCTTGTCGCGCAGTTCGCGGCCAACAGGTCCGAAGATACGGGTGCCACGGGGGTCACCATCGGTGTTCTTGAGAATTACTGCTGAGTTCTCGTCGAACTTGATGTAGGAGCCGTCGGGACGACGAACTTCCTTCTTGGTGCGGACGACTACTGCCTTAACAACGTCGCCCTTCTTTACGGTACCGCCGGGGATTGCGTCCTTGACGGTTGCGACGATGATGTCGCCAATGCCTGCGTAACGACGCTTTGAGCCACCGAGAACACGGATGGTCAGGATTTCCTTCGCACCGGTGTTGTCAGCAACCTTGAGTCGTGACTCCTGCTGAATCATATTTCTCCTGTCGTCTCGCCGGTTCCGACACACGGTATTTTGTGAGCCAGCCTTGCGGAACATTTCTACGGGATGTTGACGCGCCGGTCTCTTACAGCCCTTAGAGAAGTTGAAGAGTTGGCGGACACGCCTGGGCTCCTATCATGCCGACGAACATCTAGACCCGCGTAAGCGGGCGAACCCCGCGTTATGAGCGGCATTATGCTGTGGCACGAAAAGAACCGTGGTTGTGTGGGCATAGAGAACCACACAGAATGAAAACTTTACCACAGCAGGCGCTGCCAGCCTAGAGAGATGCACCACTCTTAGGCAGTGAGATAGCACCCTTAAAAACAGAGAGCTCCCCTCCCCCTCGATTTGAGGGGAAGGGGAGCTCTAGCTAGCTCGTAGCTTTAGTAAACGGAGTGTTTACTTAGCCTTTTCGAGGATCTCGACGATGCGCCAGCGCTTGGAAGCGGAGAGCGGACGAGTCTCGGCCAGGAGAACGAGGTCACCGATACCAGCAGTGTTCTGCTCGTCGTGTGCCTTGATCTTGGAGCTACGGCGCATAACCTTGCCGTACAGGGCGTGCTTTACGCGGTCCTCGACCTCAACGACTACAGTCTTGTCCATCTTGTCGGACACTACGTAGCCGCGGCGAGTCTTGCGGTAGCCGCGCTCTTCAGTCTTTACTTCACTCATGTGATTTAACCTTCGGTTGCGGGACGAATACCGAGCTCGCGTTCACGCAGCACGGTGTAAATACGTGCAATGTCGCGCTTGACCGAGCGGATACGACCGGGATTTTCAAGCTGACCGGTGGCTGCCTGGAAACGGAGGTTGAACAGCTCCTCCTTCGACTCACGCAGCTTCTCTACCAGATTCTCATTGGAGAGCTCTGCCAGCTTGTCGATGCTCAGATCCTTTGATCCAACTGCCATTTCTATTCACCACCTTCGCGACGCACAACGCGTGCCTTCATCGGGAGCTTGTGGATTGCGAGGCGCATAGCTTCACGAGCCACTTCTTCGGATACGCCGGAGAGTTCAAACATGACTCGACCGGGCTTGACGTTTGCGACCCACCATTCGGGTGAACCCTTACCGGAGCCCATACGGGTTTCAGCAGGCTTCTTGGTCAGCGGACGGTCGGGATAAATGTTGATCCAAACCTTACCGCCACGCTTGATGTGACGGGTCATTGCAATACGTGCAGCTTCAATCTGGCGGTTGGTGACGTATGCGGGAGTCAGGGCCTGGATGCCCCACTCGCCGAACGCTACCTCGGTGCCACCCTTAGCCATACCTGAACGCTTGGGGTGATGCTGCTTGCGGTACTTTACTCGACGGGGAATTAGCATTTATGCCTCACCGTTTTCTGCAGTCTTAGCCTCAGCGGGTGCTGAAGCGTTGTCGGAACGACGTTCACGGCGGGGACCACGGCCACCTGCGCGACGACGGTCGCCACCGCGGCCGTTGCCACGACGGTTACCAGCGGCCTGCTGTGCAGCAAGCTCGTTGTCGGTGAGGTCACCCTTGTAGATCCAAACCTTGACGCCGATGCGGCCGAAGGTGGTCTTTGCTTCGAAGAAGCCGTAGTCGATGTTCGCGCGCAGGGTGTGCAGGGGCACACGGCCTTCGCGGTAGAACTCGGAACGTGACATTTCAGCGCCACCCAGACGGCCGGAGCACTGGATACGGATACCCTTTGCGCCTGCACGCTGTGCGGACTGGATTGCCTTCTTCATGGCGCGGCGGAAAGCAACGCGTGAAGCGAGCTGTTCTGCGATGCCCTGTGCAACCAGCTGAGCTGACAGATCGGGGTTAGCAACCTCGAGGATGTTCAGCTGAATCTGCTTGCCGGTTAGCTTCTCGAGCTCACCGCGGATGCGGTCAGCTTCGGTGCCGCGGCGGCCGATAACGATACCGGGACGTGCGGTGTGGATGTCCACACGGACACGGTCACGGGTACGCTCGATTTCGACCTTGGCGATGCCTGCGCGCTCCATGCCCTTGGACAGGAGTTCGCGGATCTTTACATCTTCACGAACGAAGTCTGCGTAGCGTTCGCCTTCCTTGTTGGAGTCAGCGAACCACTTTGAGACGTGGTTGGTGGTGATGCCAAGTCGGAAACCGTTGGGGTTAATTTTCTGACCCATTTAGCGGCCCTCCTCCTTCTCCGGGGTAGCGACTACCACGGTGATGTGGCTGGTGCGCTTGTTGATGCGGAACGCACGGCCCTGGGCACGAGGCTGGAATCGCTTCATGGTGGGACCTTCGTTCGCGTATGCTTCGCTGATGAACAGCTCTTCTTCCTTGAAGGGGACGCCCTGCTGGGCAGCCTTCTGGCGAGCGTTTGCAACAGCTGATGCAACGATCTTGTATACCGGTTCTGAAGCGCCCTGAGGAGCGAACTTCAGAATCGCCAGAGCCTCTTCCGCCTGCTTACCACGGATAAGGTTGATGACGCGGCGTGCCTTCATAGGCGTAACGCGTACGTAAGACGCAGTTGCCTTGGCTTCCATTGCCTATCTCTCTTTCGTCTATTGCCGAAAGGAAAACGTTTCTAAGGTACGGGGTGAACCGTAGCTTAGCGACGCTTACCCTTGCGGTCGTCCTTAACGTGGCCACGGAAAGTACGGGTGGGCGCAAACTCGCCGAGCTTGTGACCAACCATGGACTCAGTGATGAACACGGGTACGTGCTTGCGTCCGTCGTGCACTGCGATGGTGTGACCGAGCATGTCGGGGATAATCATCGAGCGGCGGGACCAAGTCTTGATAACGTTCTTGGTGCCCTTCTCGTTCTGAGCTGCAACCTTTACGAAAAGGTGCTGATCAACGAAAGGGCCCTTCTTCAAACTACGAGGCATGTTTCAGGCTCCTTAGCGCTTCTTGCCAGTACGACGGCGACGAACAATGAGCTTGTCGCTTTCCTTGTTGGGGCGACGGGTACGACCCTCGGGCTTACCGTTGGGGTTAACCGGGTGACGGCCACCTGAGGTCTTACCTTCACCACCACCGTGGGGGTGGTCAACGGGGTTCATGACGACACCGCGGACGGTCGGGCGGATGCCCTTCCAGCGGTTACGGCCGGCCTTACCCCAGTTGATGTTGGACTGCTCGGCGTTACCGACGGAACCGACGGTTGCGCGGCAGCGGACGTCCACGTTGCGGATTTCGCCGGAGGGCAGACGCAGCTGGGCGTACTTGCCTTCCTTAGCGACCAGCTGGATGGATGCGCCAGCGGAGCGGCCCATCTTAGCGCCGCCACCGGGGCGGAGCTCAACAGCGTGAATCACGGTACCAACGGGGATGTTGCGCAGGGGCAGGTTGTTGCCGGGCTTGATGTCGGCAGAGGGACCTGACTCTACGATGTCGCCCTGAGCAAGCTTGTTGGGGGCGATGATGTAACGCTTGGTGCCATCAACGTAGTGGAGCAGAGCGATGCGGGCGGTACGGTTGGGATCGTACTCGATGTGTGCAACGCGTGCGTCGACGCCGTCCTTGTCGTGACGACGGAAGTCGATCAGACGGTACTGGCGCTTGTGGCCACCACCCTTGTGACGGGTAGTGATGCGACCGGTGTTGTTACGGCCGCCCTTCTTGGGGAGCGGACGAACCAGGGACTTTTCCGGGGTTGAGCGGGTGATTTCTGCGAAATCTGAGACGCTCGAGCCGCGGCGACCCGGGGTCGTCGGCTTGTGCTTACGAATACCCATTTAGATATTTCTTTCCTTCGCTAAAGTGGTCTCCGGTGCTTATGCAGCCGGACCGCCGAAGAGGTCGATTGAACCTTCCTTGAGGGTTACAATCGCACGCTTGGTGTTCTTACGAGCACCCCAACCGAAACGGGTGCGCTTGCGCTTGCCCTGACGGTTAGCGGTGTTGATGGAAGCAACCTTGACATCGAAGATGGTCTCGATGGCCTGCTTGATTTCCAGCTTGTTGGAGCGGGGGTCTACGAGGAAGGTGTACTTACCTTCGTCGAGCTGACCGTAGCTCTTTTCCGACACGACGGGAGCGATGATCACGTCGCGGGGATCCTTGAAAGTTGAGGTGGTAACAGACATTACTTAGCAGCCTCTTTCTTAGCCTTGGAAGCAACTGCGACGAATACGTCGTAGGCATCCTTGGTGAAGATGACGTCGTCTGAGATCAGAACATCGTAGGTGTTCAGCTGATCTGCGTAGATGACGTGAACGTTCTCAAGGTTGCGTGCTGACAGTGCTACCAGGTCGTCCTTGCGGTCGATGACAACCAGTGCGTTCTTGCGGCTGGTGATCTCTGCGATTGCTGCCTTTGCTGCCTTGGTGGAGGGCTTGGTGCCTTCTACCAGAGCTTCGACAACGTGAACGCGGTCGTGACGAGCGCGATCTGAGAGAGCGCCGCGCAGTGCAGCTGCAATCATCTTCTTGGGGGTACGCTGTGCGTAGCTACGCGGGGTCGGGCCGTGTACGATGCCACCACCGGTCATGTGGGGTGCACGGATTGAGCCCTGACGTGCGCGGCCGGTGCCCTTCTGCTTGAAAGGCTTGCGACCTGCGCCGGAAACTTCGCCGCGGTTCTTGGTCTTGTGGGTACCCTGGCGTGCTGCTGCGAGCTGGGCTACTACTACCTGGTGAAGCAGGGGAATAGAGGCCTGAGCGTCGAAGATGTCAGCGGGCAGGTCTACCTTTACGGTCTTGACAGCCATGGTTTATTAGGCTCCCTTCACAGCGGTGCGAACCAGAACAACGCCGCCCTTAGGACCGGGGATAGCACCCTTGATCAGAAGAACGTTGTTTTCGGCGTCTACACCCTGAATAGTGAGGTTCATGGTGGTGTGGCGTGCAGCGCCCATACGGCCTGCCATGCGCATACCCTTGAAAACGCGTGCGGGGTATGATGCGCCACCGATTGAGCCGGGCTTACGGTGGTTCTTGTGGGCACCGTGTGATGCACCTACACCTGCGAAGCCGTGACGCTTCATAACACCGGCGAAGCCCTTACCCTTGGTCTTGCCAACTACGTCGACCTTCTGGCCTGCTTCGAAGAGCTCAACGGTCAGTTCCTGACCGAGTGAGTATTCAGCGGCGTCTGAGGTACGCAGTTCAACGAGGTGACGGCGAGGAGTTACGCCTGCCTTCTCGAAGTGACCGGCGAGGGGCTTGGTTACCTTGCGAGCTTCGATTGCACCGAAACCGATCTGGATAGCTTCGTAGCCATCGGTCTCAGCGTTGCGCAGCTGGGTAATAACGTTGGAATCGGCCTTGACGACAGTAACGGGCACGAACTTGCCGTTTTCGTCCCAGACCTGGGTCATGCCAAGCTTGGTGCCCAGCAGGCCCTTAACCTGGCGCTCGAACTTGTTAGTCATTTAGATGCGATCCTCTACAGCTTGATTTCGATGTTTACGTCTGCCGGAAGGTCAAGACGCATGAGGGCATCAACAGCCTTGGGGGTCGGATCAACGACGTCGATCAGACGCTTGTGCGTGCGCATTTCGAAGTGCTCGCGGCTGTCCTTGTACTTGTGAGGCGAACGGATAACACAGTAAACGTTCTTTTCGGTGGGCAGCGGCACGGGGCCTACTACCGTCGCGCCTGCACGCGTAACTGTCTCAACGATTTTCCGAGCTGAAGAATCAATGACCTCGTGGTCGTATGACTTCAGACGGATGCGGATTTTCTGTCCCGCCATCTGTCGGACTCTCTTTCTTGTCTACTTCCCTGTAACGGAGCGGTTGCTCCTTTATCTGGCGCTTGAGGTAAAGAGATGATTCTTCGTCTCTTTCGCGCCACCTCTGCGTAGGCTGAATCCGACGTTTGCCGGGTTCCTCACCCTACCGAGGCACCGACCCCCGAACTCGGGCGTGTCGCTTTTTTGCCAGGGCAAAAAGGAGCGCACTTTTCCCTCGAACTGATCGATTGGGTCATATTTGGGCTTACCTTCACCCGATTCGAGAAGGAATCAGGGCTACTTTCACGGGGTAAGCGCTTGAACAACGTTATCCATCTTGCCAGAGTCCAAGCTTCCCCGCAAGGTTTTTCTGTGCGAAGTGCCCAGCCCCACATTCAGCCCGCTTTTCCTTTCATCTTCTACTCAATCACGGGCGTCCGCGCACTGCATAGAAGAGGGAAGAAGCCTGTCATATACCGAGCAATAGTGCGCGTCCTCACTAGGATAAAGCTATGAGCACACACCCAGATTTCCGGCCCCAATCTCACCGACACTCTAGTGAGAATATCCTGCTCAATATCGGTCTATACCTGGGCAGTCTTCTGATTATCAGCGCCGCCGGGCTTCTGGCCACCTCTCTGGCCACAGCGCCGCAACAGGCCTTTTTGCTGTCTGCTCTTGCCGCCCTCTTCTATACAGCGGGGCTGGGCACCTTTCGTTGGGTTCCCAAGCTGCGGCTGGCGTCCTATGCTTTTACCGGTACGGCGCTAGCTCTTATCCCTCTGTGCGGGTTCGCTTTCTACACCCTCATCTGGCCGGAGTCAGGGCCTCTACTCTGGTTACTGGTTTCCTGCATCGGCACTCTTGCCGCCTGTGGCGCCCTAGCCCTGATGCAGGCCCGGGTTATGAGCTACCTGGCCCTAGCATTTCTGGTCTCTGACGTCCTGGCCATGTCAAAGAACCTGCAGGTCGCACTCATCTGGTATTTCGTTGCTCTCCTCGTCCTTGCAACCGCCCTTACGCTCTGGTTGCGGGCTTTCCAGGACCGCATGCCTACTCAACTTGCCGCGGGTTTTCTCGATGCTTCTCGTGTCTTCGTTCCGGCAACTGTAGGCGCCGCCCTTTTCTACACCAGCCTGGCGCCCTGGGAAATCAGCATCATTGCGGCATTGGCGACCCTTTATTCAGGAGCCCAGCTCAGGCAACCGCCCACCTGGCTCTACTACCTCCAGGCCCGCATCTATTCCTTTCTAGCGGTAGTTGCCCTAACTCTGTGGCTTCATGAACGCAGCGTCACCCCGCTGCCTTTCTCTATTCCTGTTGCCTTTTTCCTGCTGGCAAGTGCGCTCGTACTGGCTGGGACCAGGCTTCCCCTACCCTGGCGGGTGGACATCGATGCTTGGATCACCTGGGCACTAGCCCAGCCCTTCCTTGCTTCTGCTCTCGCATGGCTCATAGACCAGATGCAGGCAATTCCCACCTTTATTGATACCGCTCCCACAACACCGCTGACTTCTTTCACGCAGGAGAATCTTTCAAGCACTGTGCTTCTGGGCCTCATCAGCCTCGCCAACTGCGCCTCTCTCGGCATTTTGGCCTACCGCACCCAGCTCAGTCAGCATCTTCCCCTAGGTGCCTTAGCTCTGGCGTGGATAGGATTTTTCGTTCTACCGCCGGCTCCCCTAGCGGTTACTCTCCTCCTGCTCGGGGCTTTCTGCCTGCCAGCAGCGAGCGGTAGTGCTCAAGCAATCGACGTCCGCAACGCTACCAGCTTGCGCTCCGTCCGTTGGGCCCAGTTCGCCACGCTCACGCTTACTGCTGTCGCGGTACTTTCTCTAGGGTTCGTAGCGGGCAGTCCCCGTTACCTTGGGTTAGTCCTCCTGGCGGCAGGAGCATCCGCCAGCTATCTCCTAGCCGAGCTGCTCCTGCGTTCCCGGGTAACAAAACCTGCTGCACTCCACAGGCGTCTTCCTGTCTCCCAGACCTTCCCCTTTTTTGCTCTCCTCACGGGCCTTCTCGGAACAACGGCAGCTATTACGATGCGCCCCTCAGTATCGTTGACCTTCATGGCTCATACCGAACCGATAGGGTACGGCATTCATAGCCTTGGACTCGGTATTTATACTGGGCTGGCCCTCTGCGCTGCCCTTCTCACCCTGAGCAGGTCTCTGGGTACCCACACAATGCAGGGCAGGACTGCTACTCCCCTCACTTCTCCCTACAGTAAGGACGCCCCAGCCCAGCTACGCTCCCCTAGCGGCCTTGAATCGGTAGGGCTTTTGACCACGTTCTATGTGGTTGTGCCCCTTGCGCTCATCATGCTGTGCACAGGTCCGCTACCGGCTGAGTACAATCTTCTCACCCTGGCAGTTGCGGCGGCAGGCGTCCTGGCTGCTCTCCCCCTGCTTAATCATTTAGCACGTTCTCATGCTCTGGTTACCTTGAGGATCTACTTGGTGGGCGCCGCTGTCGTGCTGATGAGTTTTTCTTCCTTCACCGGTCGTAGCCTGTTGTTGCTCCTCCTTAGCTTTACCGCAGCCCTTGCCCTGAGCTCCATACTCTTGCTCTTTGATAGAACTCCGTCTCAGAGCCCGGTGGAGTACATCCTGGGTCTTTGCTTGAGCTGGAGTTCTGCCGCAGTGGCCCTATTCCTTATTGATACCGCTTGGAACCCGAGCACGGCTCTTGGCTCCCTCATACTCCTGGCGCTTGCTCTCACCTGGCTGCGAGTACCACGCACCCAGGGCGTCCTGGCTGCCCAGTCAGCCCTTATCTCGGTTGCCCTCACCACGGGCCTAGCTACCCTGCTATGGGGGCTCACCAGCCTCAGCAACGTCGCTGTTCTGACCTGGATTACGGTGAGCATTCTAGTAACTACAACCCTGTTGGCAGCTCTAGCCCCGGCAGCACAAGCTGCCCGTCCTCCTGTTCCGGGTCGTGTGCCTCTGCGCGTACGCCCTGCTGACCCGCTAGGACGGTGGGGCTACCAGCACAACCGGGCCATGTCACTCACCGGTCTGATTATCGCTCACTTCACCGGGCTCTACCCCTACTTCTCCGATGAAAGCTTCCCGCTCTCGCTGGTTCTTATTCTGCTTTTCACCCTAGCCTGGTTCCTGCTGGTCTCCCCTGCCGCCCGGCCCGCAATCCTGCTTCTAGGGCTCAATAACCTGCTCCTGAAGACCCTGCTCTATCACGATATGGATAACGGGGTGTTCTACTTCTTCCAGGCCCTCACCCTCAGCTGTGCACTTTTGGCCATGGTAGGCCGCCCTGATGTGCTACCGATATGGATGCGTGCCCAGCCTGCTGGCGTCCCGCGTCTGAGCAATCGCCCTGCCCGTCTTTTCTGGTTAGCCTTTAGCGCCCAGGTCTTCTATAGCCTGCTCATTCTCCCTTTCAACTATCCCTATCTAGCCCCCTACGATACGATTTTGCTGCTTGCTGCCACCGGCACGCTTCTCGGGGCCTCCGCCATGGTAGGGAAAAAGTTGGCTCCTCCCCTCACGGCTCTACTGCTGACCTACCAGGTGCTCTATGTCTTAGACGGTTTAAATGCCTGGTCGCTCCTCTTCCTGGGCTTTGTTCTCATGGGGCTCGTTATCTGGCGGCTCCTTGCTCGGGCAGAAGAACCTGCAATGCAGCCTCAAGCCCAGAGCCAGAGCCAGCCTCAGAACCAGGTCCAGCCCCAGAGCCAGGGCAATCGTGAGACTCCGGTTATCCCCTGGGCTAAGCATCAATAGACACGCTGCTTATCAGGGGCTCATCAAGAAACAAAAAAGGGGCTGGCCCCCGCAGATTGCTCTGCGGGGGCCAGCCCTCTATCGCCCTCCGCTAGCTGGACGCTAGCAGGAGTTCAGATCGGGAAGTAAGGAACTTACTTGATGATCTTGGTAACGCGACCTGAACCAACGGTGCGGCCACCTTCGCGGATTGCGAAGCCGAGGCCCTCTTCCATTGCGATTTCCTGGATGAGCTCAACGGTCATCTCAGTGTTGTCGCCGGGCATAACCATTTCGGTGCCCTCGGGAAGGGTGATAACACCGGTAACGTCGGTGGTGCGGAAGTAGAACTGGGGGCGGTAGTTCGAGTAGAAGGGGTTGTGGCGGCCGCCTTCATCCTTGGAAAGGATGTAGACGTTAGCCTCGAACTGGGTGTGGGGGGTGATTGAGCCGGGCTCAACAACAACCTGGCCACGCTCTACGTCGTCGCGCTTCAGACCGCGAAGCAGCAGACCACAGTTCTCGCCTGCCCATGCTTCGTCGAGCTGCTTGTGGAACATCTCGATACCGGTAACGGTGGTCTTCTGGATGGGGCGGATACCAACGATCTCAACTTCGGAGTTGATCTTCAGGGTACCGCGCTCGGCGCGACCGGTAACAACGGTACCGCGACCGGTGATGGTGAAGACGTCTTCGATGGGCATGAGGAAGGGCTTGTCCTTCTCACGAACGGGGTCCGGAATGTAGTTGTCAACCTCGTCCATGAGCTCTTCAACCTTAGCAACCCACTCGGGGTCACCTTCGAGAGCCTTCAGAGCGGAAACGCGAACAACGGGAGCGTTGTCACCGTCGAACTCCTGTGAGGAGAGCAGTTCGCGAACTTCCATTTCAACGAGGTCGAGCAGTTCCTCGTCCTCAACCATGTCTGACTTGTTCAGAGCAACGAGCAGGGTGGGAACGCCAACCTGGCGAGCCAGCAGAACGTGCTCGCGGGTCTGAGCCATGGGGCCGTCGGTGGCAGCAACAACGAGGATTGCGCCGTCCATCTGAGCAGCACCGGTGATCATGTTCTTGACGTAGTCAGCGTGACCGGGGGCGTCAACGTGTGCGTAGTGACGCTTCTCGGTCTGGTACTCGATGTGAGCAATGTTGATGGTAATACCGCGCTGGCGCTCTTCAGGAGCGGAGTCGATCATACCGAAGTCGCGCTGCTCGTTCAGGTCAGGGTACTTGTCAGCCAGAACCTTGGAGATTGCAGCGGTCAGGGTGGTCTTACCGTGGTCAACGTGACCGATGGTACCGACGTTTACGTGAGGCTTGGAGCGCTCGAACTTAGCCTTAGCCAAGAGTATTCCTCCTATAGAGAAGATTTGAGAACCTGCACTCGGGTTTCACACCGGCGCACTCCGCCGTAAAAGGCGGTCTAGCTACCACAATAGCGGATAAGGCCGGTGGGGCGAAACCCGAAGACGGGTTCAATTACAAGGTTTTTTGAAAAGCGGTGCGGCTCACACGGGGTGAGCCGCACCCGGGTGAGAATTACTCGCCGCGGCTCTTCTGGATGATTTCATCAGCGACGTTCTTGGGAACCTCAGCGTAGCTGTCGAACTCCATGGAGAAGACTGCACGACCCTGGGTCTTTGAACGGAGGTCACCGATGTAACCGAACATTTCTGACAGCGGTACAAGAGCGTGAACGATCTTGACGCCTGCTGCATCTTCCATGGACTGAATCTGACCACGACGTGAGTTCAGGTCACCGATAACGTCGCCCATGTAGTCCTCGGGGGTACGTACTTCAACAGCCATCAGGGGCTCCAGCAGGACGGGAGCAGCGCGACGTGCGCCTTCCTTGAAGACCATTGAACCAGCGATCTTGAAGGCCATTTCAGACGAGTCAACATCGTGGTAAGCACCGTCGATCAGGGTTGCCTTGACACCAACAACGGGGTAGCCAGCGAGGATACCGAGCTGCATTGCGTCCTGGATACCGGCGTCAACGGAGGGGATGTATTCGCGGGGAACACGACCACCGGTGACGACGTTGTCGAACTCGTAGAGCTCTTCAGCATCGAGGGCGATGGGTTCGAAGGAGACCTGAACCTTCGCGAACTGACCGGAACCACCGGTCTGCTTCTTGTGGGTGTAGTCGACCTTCTCGACCTTCTTGGTGATGGTTTCGCGGTAAGCAACCTGGGGCTTACCAACGTTAGCCTCAACCTTGAATTCGCGCTTCATACGGTCAACGATGATGTCGAGGTGGAGCTCGCCCATGCCGCCGATTTCGGTCTGGCCGGTTTCTTCGTTGAGTGAAACGGTGAAGGTGGGGTCTTCAGCAGACAGCTTCTGGATAGCGGTTGACATCTTCTCCTGGTCGCCCTTGGTCTTGGGCTCGATGGCCACGAAGATCACGGGGGCGGGGAAGGTCATGGATTCCAGAACTACGGGGTTAGCAGTGTCGCAGAGGGTGTCACCGGTGGTGGTGTCCTTCAGACCGATTGCTGCGTAGATGTGACCTGCCTGGATCTCTTCAACAGGGTTCTCCTTGTTGGAGTGCATCTGGAAGAGCTTACCGATACGTTCCTTCTTACCCTTGGTGGCATTCAGAACCTGCTGGCCCTGTTCTGCCTTACCGGAGTAAACGCGGATGTAGGTCAGCTGACCGTAGAAGGGGTGTGCTGCAACCTTGAAGGCCAGAGCTGCGAAGGGCTCGTCAGCTGAGGGCTTACGGGTTACCTCAACCTCTTCATCAGAGGGCAGGTGGCCGATCATCGCGGGGACGTCCAGCGGTGAGGGCAGGTAGTCGAGAACTGCGTCGAGCATGGGCTGAACACCGCGGTTCTTGAATGCTGAGCCACAGAAGACGGGGTAGGCTTCGTTAGCAACGGTCAGGGCGCGAACGCCTGCCTTGATTTCCTCGATGGTCAGTTCGCCCTCTTCGAGGTACTTTTCCATGAGGTCTTCAGAGGCTTCTGCTACGTTTTCAACGAGCTCGGCACGGTACTGTTCTGCCTTTTCCTGCAGGTCAGCGGGGATTTCCTGGATTTCGTAGGAAGCACCCATGGTAACGTCACCCTTGGCATCGCCGGGCCAGACGTAGGCCTGCATGGTGAGCAGGTCAACGACGCCGATGAAGTCGTTTTCAGCGCCGATGGGCAGCTGCATAACGAGGGGCTTAGCGCCGAGGCGCTTGACGATGGTGTCTACGGTGAAGTAGAAGTCTGCACCCAGCTTGTCCATCTTGTTGACGAAGCAGATGCGGGGAACTTCGTACTTGTCAGCCTGGCGCCAAACGGTTTCAGACTGGGGCTCAACGCCTTCCTTGCCGTCGAACACTGCAACAGCGCCGTCGAGGACGCGCAGTGAACGCTCAACTTCAACGGTGAAGTCAACGTGGCCGGGGGTGTCGATGATGTTGATCTGGTTGTTCTTCCAGAAGCAGGTGGTTGCCGCGGAGGTAATGGTAATACCGCGTTCCTGTTCCTGAGCCATCCAGTCCATGGTGGACGCACCGTCGTGGGTTTCACCGATCTTGTGGTTGATACCGGTGTAGAAGAGGATGCGTTCGGTGGTGGTGGTCTTACCGGCGTCAATGTGCGCCATAATACCGATGTTGCGGACCTTATTCAGGTCGGTAAGCACGTCTAGTGCCACTTTGTTCTCCCTTGTGAGAAACTCCGAAAGCCTGCCGCTATGTACGTATGTAATAACGGCAGGCTACGAAGAAATTACCAGCGGTAGTGTGCGAAGGCCTTGTTGGACTCGGCCATCTTGTGAGTGTCTTCGCGACGCTTCACAGCGGCACCGAGACCGTTGGATGCATCCAGGATCTCGTTCATGAGACGCTCGGTCATGGTCTTCTCGCGGCGGAGCTTTGAGAAGCCAACGAGCCAGCGCAGGGCCAGAGCGGTTGCGCGGCCTGCACGAACTTCGACGGGGACCTGGTAGGTCGCGCCGCCAACGCGGCGTGAGCGAACCTCGAGTGAAGGCTTGACGTTGTCCATTGCCTTCTTGAGGGTTACTACGGGGTCTGCACCGGTCTTCTGGGCAACGCCTTCGAGGGCACCGTAAACGATGCGCTCAGCGGTTGACTTCTTGCCGTCCAGCAGAACCTTGTTGATGAGCTGGGTAACCAGCGGTGAGCCGTAAACGGGGTCGTTTACGAGGGGACGCTTAGGAGCGGGACCCTTACGAGGCATTACTTCTTCTCCTTCTTTGCGCCGTAGCGTGAACGAGCCTGACCGCGGCCCTTAACGCCCTGGGTATCCAGTGCGCCACGTACAATCTTGTAACGAACACCGGGGAGGTCCTTCACACGACCACCGCGAACGAGCACGATGGAGTGTTCCTGAAGGTTGTGGCCCTCACCGGGGATGTATGCGGTAACCTCGACGCCGCCGTTGAGCTTAACACGTGCGACCTTACGCAGTGCTGAGTTCGGCTTCTTCGGGGTGGTGGTGTATACACGGGTGCATACGCCACGCTTCATGGGGTTGCCCTTAAGTGCGGGCGCCTTGGTCTTTACGACCTTGGGTGCACGGCCCTTACGGACCAACTGCTGAATTGTAGGCACTTGTTCTCCGTTTGGTATCGGCGGCCCCGTTAGGGGCTACCGGTTTACTTGCCTTCTGTCACTTGGGATAAGCGCAAAAGAAAATCTTTATGACTTAGCAGGAGCCCAGACACAACAAAAAATGGCATTTAGGCCTCAAGATCGCTGTTCGGGCTAGATGCCCGGGCGAACAAGGCCAAAGGACGGTGTCCATTCTGCCATTGGTTCTTATGTACTGCTCAGAACGTGTCTGTGCGGGCAGTAGATACTACTGCTAAGTACTCCAGGTACTACTCTAGCTGGTTAGAAAGGCTTAATCTACCCCCTGCGTGCTCTGGGGGCAGCTTTAAGCTCTTTAATCGGGTGATGTCTGGCACTTAAGGCTTTTAAAAGCGCAAGGACGCCGGCGCTCCCCTCCCCTGCCCGGGGGAAGGGGGCACCGGCGTCCGCGTCCTAAAAGAACCTGCCCGCCTAGCTGACGGTGAAGTTCTGGGTTGCTCCGGTGAAGGGGGTGATGGTGCCGACCCCGTTCTTGGAATCCCCGTGGTAAAGGATTCGGTAGGTACCGGGAACCGCATCGGCAGGGATCTGCCATTCGATGGTTACGCGGGACTGGGCTGCCAGGTGCCGCTTCCAGCGGAAGCGGGTGGCCGGGTCATTATCGCCGGCTACGGTCACCCACTGGTTACCCTCTAGACGCTGAACTTCAAGGTAGCTGGAGTTCAGCTGCTGGTCGTTGTTGGGGTGGGCACCCACAAAGAGGGCGCTGACGGTTGCACCCCGGGCCGTGTTGGCGGGCTGGGTGAGCACCTTACCGTAGTAGTGGCCAGCGCCGGGCAGGTCGTACCAGACCTTACCCACAGCGCTCTTCATGGGGGTGCGTACAGTGGGCTTATCGCCCAGGGGCAGCTCGGTGCCATCGCGCAGGGAAGTTGCAACGGTGTTGAGGGTCTGGCGGAAGGCCCCCATGGTATTGATACCGAATACGGTGGCCCCACCCTCGTACTGCTGCGAAACGTATTCCTGCGGAGTCGTCACATAGTGGCTGTAGGCGTTGGTGTAGCCCTGCACGATAATCTGTGACTCATCGACTCCCAACAGAGCCGCCATATCCTGGCGGTACTGAACACCGACCGCACCGTTGTGCTCACCGGGCATACCCAGCAGGTAGTAGTTACCGAAGCGCATGACCTGCACCGGCAGCTTCTGCTGTACCTTCTCGTGGACGGCCAGCAGGTTAGCCTTGGGGTACTGGCAGGCGCTCAAGCTGGCAGATGAGCTGTAGGCCAGCCAGTTGAAGTCGCTCCAGACCTTATTGGCGTTAACTCCCTCATTGAAGCCGGCTGCGCCGGGGCCATCCTCCACGCTACCGGCGGCAAAGGGGGCACCCAGCGAGGCATTACAGGTAGAGCCCGCGTAGCCGCTGCCCGTCCACCGGGCGTCCACCTGCACCTTGGAGAAGTCCACGTAGGTGATGCGGGAGTCCAGGCCCTGCCCCACTGGAGTACCTGCGCTTGCTAGCTGGGTGCGGACGGCGTCCGCCTGCTTGGTTCCCTGAATCTCAAGGTTGGTGAACATGTCGTTGGTGGGGCCCATACCCGGCTGCAGCATGGTGTTGGGCGAGACGTCACCGGTGTTGCTGTTAGCAAAGGCCGCGATGAAAGCGTCATCTTCAGCGCCCGCGTTCAGGTTGACCCCGTGGTCTACGGTTTCGAGCAGGTACTGGGCATAGCCCTTGTTATCTGAAGAGACCAGGGTGTTCTGGTTGGTCAGAGAAGTGGGGTGAATAGCGAACCAGTTCAGGACGGCGCGGGTCACCCCGTCGTGCTCAAAACGGAAGGTGGTGCTGGTGGGGTCTACCCCGTTGATGAGTTCGTCGGTGAGGTTAGCCGGGTCTTGTTCCAGGGCCACCGCCGATCGATTGACGCCCACACCGGTGAGCTGGCTGCTGGAGACCGTCACGTTGCCGGGGGCCAGGTCGGACAGGGCCTCGCGGATAGCCTGCATAGACCCGTTGACCTGGTTATTGAAGGTGGGTTCGTTGAAGCCCAGGGTTGCCAGGTTGTAGAGCACGTCCTTGCTCACGCCGCCGGGGGTGGCGTGGCTGTGGGAGGCCGTAATCATGATGTTCGCTTCGGTGAACTCGGGGCCGAGCTCAGCCTGAATACGGTTCACCAGTTCAGCACGAATGCTATTCCAGGCGCTTAGAGCATCAAGCACCACAATCAGGTTGCGGGAGCCGCTAGCAGGGTCAATGACCACGAAGGCGCGGGCGTACTGGCGGGTATGAATACCCGAGCCCTTCTGGGTATCGGTACCGTAGCCCACGAAGGCCACCTCGGCGACCTCACCGGTGATATCGGCAACGCCCGCCCCGACCAGGTAGGGGTTCGTGGCGGTTGGCTGGGTGGAGTTCACCAGCTGAGCCAGGCTCTGGGCATTGACACCCGCTGGCGTTAGTTCAACGTCGGCCTGGGACGGGATCAGATAGGCCCCGGCAGCTAGCGATAGGGCAGCCCCAAAGACGCCGAGCTTGACCCCTACATGTCGTGATAGTTTCATTCAACCCTCAAGATGTGCGAAAAGATAGGCGGGTGGAGCCCGCCCGTGTGTGCTCCCCTAAGCCTACCGACCGGGGCCTCTTCCAGCTAGCTGGGCTTGCCCCGCGATTCGTGGTAGAACGGAAGAACTTTAACCCCACGCAAAGGACAGCACGAGTGAGCACCCCCAACGAGTCTTACCTGGTCGGCCTGCTAGGTAGCGGCATCACGGCCTCTCTTACTCCGCCCCTGCACGAGTTCGCAGCAGACCGGGCAGGTGTGCGCTATCTCTACCGCCCTATCGACCTTGATGCTCTGGGCCCCGGGGCGCGAGCAGCGGGTGTACTGCCCGTGGGAGATCTGCTGCACTGGGGGTTTGACTTTGGCTTTAACGCTTTCAATATCACCTTCCCCTACAAGCAGGCTGTTCTGGAGCACCTCGATGAGGTGTCGGACGCCGCAGCCCGGCTGGGGGCTGTCAATACGGTGGTAGCGCGGGAGGGAAGGCTCATCGGGTACAACACCGATGTGAGTGGTTTTGCTTCTGCACTAACCCAGGGGCTGGCCCCAGCCCCCGAGGATCTGGCAACCGTCACCCAGCTGGGTGTCGGCGGGGCGGGCTCTGCCACCGCAGATGCCCTGCTGAGTTTAGGAACTAGAACGCTCAATCTATTTGATGTCGATATTGAAAGGTCTTCAACCAAGGCCCAGCAGCTGGCGGCGCTCTACCCGGGCGCAACCGTCCGCACCGTCACCGAAGCCGAGCTTGCTGAAGCCCTTGCCGCCTCAACCGGCCTAGTCAACGCCACCCCCATCGGCATGCACCACCACCCCGGCACTCCCCTGCCCCTGGACTACCTCCACTCGGGCCTCTGGGTCTTTGACGTCATCTACCTGCCCCAGAACACCCCGCTCATACAGAAGGCTCGTTCTATAGGGTGCAGGGTACTACCCGGCGGGCTCATGGCAGTGGGACAGGCAGCCGATGCCTTTGAACTCATCACCGGCCTGAGCCCAGACAGGGCAGAACTCCTGACTCACTTCGAAAGGCTCCTGGCAGCACAGGGCAACCAGCTCACCTAAGATTTCCCCGCAAACAGGCGCCCGTCCGTCCGCCTGTTTCTTCGCGCAGACTAAACATACCCCTACAAGCAAGGCCCTCCCCCGCAGAAATGCGGGGAAGGGCCTTACCTATACCGGGCTAACGGCGGACGGTTTACTTACCGAACTCGTAGTCATCCAGCGGAATAGCCTGGAACTCGGGGCTGATAGCACCCTCGTTGGTCTCGGCGTAGCTGAAATCATTGTAGGGAGTTGCGGTCTGAGCAAACAGAGCCTCGCGAGCCTCATCGGTGGGCTCTACCTCGATGTCGTTGTACATGGCAAGGCCAGTACCAGCGGGGATGAGCTTACCGATGATGACGTTTTCCTTGAGGCCGACCAGCGGGTCTTCCTTACCTTCCATCGCAGCCTGGGTAAGGACGCGAGTGGTTTCCTGGAAGGACGCGGCAGACAGCCAGGACTCGGTAGCCAGTGACGCCTTGGTAATACCCATCATCTCGGGGCGACCTGAGGCAGGACGCTTACCCTCAGCCAGAGCCGCACGGTTGGCGTTCTGGAAGGCGATGTTCTCAACCAGCTCACCGGGGAGCAGGTTGGTCTCACCGGAGTCGATGACGGTGATACGACGCAGCATCTGGCGAACGATAACCTCAACGTGCTTATCGTGGATGCCTACACCCTGGGAGCGGTAAACGCCCTGGACCTCGTCCACCAGGTGCTTCTGAGCCTCACGGGGACCGCGAATACGCAGAATCTCCTTGGGGTCAACAGCACCGGCGACCAGCTGGGTACCGACGGTGATGTGGTCACCTTCAGCAACTTCCAGGCGGGCACGACGCAGCACGGGGTAGGCTACCGGGTCATCGCCGTTATCGGGGGTGACAACGACCTTGAGGGACTTGTCGGTGTCCTCGATGGTAACGCGACCGGTGACCTCTGAAATCGGGGCAACACCCTTGGGGGTGCGGGCCTCGAAGAGTTCCTGAATACGGGGCAGACCCTGGGTAATATCGTCAGCCGATGCGACACCACCGGTGTGGAAGGTACGCATGGTCAGCTGGGTACCGGGCTCACCAATGGACTGAGCCGCGATAATACCGACGGCCTCACCAATGTCGACCAGGTTGCCTGAGGCCATGGAGCGGCCGTAGCAGAGGGCACAAACACCAACTGCTGACTCACAGGTCAGGACGGAGCGGACGCGAACCTCTTCGATACCGGCCTTGAACAGGTCGTCAATGACGATATCTGAGACGTCGGCGCCAGCAGCAGCCAGAACGGTACCGTCTTCAGCCACAACGTCAACAGCCAGAGCGCGACCGTGAATTGAGGACTCGACGTTCTCGTGCAGGGAAACCTTGCCAGAGGCGTCCTTCTCGATCAGGGGCAGGGTCAGACCGCGGCGGGTGCCACAGTCGTGCTCGCGCACGATGACGTCCTGAGAAACGTCAACCAGACGACGGGTCAGGTAACCGGAGTTTGCGGTACGCAACGCGGTATCTGCCAGACCCTTACGAGCACCGTGGGTTGCGATGAAGTACTCCAGAACCGACAGGCCTTCACGGTAGGAAGACTTAATCGGGCGGGGCATAATCTCACCCTTGGTGTTGGACACCAGACCACGGATACCTGCAATCTGACGAACCTGCATCCAGTTACCGCGTGCACCGGAGGTGACCATGCGGTTAATGGTGGTGTTCTTCTCAGCCAGGTTTTCCTTCATGGCCTCGGCGACCTCGTCGGTTGCCTTGGTCCAAATGTCGATCAGTTCGGTACGGCGTTCGACGTCGTCGATCAGACCCATGGCGAACTGGGATTCGATGTTGGCAGCCTGCTCTTCGTAGCCTTCCATAATGGCGGGCTTGGTGGGGGGCGCTGCGATATCGGAAACCGCAACAGTCACACCTGAGCGTGAAGCGTAGTAGAAGCCGGTGTTCTTGAGGGCATCAAGGGTCTTGGCTACCACGTGCATGGGGTACTTCTCAGCAAGGTCGTTAATGAGGGCACCCAGGGACTTCTTGTCGGCAATGCCGGTGTACCAGGGGTAGTCGGCGGGCAGGGTCTCGTTGAAGATGACCTGACCGACGGTAGTTTCTACCAGGACGGGCTGACCGGGCTCGTAGCCTTCGGGGGCTTCCCAGCCCTCGTAGGGTACGAAGTCGTCCAGCACGATCTTGACCTTGGTGTAGAGCTCAATCTCGTGGCGGTCCATGGCCATGATGGCTTCAGCGTAGGACGAGAAGAGGCGGCCTTCGTTCTTTTCACCGTCACGGGCGGTGGTCAGGTGGAAGAGACCGATAATCATGTCCTGGTCAGGTACCGCAACGGGGCGGCCATCGGAGGGCTTCAGGATGTTGTTGGAGGACAGCATGAGGATGCGGGCCTCGGCCTGAGCCTCGGGTGACAGGGGCAGGTGGACTGCCATCTGGTCGCCGTCGAAGTCAGCGTTGAATGCTGAACAGACCAGGGGGTGCAGCTGGATAGCCTTACCTTCGACCAGCTGGGGTTCGAAGGCCTGAATACCCAGGCGGTGCAGGGTGGGTGCGCGATTCAGCAGCACGGGGTGCTCGGTGATGATCTCTTCGAGAACGTCCCACACCTGGGGGCGGAAACGCTCGACCATGCGCTTTGCAGACTTGATGTTCTGGGCGTGGTTGAGGTCAACCAGGCGCTTCATGACGAAGGGCTTGAAGAGCTCCAGAGCCATCTGCTTGGGCAGGCCACACTGGTGCATCTGCAGGGTGGGGCCACCGACGATAACGGAACGACCCGAGTAGTCAACGCGCTTACCCAGCAGGTTCTGGCGGAAACGACCCTGCTTACCCTTGAGCATGTCAGAGAGGGACTTGAGGGGGCGGTTACCGGGACCGGTGACAGGGCGACCGCGACGGCCGTTGTCGAAGAGGGAGTCAACAGCTTCCTGCAGCATGCGCTTTTCGTTGTTGACGATGATCTCGGGGGCACCGAGTTCCAGCAGACGCTTGAGGCGGTTGTTGCGGTTGATGACGCGGCGGTAGAGGTCATTCAGGTCGGAGGTCGCGAAGCGGCCACCGTCGAGCTGCACCATGGGGCGCAATTCCGGCGGGATGACGGGAACGTAGTCCAGTACCATACCGAGCGGGGAGTTGTCGGTGGTCAGGAAGGCGTTGACAACCTTCAGACGCTTGAGGGCGCGGGTCTTCTTCTGGCCCTTACCGGTCTGGATGATGTCCTTGAGTGCCTCTGCTTCGGCTTCCATGTCGAAGTTCTCAAGACGCTTCTTGATTGCTTCTGCACCCATGGAACCTTCGAAGTACATGCCGTACTTGTCGACCATGCCACGGTAGAGGGCCTCATCACCTTCAAGGTCAGCGACCTTGAGGTTCTTGAAGCGGTCCCAGATGCGGTCGAGCTGCTCGATTTCGCGTTCTGCGTTCTTGCGGACGGACGCCATCTGGCGCTCGGCTGCGTCACGCAGCTTGCGCTTTTCTGCGGCCTTGCCACCGTCAGCCTCGATCTTGGCGAGTTCCTCTTCGGTTTCGCGGGCGATCAGGTTGATGTCGGCTGCGAGCTGGTCCTGTAGGACCTTCTTGTCGCGGTCGTGGGCGGCCTGCAGGTTGGGCAGGTCCTCGTGGCGGGCTTCTTCGTCCACATGGGTAATCATGTAGGCGGCGAAGTAGATGATCTTTTCCAGGTCCTTGGGAGCCAGGTCAAGCAGGTAGCCCAGACGTGAGGGCACGCCCTTGAAGTACCAGATGTGGGTCACGGGAGCTGCCAGCTCGATGTGGCCCATGCGCTCGCGGCGCACCTTGGCACGGGTTACCTCTACGCCACAGCGCTCGCAGATGATGCCCTTGAAGCGTACGCGCTTGTACTTACCGCAGTAGCATTCCCAGTCGCGGGTAGGGCCGAAGATGCGCTCGTCGAAGAGGCCTTCCTTCTCGGGCTTCAGGGTTCGGTAGTTGATGGTTTCGGGCTTCTTAACCTCGCCGTACGACCAGTCCAGGATGTTCTGGGAGGTCGCCAGGCCAATACGCATCAAACCAAGTGAAGATTCGTTGGACATTTGGTCCTTATCTCTTTCCTAGTGTTTTGAAGTCTTGTTCGAACAGATGGGAGGGTTTAGACCTCTTCGACAGAGCTGGGCTCTGCGTGGGACAGGTCAATACCCAGGTCATCTGCTGCTCGGAAGCCTTCGTCTTCTACATCGCGCATTTCGATGGTCTTACCGTCGGTTGAGAGGACCTCAACGTTCAGGCAGAGGGACTGCATTTCCTTGATCAAGACCTTGAAGGACTCGGGCACACCGGGTTCGGGGATGTTCTCGCCCTTAACGATGGCTTCGTAGACCTTCACGCGGCCGTGAACGTCGTCAGACTTGACGGTCAGGATTTCCTGCAGGGTGTAGGCGGCACCGTATGCTTCCAGTGCCCACACTTCCATTTCACCGAAGCGCTGGCCACCGAACTGGGCCTTACCGCCCAGGGGCTGCTGGGTGATCATGGAGTAGGGGCCGGTGGAGCGTGCGTGGATCTTGTCGTCGACAAGGTGGTGCAGCTTCAGGATGTACTGGTAGCCAACGGATACCGGCTCGGGGAAGGGCTCGCCGGAGCGGCCATCGAGCAGGCGGGCCTTACCTGAGCGGTTGATCAGGCGGTCGCCATCGCGGTTGGGGTTAGCGTGGTCCAGCAGCTCGAACAGTTCCTCTTCACCGGCACCGTCGAACACGGGGGTTGCGACGTTGGTGGGGCCGGTTTCCTTGGGGAAGTTGTGGAGCTTGTCGAGCCAGGCGGGGTTGCCCTCGATCTTCCAGCCCTGCTTGGCCAGCCAGCCGGTGTGAACTTCGAGTACCTGACCGATGTTCATACGACCGGGAACGCCCAGCGGGTTGAGGATGATGTCGACGGGGGTGCCGTCTTCCATGAAGGGCATGTCCTCGATGGGGAGGATCTTGGTAATAACACCCTTGTTACCGTGGCGGCCTGCCAGCTTATCGCCGACGGTGATTTTGCGCTTCTGGGCAACGTAGACGCGGACCAGCTGGTTGACGCCGCTGGGCAGGTCTTCGTCGTCGGTTTCGCGGTCGAAGATACGGACGCCGATAACGGTACCGGACTCGCCGTGGGGAACCTTGAGTGAGGTGTCACGGACTTCGCGGGACTTCTCACCGAAGATGGCGCGCAGCAGGCGCTCTTCGGGGGTCAGTTCGGTTTCGCCCTTGGGGGTGACCTTACCGACCAGGATGTCGCCGGCCTCAACCTCGGCACCGATGTGGATGATGCCGCGCTCGTCGAGGGCTGAGAGCACCTCTTCGGAGACGTTGGGGATATCGCGGGTGATCTCTTCGGCACCCAGCTTGGTGTCGCGGGCGTCGATTTCGTGCTCTTCAATGTGGATTGAGGTGAGCACGTCGTCGGAGATCATGCGCTGGGACAGGATGATGCCGTCCTCGAAGTTGAAGCCTTCCCATGACATGTAGGCCACGAGCAGGTTCTTACCGAGTGCCAGTTCGCCCTTGTCGGTTGAGGGGCCGTCAGCAATCAGGCTGCGCTCTTCAACGCGGTCGCCCACCTTAACAACAACGCGGTGGTTGTAGCAGTTACCGGGGTTGGAGCGCTGGAACTTAAGGATGGGGTAGGAGGTGGTGGTGCCATCGTCATTGCGGACGACAACCAGGTCAGCAGAGACCTCGGAGACCACACCGGCCTTCTTAGCGACAACGGAGTCACCGGAGTCAAGAGCCGCGTAGCGTTCCATACCGGTACCAACGACGGGTGCCTCTGATTCGAGCAGGGGCACAGCCTGACGCTGCATGTTAGCACCCATCAGTGCTCGGTTAGCGTCGTCGTGTTCCAGGTAGGGAATCAGGGCGGTTGCCACAGACACCATCTGGCGGGGGGAGACGTCCATGAACTCAATTTCACCGGCGTCTACCAGCACTGCTTCGCCTGAGCCGTCGCCTGCACGGCAGAGAACCTGCTCTTCAGCGAAGGTCATGTCTGCGTTCAGGGGTGCGTTGGCCTGAGCGATGGTGTTGCCCTTTTCGTCATCGGCGGTGAGGTACTTGACCTCGTCGGTGACCTTGCCGTTCTTGACGATGCGGTAGGGGGTCTCGATGAAACCGAAGGGGTTGATGCGGGCGTAGGTTGCCAGCGAGCCGATCAGACCGATGTTGGGGCCTTCAGGGGTTTCGATAGGGCACATACGGCCGTAGTGGGAGGGGTGCACGTCTCGCACTTCCATGCCTGCACGGTCACGGGAGAGACCGCCGGGGCCCAGCGCGGAGAGACGACGCTTGTGGGTCAGACCTGCCAGCGGGTTGTTCTGGTCCATGAACTGGGAGAGCTGAGAGGTGCCGAAGAATTCCTTGATGGAGGCAACGACCGGGCGGATGTTGATCAGAGTCTGAGGGGTGATAGCCTCGACGTCCTGGGTGGTCATACGCTCGCGGACAACGCGCTCCATACGGGACAGACCGGTGCGGATCTGGTTTTCGATCAGTTCGCCCACGGCGCGGATGCGGCGGTTGCCGAAGTGGTCGATATCGTCAACATCAACGCGGATGTCAACTTCCTGGCCATCGCGGACACCCTTGATGCTGGTGCCACCTGCGTGCAGGGTAACCAGGTAGCGGATCATCGCTGCGATGTCGTCCTGGGACAGCACTGAAGCTGAGGGGTCGTTAACGGGGGTGTCGATACCCAGCTTGCGGTTCACCTTGTAGCGGCCGACCTTTGCCAGGTCGTAGCGGCGGGGGGTGAAGTACATGTTGTCCAGCAGGTTCTGGGCAGCGTCAACCGTGGGGGGTTCGCCCGGGCGCAGCTTGCGGTAGATATCAAGCAGGGCCTCTTCGCGAGTCTGGACGGTGTCCTTCTCGAGGGTGGCGCGGATGGAGTCGAATTCACCGAATTCAGCCAGGATCTTGGCTTCGCTCCAGCCCAGGGCCTTGAGCAGGGTGGTGACGGACTGCTTGCGGCGGCGGTCCAGACGGACGCCGACCTGGTCGCGCTTGTCGATTTCGAGTTCGAACCAGGCACCGCGGGAAGGGATGATCTTCGCGGTGTAGATGTCCTTATCGGAGGTGCGGTCGGCGGTCTTTTCGAAGTAGGCGCCGGGTGAACGAACCAGCTGGGAAACAACGACGCGCTCGGAGCCGTTGATCACGAAGGTGCCGGATTCGGTCATCAGGGGGAAGTCACCCATGAACACGGTCTGCTGCTTGATTTCGCCCGTGTTGTTGTTCATGAATTCGGCCTTGACGTACAGGGGAGCTGCGTAGGTCGCGTCGCGATCCTTGCACTCTTCCATGGTGTACTTGGGGTCAGCGAATTCGGGATCGGAGAAGGACAGGGACATGGTGCCCTGGAAGTCTTCGATCGGGGAGATTTCTTCGAAGATGTCGGCAAGACCTGAGGTCTGACTGACGGAGGTATCGCCGGTTTCTGCTGCTACAGCTGCTTTAGCTGCCCAGCGTTCGTTACCGACGAGCTGATCAAAGCTGTCGAGCTGGAGCGCGAGCAGGTTGGGAACCTGCAGGGGCTCAGCAATTTTTGCGAATGAGATTCGGCGCTGCGAACCTACGCCGTTAGCGGCTTCAGTATTAGAGGTGCTCGAGGCGACCAAGATTGGATCCTTCCACAGACATGTCTGTTCGTACCCGCTCCCCCACCAGGGGCGGTACACTCAAGGACCCGTTGAAGAGGCAAACTAGCCTGTTATAGCACCTGTGCCGTGCTGGGATAGTGGCTAGATTGATGTTCGGGGTACTGGGGCGTACTTAAAACCTGTTACAACCTGCCCACCGCTATATGAAGGCACAGAAGATTAGGGAAGCGCAAATATTCATGCTACAGCAAAACATTTGCGCTGTCTATACCCAATCTCTGCGACTTTTGCAAACTCCGGCTAGCACTCCACCACGTTGACGGCCAGACCGCCCATGGAGGTTTCCTTGTAGCGGTGCGACATATCTTCGCCGGTCTGGCGCATGGTTTCGATGACCTGGTCCAGGGAGACCCGGTGCTGGCCGTCCCCGCGCAGGGCCATCTTGGCGGCGGTAACGGCGTTGGAGGCCGCCATGGCGTTACGCTCAATGCAGGGTATCTGCACCAGACCCCCCACGGGGTCGCAGGTCAGCCCCAGATTGTGCTCCATAGCGATTTCGGCGGCATTTTCTACCTGCTCGTTGGTGCCGCCCATAACCTGGGCCAGGCCCGCAGCCGCCATAGAGGAGGCGGTGCCAACCTCGCCCTGACAGCCCACTTCAGCGCCAGAGATTGAGGCCCGCTTCTTGTAGAGGGCACCGATGGAGGCAGCCGCTAAGAAGAAGTCAACGACAGCATCATCAATAACCTTTTGACCGCGGTGACGCACCGAGGGCACATAGTTGAGAGCGTAGTGCAGCACAGCTGGGATAATGCCTGAGGCCCCGTTCGTGGGGGCGGTGACGATACGGCCGCCAAAGGCGTTTTCCTCGTTGACAGCTAAGGCGATGAGGTTAACCCAGTCAATAGCGAACTCGGGTGACTTCTTAGGGTCTTCTGCCAGCAGGTCGCGGTGCCACTGGCCAGCACGGCAGCGCACTTTAAGCGGTCCGGGCAGGTAACCCATTCGTTCCAGAGACGAGCCAATGCATTCCTTCATGACCTGCCGAATATGCAAGATTCCGGCGCGTACTTCGCTCTCGCTGCGCTCGGTCTTCTCGTTTTCCATCTTGAGCTGGGCGATGGACAGGCCCGCGCTATTGGCCATATCAAGGAGCTCTTCGCCCGACCCGAAGGGGTAAGGAGCCTCAGATAGCCCGGTGGAACCCGATGATTCTTCGTTTTCCTCAACGATGAACCCACCGCCGATGGAGAAGTAGGTGCGCTCTAACAGCAGGCTCTCCCCCGCGTAGGCGGTGACCTTGATGCCGTTGGTGTGGCGGGGAAGTACGGTAAGCGGACGCAGGGTGATATCGGCTTCCTTGTAGGCCAGGACGGGCCCGCTCACCTTGGTTGCCTCTGGGCCGGGGGCACCGGATTCAAAGGCTGCCGAGGGGTAGCCTGCCAGGGGCAGGGTACCGTCCACCTGGTTGCGGTCCATGAGGGCCTCGGCAGCAGCAATGTCGATAGTTTCGGGCACGAAACCAGCCAGCCCCTTAATGGCTGCGCTCATGGTGCCGTGCCCGGCGCCGGTAGCAGCCAGGGAGCCGTAGAGGTCGATGTGGACCCGGGTGACGTCCTTGAGTGAGCCTGCGTCAATCAGCTCGGCGATGAACCGGTTGGTGGCTCGCATCGGGCCCACGGTGTGGGAGCTGGAGGGACCAATACCGATGGAGAACATCTCGAAGACAGAGATGTCGTAGTCCAGGGCTTCGGCTTTGGTCTGCGCTTCTGAATGGGGTGGCTCAGAAAGGTAGTCGGGGGTGTCGTTGAGGTCCATCGGTGATGCTCCTGCGGGGTGTCAAGGGGGCCTAGGTCAGAAAGAACCCTGTGCTACCAACCGGCCCAAGGCCGGTTGTGACGGGGTGGCAGTAGCACAGGGTTCTAAAATAGGGGCGCGCTGAGCGGCTTACTTCTCGCGCTTGTAGAAGGGCAGCTCGACGATATCGAAGGGAGCAACCTTACCACGGATATCGACGTTGACGGTCGCACCTGAGGTAGCGTGCTCGGTGGCCAGTAGAGCCATGGCAACGGGGTATCCCAGGGTGGGTGAGGGAATACCCGAGGTAATCTCACCGATCTCGGTGCCATTCTCGTCTACCAGCTTGGAGCCTGCCCGGCCCGGGCGCTTGCCCTGGGCCTTGAGGCCGACCAGGGAGCGAGCCGGGGCCTGCTCGGCAAGCTGAACCAGGGCGTCCTTACCCACGAAGTTGGCGGCCTTCTTGGTCAGAGCAATCTCGACCAGCTTGCCCATGCCCGACTCGAAGGGGGTAATGTCGCGGCCCAGTTCGTGGCCGTAGAGGGGCATACCGGCTTCAAGGCGAAGGGAGTCGCGGGCGGCCAGCCCGGCGGGGATTGCCCCGTGCTTCTCACCGCGTTCAGAGGCCAGGGCCCAGAGCTGGGCAGCGTCCTCATTTGCGACGTAGATTTCAAAGCCGTCCTCACCGGTGTAGCCGGTGCGGGCCAGCAGGGCCTCGATGTTGCCGAAGCGAATCGGGGCAGCTGCGTAGTAGCCCATGGAGGTGATGGTCTCGGCGTCAGAGGGGTCCATCTCCAGCAGGATGGCTTCAGAGGCCGGGCCCTGAACAGCGACCAGGGAGGTCGCTTCAGTCTCATTGACCAGCTGCACATCGAAGCCCTCGGTACGGGCGCTCATAGCCTCGTAGTCGGCAGCAACATTGGCTGCGTTAGGAATAACCAGGAACTCTTCCTCGCCCAGGCGGTAGGTAATCAGGTCGTCGATAACGCCGCCGTCCTCGGCCAACAGCAGGGAGTACTTGGCCTTGCCCACCTTGAGAATGGACATGTTAGAGAGCAGGGCGTAGTCCAGGAATGCGCCGGCGTCGGGGCCGGTGACCCGGAATTCACCCATGTGGGAGAGGTCGAAAAGGCCTGCTGCTGATCGAACAGCCTTATGCTCTTCAACATCGTTGGTGTACTTGAGGGGCATGTCCCAGCCGCCAAAGTCGGTGAAGGCGGCACCCAGGTCAGCGTGGACCTGGTAGAGGGCAGTTTTCTGGGGTGACATAGGGGTAAACCTTTCTAGCCTTAAGCGCTGTGGACTTCGATGTCGAAGGCTTCCATGGGCGGGCATTCGCAGACAAAATTACGGTCGCCGCCGGCACCGTCGATGCGGCCAACGGGGGTGAAGTACTTGTTCAGGCGCAGCTCGTGCACGGGGTAGGCGGCCTGCGAACGGGGGTAGGGGCGGGTCCATTCGTCGGCGGTGACGACCTCGGCGGTGTGCGGGGCGTTGCGCAGCACAGACTCCTCGGCGCTGACCTTACCGTCGATGACTTCCTGAATCTCAGCGTGAATCTGGGTCATGGCCTCAATGAAGCGATCCAGCTCAGCTAATGACTCTGATTCGGTGGGCTCGACCATGAGGGTGCCGGGAACGGGGAAGGCCAGGGTGGGCGCGTGGAAGCCGTAGTCCATGAGACGCTTGCAGACGTCCTCGGCAGTGATGCCGGACGCGGCGGTCAGCTCGCGCAGATCTAGGATGCACTCGTGGGCCACCAGGCCGGTCTCACCCGCGTAGAGCACAGGGTACAGGGAGCCCAGCTTCTTGGCGATGTAGTTGGCCGAGAGAATGGCGGTTTCGGAAGAAGCTCGCAGGCCCTCAGCGCCGGTCATAGCGATGTACATCCAGGAGATGGGGAGCACACCGGCAGAACCAAACATAGCCTGGGAGATGGGCAGAGGCGCATCTGCCAGCTGGCCTTCGGCGTCCGCCTCGAAGCCGTTACCGGGCAGGTACTTCTCAAGGTGGGCGCCGACGGCAACAGGGCCGACGCCGGGGCCACCACCGCCGTGGGGGATAGCGAAGGTCTTGTGCAGGTTCAGGTGGGAGACGTCGCCACCGAACTTGCCGGGCTGAGCTAAGCCCATCTGGGCGTTGAGGTTGGCGCCGTCTACGTAAACCTGGCCACCGGCGTCATGCACCAGCTGGCAGACCTCAACGACCTGCTCCTCAAAGACACCGTGGGTGGAGGGGTAGGTAATCATGATGCCGGCGATGGTATCACCGTACTTTTCAATCTTGGCCTTGAGGTCTTCTACGTCGATGGAGCCGTCGGGGGCGGTCGCCACACCGGCAACGGACAGGCCAGCCAACGCGGCGGAGGCGGCGTTGGTGCCGTGGGCGCTCATGGGAATCAGGACGACGGTGCGCTGGGTATCGCCGTTAGCCTCGTGGTAGGCACGGATAGCACGCAGACCCGCGTATTCGCCGGACGCACCCGAGTTGGGCTGCAGGGAGATAGCGTCGTAGCCGGTAATTTCGACCAGCCAGGCTGAGAGCTCATCAATCAGGGCTTTCCAACCCTTAGCCTGGTCGGCAGGCACGTTGGGGTGGATGGAGGCGAACTCGGGCCAGGAGATGGGTTCCATCTCGGCTGCTGCGTTCAGCTTCATGGTGCAAGAGCCCAGGGGAATCATGGTGCGGTCCAGGGCCAGGTCCTTGTCTGAGAGGGAGCGCAGGTAGCGCATCATGGAGGTCTCAGAGCGGTAGAGGTGGAAGACCGGGTGGGTCATGTAATCGTCGGTGCGCAGGAGGGCCTCGGGTAGCTCGTAGGCGTCGGTCTCCCCCAGCTGCCCGCCCAGGGCAGCTGCCAGGGCTTCCAGGACCTCATCGGTGTGGGACTCACCCACGGAGATGGAGATACGGTCTGCTGAGATTTTACGGACGTTGATACCGGCGTCCAGGGCCTTGGCAACCAGCTCGTCGGCGCGTCCTTCGGCCTCAAAGGCAACGGTGTCGAAGAAGGTCTCGTGGACCAGCTTCAGGCCGGCTGCGGTACCGGCGGCGGCGATGCGGGCGGTATTATCGTGCAGGCGGTTAGCGATAGCCCGCAGGCCCTCAGGGCCGTGGTAGACGGCGTAGGCACCGGCGGCGATAGCCAGCAGGGCCTGGGCGGTACAGATGTTTGAGGTGGCCTTTTCGCGGCGGATGTGCTGCTCGCGGGTCTGCAGGGCCAGGCGGTAGGCGGGCTTGCCGAAGGCGTCCTGGGAAACGCCCACCAGACGGCCGGGCAGGTTACGTTCCATACCCTTAGAGACAGCCATGAAAGCTGCGTGGGGTCCGCCGTACCAGAAGGGCAGGCCAAAGCGCTGGGAGGAGCCAACAGCGATGTCAGCGCCCTGGTGGCCGGGGGCGGTCAGCAGGGTCTGGGCCAGCAGGTCGGCGATGACGGTGACCAGGGCGCCACGGTCCTTGGCGGCCTTGATAACCGGCTCAATGTCGCGGACTTCGCCGTCGTGGCCGGGGTTGGAGATAATGACGCCGTAGAGGTCACCCTCGGGCAGGCCATCGGCAAAATCGGTGACCACGAAGGGAATGCCCAGGGCTTCGGCACGGCCTCGGACAACCGAGAGGGTCTGGGGCAGGGCGCGGGAGTCAATAGCGAAGAAGCCGTTCTTGACCTTGCGGTTGGCCCGGTGCATCATGACGGCGGCCTCAGCAACGGCGGTTGCCTCATCGAGCAGGGAGGCGTTAGCGATGGGCAGGCCGGTCAGTTCCATCACAGTGTTCTGGAAGTTCAGCAGCGCTTCGAGACGGCCCTGGGAGATTTCGGGCTGATAGGGGGTGTAGGAGGTGTACCAGCCCGGGTTTTCAAGAATGTTGCGGCGGATCACGGCCGGGGTGATGGCATCGTAGTAGCCGGCACCGATCATCTGGTGCTTGACCTGGTTGAGGGCGGCGTAGGAGGCAATCTTGTTCTGGGCCTCAAGTTCGGTCAGGGGGGCGGGCAGGTTGAGGTCGCCCTCTAGACGAATATTGGAAGGGATGACCTCGTTGATGAGGGCGCCGAGGCTGTCATAGCCCAGCACCGAGAGCATGGTTTCTTGGTCGTTTGAGCGGGGGCCAAGGTGGCGGTCGATGAATGACATGGTGACTCTCCAGGGGTAGAGGGTAAACCTGCCCACAGGGGTGCCCTGTGGTGGTGCCCTCCCCGCTCTGTTAAAACCTGAGAGTTTTAGTTCGCAGCTACCCATCACGCTTGGTAGCGGGCGCGAATTTTGCCCCTTCGGTGGGGGTTTGACGCCCCTCTCCAGAGTTGCCTAACTGAGCGGTACATGTGCCTGAGAGTTTCCCGGGGAGGGTTTGCTCCTTCGGCGCCGGTGCCCGTGGTCCCTCAACCTCGAGCATGTACGGTCTCTCCCGCACCAGTTGTAACGGCGTTTTAGTTGTAACAACCCTTATTGTGCCATACCTTACACCCAAAGCACCACACGAGAGACTTTTGGGGTGGAAAAGTCGATTTTACGGGGCGGACGCAACCGCGCCCCGCCCCTGCCCAAGGGCAGGAAAGCGGGGCGCGGGCGTCCGGAAATCTCCCTGAACGGGGAGTGCCAAGCCGAGCTTAGGCGGCGCGGGCAGGCTTCTTGTCTGAGGCCATCCAGAGGGAAACCAGAATAGAAATCACGCAGGTAGAAGCCAGAGCCAGCACGCCCCAGAAATAGTTGCCGAAAGCGGTGTAGGCAGCGCCCATAATCAGGGGCGGGAAGTAGCCGCCCAGGCCACCGGCTGCCGAGACCAGGCCAGACACGGTACCGGTATCTTGCGGGCGAACGACCTTGCCCAGCCAGCCGTAGATGGTGCCGGTACCGAAACCCACGAAGAGGGCCATGACCACGTGAAGCAGGGTGTTCACAGCGGTGCTCTCGGGCTCGAAGGCGATGCAGACAGCCAGCACGGTCATAGCAACAAAAACGATGAGGGTGGTGAGCTTGCCGCCGAACTTATCGGCTGCGACGCCGCCGAAGGGGCGAGCCAGCACGGCGCAGGCTGCGAACATGGCGGCGAAGGTACCACCAGCAACGGCCTCATAGCCGTAAATGTTCTGCATGTAGGTTGACAGGAAGTTGGAGAAAGCCACGAAGGCGCCGAAGACCACAGCGTAGATGAAGCAGAGCTGCCAGGTCACCAGTTTCTTGGACACCGCCAGAATCTTGGGCAGAACGGGCTCGGGGGTGCGGGCCTTCATAACGGGTGAGTCGCGGATGAAGAGCCAGACGATGACGGCGTAGGTCAGGGCTGCGCAGCTCATAATGACGTGGGTGGGAAAGTAGCCGAAGGCAGCCAGCATGCGGGGGTTAAAGAAGGCAGCGCAGGCGGTACCGACCATGCCCATGCCGAAAATACCGGTGGCGAGGCCCTTGCGGTGGGGCTCAAACCAGGCAGCGGCGAAGGGAATACCCACCGCGAAGATGGATCCACCAATACCCAGGAAGAAGGCTGCCACCAGCAGCAGGGAGAAGTTACCCATCTGCCCCACCAGGCCAGTAACGAGCACCATGGACCCGGTGAGGGTCAGCATGATGGTGAACATAATGCGACCACCGAAGCGGTCGGTCAGGGCACCCACCGGAATACGGGCCAGGGACCCAACGATCACCGGGGTAGCAATCAGCAGGGAGCGCTGCCCCTCGGTCAGGCCGTAGGTTTCGGTGTAGTACTTGGCCAGGGGGCCAATCATGGTCCAGCCCCAGAAGCCAATCATGGAGGCCAGGGCCGCCATAATGACGTACTTGAACTGGCCAGCAAGCTGCGGATCTTTCGCAGCAACAGCCGTAGTAGACATGGTGTTTTCCTTAGTGGTGGTGGTGCTGGCGCTCGACCGTGCGGGCGTCCTTATTCACGGAGTCTGCGGTGCCTACCGGCGACCAGCCGCGGGCGTGGTTACGCTTGCCCCGCGAGCGGTAGACGATGTAGGGCCGGAAGATGTAGTGCAGGGGTGCGGTGAAGGCGTGGACCAGGCGGGTGAAAGGCCAGAGGCAGAAGAGGATCATGGCCACGATGACGTGGATATGGAAGGAGGTGGTGGCGCTCGCCATGGCCTCGACGTTGGGCTGGAAGTAGAAGAGGGAACGGAACCAGACCGAGACGGTTTCGCGGTAGTTGTGGTGCCCTTCAATTTCCATGGCGTTGAAGAGGGTTGCTACCGAGCCGAGGACGATGGCGCTGGTGAGTGCCACGTACATCATCTTGTCGTTCCAGGTGGTGGCGCGGAAGACGGTGGCGGAGGTGCGGCGACGGTAGATCATGGCGAAGAGGCCGATGAGGGTGGCGACCGCTGCGATGGAGCCCAGTACCAGGGCGTTGATGTGGTAGAAGTGCTCCGAGATGCCAACGGCGTCGGTCCAGGATTTGGGGATGACGAGGCCAACGATGTGGCCTACGAGCACGACTAGGATGCCGTAGTGGAACATGGGCGAGGCGATGCGTAGCAGGCGGGATTCGTACATCTGGGAGGAGCGGGTGGTCCAGCCGAACTGGTCGGTTTTGTAGCGCCAGATGGTACCGCCGATGACGATGGCGAGGGTGATGTAGGGGAAGATGCCCCAGAGGAAGAAGTCGAGGGCGTTGACTGTGGTGGTCACAGGTGGGCTCCGTTCTTGTGGTCGGCACCGATGGTGGCGCCGGGTGTCTGTTCGTGGGGCAGCAAAAGGGGTAGCAGGCGGGGGTCGCCGGGGGCCAAGGCCAGGCCGACGGCTTCTGCGGGCGGGCCTGCGGTGACCAGTTTTTGCACGTCCGCCTGAGTTTCTGGGGAAACTCCGGGCAGGGTCTGGCAGACCGCCTCAATCAGCTCATAGTAGGGCAGGTTGTCATCGCGCAGGGCCAGGCGAAGAAGTTCCAGGGAGGGCCGGTATGCCTGAAGCGCTGCCCGCCCGGCCCGGGCGTCCACCAGGGCGGTGAACTCGAGAACCATGGGCAGGTAGTCCGGCAGTTCCCCGTGCAGGGTGGTGACCATGCCGGAGTCGCGGTACATCTGCTTGAAACGGGCCAGGGCCTCGCCGCGGCGGCGGGTGTCCCCCTCGGTCCAGTAGGACAGGTGGAAGGCGTGGCGACGCGACAGGTCGTATTCCTGTACGTATTCAGCCTGCATGGCGTCAAGCTCGGTTGCCTCGTACCAGGTCTTGATGCGGGCTACACCGCGCGTTAAGTAGTCATTGCCGGTTTCTTCGGCAAGCGCAGTGAGTTCGGGCAGCAGGGCGCGGGTTTCTTCACTGGGGTAGCGCATGAGGACGCTGGTGAGCTGGTAGACCACGGCGTCGGTGGGGTGCCCGCTCCCCCAGTCCATGTCGAAGGGGTCGCCCGAGGGCGGGGTGGGTGGTTCCACCTCCGCCGCGTTGCGTTTGAGGAGTTTGGAGAAGAATCCTGCCACGGCTAGACCTTCTTGCTTCCGGAAGTATCGGGGAAGAGGGAGTCGGGGCGGGTTTTACCGTCCCACATGAAGATATCGACCTTGCCGTCGGCGCGGGCGGCGTTAGCGTAGGAACCTGCGGAGACAGGCACGGGGCGATCGCCGGGGTCGGTGAAGGCTCCGTCGTAGAGCATGCCTGGGCCGCCGTCGGTGTCGAGGGAGCAGCCGATTTCTTCGAGGTTGTGGGCGTCCTCCAGGTGGGCCGGAGGAATGACGTAGCGTTCTTCGTACTTGGAGATAGCCATGAGGCGGTACATCTCGTACATTTCTGCGCCGGTCATGCCGACTTCGTGGGCGATCTCTTCGTTGCCGACGCCGCCGAGGGTAATGTCTCGCATGTAGGCGCGCATGGCGGCTAGCTTTTTGAGCACATTGACCACGATGGTGGTGTCACCTGCGGTGAAGAGCTCGGCAAGGTATTCGACGGGGATACGCAGGGAGTCGATGGCTCCGAAGAGGTTGGCCTGGGACTCTGCGTCGTGGCCCTGTTCCTTGAGCAGGTCGATGATGGGTGAGAGCGGCGGGACGTACCAGACCATGGGCATGGTGCGGTATTCGGGGTGCAGGGGAAGGGCAATCTTCCATTCCTTGGCCAGCTTGTAGACCGGGGACTTCTGGGCTGCGGTAATCCAGGAGTCGGGAATGCCCTGCTTGGTTGCCTCGCGAATCACCTCGGGGTCGAAGGGATCGAGCATGATGTCGAGCTGGGCCTGATAGAGCTGCTTTTCATCGGGCACAGAGGCAGCTTCGGTGACGCGGTCAGCGTCGTAGAGGAAGATGCCAATGTAGCGCATGCGGCCCACACAGGTTTCAGCGCAGACGGTGGGAATACCGTATTCGATGCGGGGGTAGCAGAAGGTACATTTTTCGGCTTTGCCGCTCTTGTGGTTGAAGTAGATCTTCTTGTAGGGGCAGCCGGTGATGCACTGGCGCCAGCCGCGGCACTGGTTCTGGTCGACCAGCACGATGCCGTCCTCTTCGCGCTTGTAGATAGCGCCGGAGGGGCAGGACGCCATGCAGGAGGGGTTGAGGCAGTGCTCGCAGATGCGGGGCAGGTAGAACATGAAGGTGCGTTCGAATTCGAACTTGATCTTCTCTTCTGACTGCTGACGCACCTTTTCAACCAGAGGGTCCAGGTGGCCGGACTCGTGGGCACCGCCCAGGTTGTCGTCCCAGTTGGGGCCCCATTCGATGGAGGTGTCCTCACCGGTAATCAGAGATTTAGGACGCGCGGTGGGAAAGTCATCGCCTAGGGGCGCGTTGGTGAGGTTCTCGTAGTCGTAGGTCCAGGGTTCGTAGTAGTCCGAGAGTTCGGGCTGAACCGGGGAGGCAAAGAGGGTAAAGAGTTTCTTGAAGCGGTTACCGCTCTTGAGTTCCAGGCGTCCGCGCTTGTTCAGTACCCAGCCGCCCTTCCACTTTTCCTGGTCTTCGTAGCGGCGGGGGTAGCCCTGGCCGGGACGGGTCTCGACGTTGTTGAACCAGACGTATTCGGTACCGGCTCGGTTGGTCCAGGCCTGCTTACAGGTGACGGAGCAGGTGTGGCAGCCCAGGCACTTGTCGAGGGCCATGATCATTGAAACTTGTGCCATGACGCGCATTAGTAGGTTACCTCCTGCTTGCGGCGGCGAATTCTTGAAACGATATCTCGCTGGTTACCGGTGGGTCCCAGGTAGTTGAAGGCGTAGGCCTGGTGGGCGTAGCCACCGATCAGGTGGGTGGGTTTGACCATGATGCGGGTGACGGAGTTGTGAATACCGCCTCGCTTGCCCGAGACCTCTGACTTGGGAATGTTGACCAGGCGCTCCTGGGCGTGGTGCACGTAGACCACACCTTCGGGCATACGGTGGGAGACCACCGCGCGGCCCACGAAGACGCCGTTGGCGTTCTCACACTCAATCCAGTCATGGTCCTTGACCCCAATTTTGGCGGCGTCCGCCGGGCTCATCCAGGCGTGGGTGCCACCGCGGGAGAGGGTCTGCATGTAGAGGTTGTCGTGGTAGGAGGAGTGGATAGCCCACTTGTTGTGCACCGTCACGTAGCGGACAGCCACCGACAGGTCGCCGGTCTCACCAATTTCAGGTTCACCGAAGAGGTTGTGCATATCCAGCGGCGGGCGGTAAACCGGTAGCTGCTCTCCCATCTCGCTCATCCAGTCGTGGTCGAGGAAGAAGTGCATACGACCGGTGAGGGTGTGGAAGGGCTTGAGCTGTTCGATGTTGAGGGTGAAGGGGGCGTAGCGGCGTCCGCCAGTCTCAGAACCTGACCATTCCGGTGAGGTGAAGACGGGGCAGGGTCGGTCCTGGGTATCGCGGAACTTAATGCGCTTTTCTTCGTTGCCCTCTGCAAGGTGGTGCATCTTTTTGCCCACCCGCTTTTCCAAGGCCTTGAAGCCCTTGAGGGCTACCGGGCCGTTGGAGGTACCCGAAAGAGCCAGGATGGTGTCGGCCAGCTTAATGTCGGTATCAAGGGCCGGCAGGCCAGCGCCCTTACCGCTACCCATCACGCCGTGTTCCTCAGCTAGCTGGGCTAGCTGCTCGTTGACGTCCACAGTCACAAACTTGGTGGTGGTTCCCAGCTTGGAGAGCAGGGGGCCCACCGAGGTGTACATGTCGTAGATAGCCGGGTAGTCGCGCTCCACCACGGTGAAGATGGGCATATTCTTGCCCGGGATACCCTTGATTCCTTGATTCTTCCAGTCAGGTGCATGGCCGCCGGGCTGGGCCAGCTGGCCGGGGGTATCGTGCTGCAGGGGCACGGATACCAGGTCGCTGCGCTTGCCCAGGTGCTTAGCTGCCCACTTGGAGAACAGGTAGGCCAGTTCCTTGAAGACCTGGTGGTCGGTCTTGGTCTCCCAGGGCGGGTTGATGGCCGGGGAGAAGGCGTGGATGTAGGGGTGCATGTCGGTGGAAGAGATATCGTGCTTCTCGTACCAGGTAGCGGCGGGGAAGACGATGTCCGACAGCAGGGTGGATGAGGTCATGCGGTAGTCGGTGGTCACCAGCAGATCCAGCTTGCCTTCGGGCGCATTCTGGGCCCATTTGACCTCGGCGGGCTTGAAGTCTTCGGCGTCCTTACCCATGACCGAGTTGTGGGTGCCCAGCAGGTGCTTGAGGAAGTATTCCTCGCCCTTGGCGGACGAGCCCAGCAGGTTGTTGCGCCACAGCACCAGGGTGCGGGGCCAGTTGACCGGGTTGTCGACGTCCTCCACCGAGAAGTCCAGGTCGCCCGAGTTCAGGCGCTGGGCAACGTAGTCTGCCGGGGACTCTGCGGTGCCAGCGGCAACCGCTGCGGCACCGGCGTCCGCCAAATCCAGGGAGTTTTCGGGGAACTGGGGGTAGAAGGGCATCCAGCCCATGCGCACGGAGCGGGCCAGGACGTCCGCAGTGTGCACCCCGCGCAAATCCCCCTTGGCCAGGGGCGATTGCAGGGAATCGGTAGTACGGCCGTCGGAGCGGAACTGGTCGGTGTGCATGTACCAGAAGGCGGTGCCAGCCTGGGTACGTGGCGGGCGAATCCAGTCCAGGGCGTTGGCCATGTGGGACCAGCCCGTGATGGGGCGAGCCTTTTCCTGGCCGACGTAGTGGGCCCAGCCGCCGCCGTTGCGGCCTTCGGCGCCGCACATCATGAGCAGGGCCAGAATCGCGCGGTAGGTGGTGTCGCCGTGGTACCACTGGCAGATACCGGCACCCATGATAATCATGGTGCGGCCACCCGAGTCGATGGAGTTCTGGGCGAACTCGCGGGCAGTACGGATGACAGCTTCGGCGGGTACGGAGGTAATGGCCTCCTGCCAGGCCGGGGTGTACTGGGTGTCGGCGTCCTCAAACCCGGTGGCCCACTGGCCGGGCAGGCCGGGGCGGCCGATACCGTACTGGGCCAGCATGAGGTCAAAGACGGTAGTGACGGTCTTACCCTCAACGGTGATGGTGGGTACGCCACGGGTAATAATCTTGCCGCGGCCCGAGGGCTCGTCGAAGGCGGGCATCTGGATCTCGACGGCGCGCTCGGCGCCGGTCGGCAGATCAAGGATGGACAGGGCAGGCTTGACGCCCTGTAAGTCCAGGTTCCATTTGCCTTCGTCCTCTGCGTTGTAGCGGTGACCCAGGGAGCCGTTGGGCACCACGACCTCGCCGGTTTCGCGGTTGAGCAGGGCGGTCTTGAAGGACGCATCGGGCACCTGGGCGTGCTCGGCAAGGTTGGCGGCGGTGAGGAACTTAGCCGGAACCGTCACCCCGTCCTCGCGGGTCTCTAGGGTGACCAGGAAGGGGAAGTCGGTGTAGGTGCTCACGTAGTTCTCGAAGAACTCAACGCGACGGTCGACAAAGTTCTCTTTGAGGATCACGTGCCCCATGGCCATGGCCAGGGCGGCGTCGGTGCCAGCCTGGGCGGGTAGCCACTCGTCGGCGAACTTGGTGTTATCGGCGTAGTCGGGCGAGACGGAGACAACCTTGGTGCCGCGGTAGCGTACCTCGGCCATCCAGTGGGCGTCGGGGGTGCGGGTGACCGGGATGTTGGAGCCCCACATCATGAGGTAGGTGGCATCCCACCAGTCACCTGACTCGCGCACGTCCGTCTGGTCGCCGAAGACCTGGGGTGAGGCCACCGGCAGGTCGGCGTACCAGTCGTAGAAGGAGGTCATCACGCCACCGATGAGCTCAATGTAGCGAGCACCCGAAGCGTGGGAGACCATGGACTTGGCAGGAATGGGTGAGAAACCGATGTTGCGGTCGGGCCCGTAAGTTTTGATGGTGTGAATCTGGGCGGCAACCACCATTTCGAGGGCTTCTGCCCAGGAGCCGCGCACCAGACCGCCCTTGCCGCGGGCGCTCAGGTAGCGGGAGCGTTTCTCGGGGTCAGAGACAATCGAGGCCCAGGCTTCTACGGGGTCCCCCAGGCGGGCGCGGGCTTCGCGGTACATCTCCAGCAACACACCGCGAATGTAGGGGTACTTCACGCGGGTGGGTGAGTAGGTGTACCAGGAGAAGGCGGCGCCGCGGGGGCAGCCGCGGGGTTCGTATTCGGGGCGATCGGGGCCGACGGTGGGGTAGTCGGTGGCCTGAGCCTCCCAGGTGATCACACCGTCTTTGACGAAGACCTGCCAGGAGCAGGAGCCGGTGCAGTTAACGCCGTGGGTGGAGCGGACGACCTTGTCATGGCTCCAGCGGTTGCGGTAGAAAACGTCGCCTGCGCGACCACCTTTGAGGAAGGCTGCGCGGCCGTCGTCGGTTTCGTCCCACTTGGTGAAGAATTTGCCGAATTTGATGAGCTTGTCAGTGAGAGGCCCGTCGGGCCCAGGTGTGTGTGATGCCTGCTGTGTCATGGGCACCAGTCTACCCAATAATTCGTACAATAAATACCGAATAAAAATCTTCGCTAATTAAGTATCAGGCATGCACATATTCAGCGCCGGCAGGGCTTTAAACCACCCGCGCAGAAGCCCTACCCCTGGCTTGTCAGCCAGGAGTCAATGCCACCTTCCACGCTGTAGAGATCACTAAAACCAGCATCGGTGAGCAGCTTCAGCGCCTTGAGCGAGCGCACCCCCGCCGCGCAGTAGAGGGCATAGCGCCCCTGGTGGCTGGGCAGAATCGTGTCAATGGCCGAACCTAGAGCCGGATCGGCAGAAGCGGCTTCAATCAGCGACAGGGGCAGGTTGAAGCTACCCGGAACAGCCAGCGCTGCGTGTTCGTGGGGCTCTCGCACATCAATGAGGGGAACCCCCTCAAAGTAGGGCGAGCCGGCAATATCAGCCCAGGTAACTTCCATACCGTACTGGTCAGGTTCGGCGGTAGCGGGTTCCCAGTCAACAGCAGGCGGACGCAGGGGCGCAGGGGCCTGCCCCTTCCCCGCTACCTGCCCACCGGCGTCCGTACCAGAAACCGCCGTGCGGGCACTCGGTCCGGTACCCGAACTAGAAGCGGCGCGGGAGGTAGAGGCAAGCAGGGGGATGTATTCCCAGCGGCCGCTCAGGCCGGTATAGTAGCCCACCTCGCCCATCAGCGGCTGCCCGATACCGGCCAGCAGCTTAATAACTTCCAAGGCCATTGCGGTTCCAACGACCCCAGCCAGGGCACCAATCACCCCTGCGGTAGCGCAGTTAGGTACCGAACCGGGGGCTGGTTCGAGCGGGTACAGGTCCTCGTAGACCGGCCCGTGACCTGCCCAGAAGACGCTCATCTGGGCGTCAAACCCGAGAATGGCACCCCACACGTGGGGAATGCCCAGGGCAGCAGCAGCGCGAGAAGCGGTGTAGCGGGTGGGGAAATTATCGGAACCATCGACCAGCACGTCCACCCCGGCTAGTAGCGCTGCCGCATTAGCGTCGGTCAGACGCTCTTTGACAGCTTCGACCCTGATCAGGGGGTTGAGTTCGCGCAGGGTTTGGGCGGCTGAGTCAGCCTTGGATGCCCCCACCCGGGCATAGGAGTGGATGACCTGACGGTGCAGGTTAGAGGTTTCTACCGCATCATCGTCGATGATAAGAATACGACCGACGCCCGCCCCTGCCAGGTAGAGCAGGGCCGGTGAGCCCAGCCCGCCAGCGCCCAGCACCGCAACCGTTGCCGCGCTCAGTTTTTCCTGCCCCTTCTGCCCCAGCTCCGGCAGGATCATCTGCCGCCCGTAGAGCTGATAGGCCAGCGAGGTTAGTTCAGAGGTCATAGGAAGTCTTTCTCTAGAGTGGAGCAGGGCTGGGTGGGGCCTCGCGTATCGAGCCCGCTGGCTCGGGGCTGGCGTGAATTGGGGCGAGCGCCCCAGCGCGAGACCCAAGAGGGTCGGCGGGCGAGAATGCGAGGCCCACCTGGCATTCCATACCTTCGGCTCGAAAGCCTTAGCCGGTAGGCGTATCGATTCCTACCCACTGCACGCTGCCGTCGGTGAGTTCTTGTTCTTTCCAGATGGGCACTTCTGCTTTGATGCGGTCAGCTGCCAGGGAGCAGGCGGTGAAGGCGGTGCCGCGGTGGGCTGCTGCCGCAAGGACAGTGAGGGCGGATTCGCCGATGGGGATGGGGCCGATACGGTGGGCTGCCCACAGGCGCACGCCGGGGATTTCTTCTACCACCGAGTGCAGGACGCGTTCCAGGTAGTCGACTGCCTGGGGGTGGGCGCTGTAGGCAAGGGCCGCGACAGGCTCCCCGTGGTCGTGGTCGCGCACGATGCCGTCGAAGACGACCAGGGCGCCCATGGCGCGGGTCATGGTCGCTTCTTTCGCTCCTGCTAGGAGCGGTTCAAGAGGGTCTTCGGTAATGGAGGCGTGAACGACTGTGGAGTCCACCGGTTCGAGCGGACGCCCGGCGTAGGGGTTGGCTCCTGTGGGGTCTGGGTGGTTAGTGGTCATGGTAGTCCTCTAGCTGGCGGCAGATGTGGGTAACGAGGGGTTCGAGCACGGCACAACCGTCCTTGACTCCCCCGGTGGAGCCGGGCAGGGTCATGATGAAGCTGGTGCCGATGACGCCTGCGATTCCGCGGGAGAGCACAGCGGCGGGGGTGTTTTTGAGACCCTGATTCCAGAAGGCGTGCATGATTCCGGGAACTTCTTTGGTCAGGTGGGGGCGCACAGCCTCGACGGTTGTATCGTCTGAGTTGAGGCCGGTTCCGCCACTGGTCAGGATGAAGGTGGGCAGCTGCCCTGATGCTACTAGCCGGTCGATGTAGGCGGGCATGTCCGCGTCCGCCACCACGACGGCGTCGGGGGTTTCAAAGCCCTGGTCGCGCAGCCAGGTGACCGCTAGGGGGCCGGATTTATCTTCGTAGATGCCGCGGGCAGCCCGGGTGGAGGCTACGATGACTAGGCCGGTACGGTTCTTGGGCAGGGTGTAGCTGCTGCTCACTGTTCTACCTTCCAGTCACCGGATTTACCGCCGGTTTTTTCCAGCACCCTGATACCGGTTATGACAGCTTGTTTATCAACGGCCTTGATCATGTCATAGACTGTCAGCACCGCCCCGGAGACAGCAGTGAGGGCTTCCATTTCTACACCTGTGACGCCGCGGGTTTTGACCAGGGCCTCGATGCGGATACGGTCGGGGTGCCGCTCAAAGTCGATGGTAATTTTACCCAGGGGCAGGGGGTGGCAGAGGGGGATAATCTCGGGAGTTTTCTTGGCTGCCATAATGCCGGCGACGCGGGCCACGGGCAGGGCATCGCCCTTAGGCAGGTCGGCGTCAAAGATTTTTTCAATAACGTCTGCCCGGGTAACGATATAGCCCTCAGCCACGGCGGTGCGGGTGGTTTCGTTTTTCTCGGTGACATCGACCATGTGGGCGCTGCCGTCGGCGCGCACGTGGGTGAGACGGTCTGTGGGGGTGGGGGCGGTCATGATTCTTGGCTAGCCTCTCAACACAAAATTAATCAGTATTTACTATACGTGATTTGCAGGCGGGGTAACTTTTGGTGCAGCTACAGGGGAATATACCGCACCAGCTCGCCGCCGCGATAGGTACGCCCGGGTTCCAGTTCCACCAGGGCATCGGCACGGGCTGCCTGTAGTAGCAGGTGGGAACCGGTGGCAGCACTCGGAGCCAGCAGGGTCAGGACGCTGCCGTCCGGCTGGACCTGCCGGGTCAGCCGAGCCCGCCGGTACTGGGTTTTACCTTCCGGGGCAGCGAGGGGGGCTTCGAGCACCAGCCTGCCACGGGCGTCCTCCCGTTCTTCGCCCATCAGATGAACCAGGGCTGGCCGCAGCAGCAAGTGGTAGCTGATGAGGGTGCTGACCGGGTTACCCGGCAGGCAGACCACCGGCAGTACCCTGCCAGCAGGAAGACCCAGCAGAGCCAAACCCTGGGGGCCACCGGGCTGCTGGGTGGCGTGACCAAACCAGTGCGCAAGCACCCGAACCGTGCTGCCAGCAGCAGTGCCCCGAGCAGCAGGGTCGGCAGCCAGGGCCGCCATACCCAGACGAACCACCTCGTACTTACCGTGACTGATACCGCCACTGGTGACGATCACATCGGGCATCCGCTCTGCAAGCGCACCGGTCAGGGCAGCAATAAAGTTTTCCACGGAGTCGCCGATGGGCAGGTGGTCGGTGGTGCAACCGTCCTGGTGGGCCAGGGCGGTGAGCACCGGCCCGTTGGCATCAAATATCTGCCCCGGGGCAGGGGCAGCACTGGCGGGAGCGACCTCATCACCCCCGGTAATGATAAGCAGGTGCAGAGGGCAGTAGACCTCCACTTCCCCGATCCCCTGAGCAGCCAGGGCACCAAGCAGGGCCGGAGTCAGACGGCTACCGGTGTCAGCCAGGAGCTGACCGGCTGCAACGTCCTCCCCCACGCTGCGCACAAAGGTACCGGGAGAAGCCTGCGGTAGCTCAACCTGCCCGCCCTCGCCCACAAACCCGGCGGCGTCCGGCTGCCCTACCAGCGGGCGGCTGCGCTCAACCGGTACCACGGTGGTGTACCCTGCGGGCACGGGAGCGCCGGTCATAACGGGGTAAACCAAATCATCAGCCACCGGCAGCCCGGTCACAGGCGACCCGGCGGGAATATCGGGTCCCACCCGAAAGACACGGCAGTCATCTTGCGCCGCTGCATCGGTCAGCGCATAGCCGTCCATCTGGGAGTTGGCGAAGGAGGGCTGCGGAATCAAGGCGTAGAGGGATTCGGCGAGTTGGCGCCCGGCGGCCTGCTGGAGGGGTAACCGCTGACTGGTGGGGATGACGGTAGCAGCTACCAGTTCACGTACACATGCAGCATAGGCGCCCGGCGCGATACTCTCCCCCGCGGGGAGCAGCCGGTCAAGGGTCTCTTGGGGTTGTGTCATGCTCGGCGGTTTCCTTTCAGTCGGCCCAGCCAGAGGGCAAAGGCTCCGGCGGCCAGCAGGCTGAGGTAGAGGGCAATGAGCATGAGGGCTGCGCCCAGGGCTGCCTCCATGCGGTTGGAGCTCAGAGCCAGCTCAATGGCCAGGGGGATGGTTCGGGTGACGCCCTCGATATTTCCGGCGAAGGTAACGGTTGCCCCGTACTCGCCCAGGGCACGGGCAAAGGTCAGGACGGCTGCCGTCAGCAGGCCGGGCGCAGCTAGGGGCAAGAGCACACGGGTAGTAACCTCGGTGGGGCTCGCCCCCTCAAGCCGGGCAATCTCGGCGTATTCAGGAGGCAGCGCTCGCAGTGTGGTGACTAGGGTGGCCACAAAGAAGGGCAGGGCCACAAAGGTTTGGGCCAGAACCACAGCCAGCGGGGTGTAGGCCACCGAGAGGCCTGCCGTTTCAAGCCAGGAGCCGAGCAGCCCTCGCCTACCCCAGAAGAAAAGCAGAGCCAGACCAGAGACCACCGGGGAGAAGATGATAGGGGTATAGATCAACCCGTAGAGGGCCCAGCTCAGGCGGCGAGCGCGAGACTGCTCGAGAACCGTGGCCAGCACCAGGGCTGTAGGGGTGCCCAGCAGGGCTGATACAGCGGTAGCAGCTAGAGCGGTGAGCACCGAGAGCCGGACGGCAGCCAGGGCAGCTGGTTCTGCCAGTAGCTGGGGCAGACTCCCCCAGGGCGTACGAACCAGGAGGGAAAGCAGGGGACCCGCGATGAGTGCCAGGGTGAGCAGGGTGGGAAGCACAGCGTGCACGGGGACGGCGGTAAAGGAGCTGGCCCGCCCTCGTGGCGGCGGGGTGGGTGCGGGGCCGGGTACGCTCATAGTTCTAGTTTAGGCAGGTTCGAAGCCGTAGTCGGCAAGAATCTGAGCTGCTACCTCAGAAGTGACCAGCCAGTTCGCAAAGTTTTGGGCGTCTTCCTTACCTTGACCGCTGCTGGTGAGAGCTAGGGGGTAGGCGTTGCGTTCGACCTGGGGCAGGGTGATGACGGTGATATCGTCGGTGGCTGAGATAGCGGTGGCGTCGGTGGAGTAGATGAAGCCGGCATCCACCTGGCCGGTGGCCACCTTGGTGGAAACTGCCGAGACGTTAGCTTCTTCGGTGGAGGTGGCTAGCTCTACACCCTGGCGGGTAAGTTCCTGGTGGGCCAGGCGTCCGCAGGGCACCTGCTCGGCGCAGATAGCGGTCAGGACGCCGGGTGCAGCCAGGTCATCAAGGCTATCAATGGCGGCAGGGTTACCTGGAGCAGTTGCCAGCACCAGGGCGTTGGTGGCAATAGTCTCAGGGGTCGCAGCGGCGAGCTCTTCAACCTTTTCAAGCGCCTGGTTCATAGTGGTGCTATCGGCTGTAATCAGCAGGTCGGGGGTAGCGCCTTCGACCATCTGCGTAACCAGCTGGGATGACCCTGCGTAGGTGGCAGTGATAGAGACCTGCGGGTTTTCTTGACGATAGGCCGCTATGAGCTCATCGCCCACAGCCCCTAAGGAGGCCGCAGCAAAGAGCTGCACCTCAGCGTCCTGCCCCTGTGGGGAGGTTGCTACTCCCCCGCAGGCGGTAAGGCCCAGCAGAAGGGGAACGAGAAGGGTGCTCAGGCGGCGCATGGGGTCTCCAATGACAGGGTAACAGTGGCTAGCAGAGGGTCTTTGTCTATAGATTAGTGTAGAGCCAGGTGGTGTTCTTCACCCGGTTTAGCTAGGCTAAATATTACATCTGAAATACCGATTAAGATTTGTGAAAGTGCGGGTATGCCCCAGTCTTCAGCCCCCAACCCCCCGGTGCTCCTGGGTTCTTCTATCCCGGTTGTGACCGGCGGTGCCAGTGCAGCTGCACACCCGGGCGTGCCCACCACCGGGCCCCTTGCCGACCGCTGGGGACGCACCGCCACCGATTTGCGCATCTCTTTGATGGACAAGTGCAACCTGCGCTGTGTGTACTGTATGCCCGCTGAAGGCCTCAACTGGCTTCCCGGAACACAGCTTCTGACACTCGATGAGGTCACCCGGCTGGTGCGGGTAGGCGTACGAGAACTAGGTGTAGAGGAAGTACGTTTTACCGGTGGCGAGCCCCTAGTGCGAGCTGACCTTACCGATATTATTGCTGCCGTCCGCGCCGAACACCCCCACCTGCCCATCGCCCTGACCACCAACGGGATCGGACTCGATAAAAAGGTAGATGCCCTGGTTCAGGCCGGGCTCAACCGGGTCAATGTCTCCCTCGATACCATCTGCCCCGAAACGTTCGCTCAGCTCACCCGCAGGGATAAGCTAGCCTCGGTACTCGCAGGAATTGAAGCCGCAGCGGCAGCCGGGCTCACCCCCCTCAAAATCAATGCGGTCCTCATGGCCGGCGTCAATGATGAGCAGGGCCATGAACTCCTCACCTGGGCGTTAGAGGGCGGCTATCAGCTCCGCTTCATCGAACAAATGCCCCTGGACGCCGACCACAACTGGACCCGTGAAGGCACCATCACCGCCGAGCAAATCCGCCAGCGCCTAGCCGACCACTACGACCTACTGCCCCACGGGCGTCCGCGCGGGGCCTCCCCCGCAGCTCTCTGGGACGTCTACCCGCTGGGGGCAGCCGGCGCAGCAGAGCCCCTGGGACAGGTGGGCATTATCGCCTCGGTCACCGAGCCCTTCTGCTCAGCCTGTACTCGCACCCGTATCACCGCCGACGGCAAGGTGCGCTCCTGCCTCTTCTCCCTGACCGAAACCGACCTCATGGGAGCCCTGCGCGGTGGGGCCGACGACGCTGAGCTAGCCCAGATATGGCGCGGAGCCATGTGGGCCAAGCCCAAGGCCCACGGCAAGGATACCGTCGGCTTCGACACCCCCGACTTCACCCAACCTACTCGATCCATGAGCGCCATCGGCGGCTAAGATTCAAGGACTACCCCATGCAGATTAACTTCTTCGCTGCGGCCCGGGCAGCAGCGGGCACCCCCAGCCTGACAGTGGAACTCGGACAACTCCCCGTCCCCACACTCGCCGGCCTCCAGGGCTACCTGACCCGCGAATTTACCGGAGCCACTCCCTCGGGCCAGACTCTAGCCGATATTCTGCCCCGCTGTACCTTCCTCGTGGACGGAGTCGCAGCGAGCGCAGATTCCCTCGATGATGCAAAACTCTTGCATGGGGCCCAGCGTCTGGACGTCCTGCCGCCCTTTGCTGGAGGATAGGCAGCGCTTATGACCGATGTGAAGTTTTCAGCCCTGATATTGGCGGGCGGACGTTCCTCCCGCCTGGGCGGGGTGCCCAAGGCCCTGCTCTCCAACGGCTCGTCCACCCTGCTTGAGCAGGCCCTGGCAGCCTGCGCTGGGGCCGTTGCCCGGGTTGTGGTGGGCCCAGCAGAACTGGCCCTACCCGCGGGGGTCTTGCAGACCCGGGAGGAACCGGCCTTCGGTGGGCCCGCTGCCGGTATTTCCGCAGGTCTTAGCGCCCTCGCTATGTCCCAGCCCGACCTCTTGAGCTCGCCCCAGCACTGGGTGCTAGTTCTTTCCTGCGACCTGCCCCGCGTTGGGGCCGCAGTTCCCCTGCTCCTGCAGGCGGCGGCGTCCGCACCGGATGAGGTCACCGGCTACTGGGCTGTCTCTGAGGGCATCACCCAGCCCCTGCAGGGCATCTACCGGGCCGCGGCCCTGGCTCCTGCCTTTGCAGGGGATACCGCCAACGCCTCCGTCCGCCGCTTTCTCAGCCCCCTTGACCCCGCAAAACTAGAACTACCTGCCGACCTGACCGCCGACGTTGATACCTGGGAGGCCGCCCGCGCTGCTGGCTACACCCAGGTTCCCCCTACCCCCTAAGGACAGCACCGTGCACCACACCAGCTGGCACCAGGCCAGGCAGCTCCTCCACCGGGCGGGGGCAGCTCTGACCCTCACTGAAGAAGAGGTCCTCCTCGCCAACGCCATGGGCAGGACCCTGGCCCGTGACGCCCGTGCCCTGCTGCCCGTTCCCCACTACGATTCCTCGGCTATGGACGGCTACGCCACCGCCGGGGCTCCGCCCTGGCAGGTACTGACCCACCCGCCAGCTGCCGACGGCGAGAACGTCCACCGCAAAACCCTCCCCCTCGCCCCCGGCCAGGCAACCCCCATTCTGACCGGCGGGCTCATTCCCCCGGGTACCGAAGCTGTTATCCGCCAGGAACACGCCCTGCGAGAAGGCAACATGCTCAGCCCCGACCCCCGTTTTTTTAGTGGACGGGGCTACCCCAGCCCGGGGGCCGACATCCGTCGCGCCGGTGAAGAGCTCCCCGCGGGCAGCAGTGTGCTTGCAACGGGCACCCGTATCACCGCCCGGCATCTCGGCGCCCTCGCCACGCTCGGCCTTGACACCCTGACCGTGACCGCCCGCCCCACCGTGGCTATCGCCTACACCGGCAACGAAATTATTACCGCAGGTCTGCCCGGCCCCGGCCAGGTGCGAGACGCCTACTCCTTGGCCTTCCCTTCCATCATCGAAGATCTCGGGGCGGCAGTCACCAGCACCTGCCGCCTGCCCGATAGCAAAGCCAAGCTCACCGACTGGCTCACCGCAACCCGAGCCGATCTGCTCCTGATTACCGGAGGCTCCTCAACCTCCACCGCCGACTGGGTACGCCGTGCCCTCCACGACCTTCAGGCCAGCTACCTCTTCGAATCCGTAGCCATCCGCCCCGGCCACCCGGCCCTAGCCGCCCGCCTACCGGCCAGCAGCAACCCGGCCGCGCCGCTCGTCCTGGGCCTGCCCGGCAACCCCCTGGCCGCCTACACCGCCCTCTACTCCTACCTCACGCCCTGGCTCACCGGCGCTAGCACAGCTCCCCTAGCCGAGCTGCCCACCGGCGTCCTCACCCACGGGGTACCCGGCTACCGCAAACACGACCTGCGCCTGCTACCTGCCAGTCTCAGCTCCTCACCCCACGGGGCAGCCCTCACCCCCTTACCCAAAACCCAGTCCCACATGCTCACCTCCTTCGCCACAGCGGACGCCCTCGCCCTCGTCCCGCCGGCTGGTGCGGCAGCAGGCAGCACCGTCAGCTACCTCCCCCTGCCCCGCTAACCCCGCTGCCCTACCCCTCTCTCAGCGCAAGCGCAAACCGCCCCCGTCACACAGCTCAACACTTCTCAGCGCCTGTTAGACAGGCCCTATAATTGAGAACAGCCCGAGCCCACCCCAACAGACCGGAGCCCCGCGTGCCCAAACCAAAACTCGGTGATGTCGCTGCGCTGGCAGGCGTCTTCCCCACCACAGTCTCCCGCGTGCTCAACAACCGGGGCTACCTCTCCGAAACAACCCGCGTCAAAGTCTTCGACGCCATGCAGCAGCTCGGCTACCGGCCCAACGCCATCGCCCGCTCCCTCCAGGGGCAAAAAAGCCAACTCATCGGCCTAGTCTTCCCCTCCGTCGCCAACCCCTTCTACGGGGAAATGGCCTACCGCATCGAATCCCACCTGGCCGACATCGGCTACAAGACCATTCTCTGCAACAGCAACGACCACCCCGAATCAGAGCAGCGCTACCTCGATATGCTCATAGCCAACCAGGTCGACGGCGTCATCACCGGCGCCCACTCCCAGGTTGTTGCCAACTTTCCCCACCTGGGTGCTCCCCTGATCACCATCGACCGCCAGCACACCGGCCGCGGCCCCAACATCAGCTGCGACAACTTCGACGGGGCCTACCGGGCCACCCGCCTACTCCTGGACGGCGGGGCCACCAATATCCTGCACATCACCTCAACTATCTCCCTCGACAACGCCCGCCAGCGCGGCTACCAGCTAGCGGTCACCGAAGCTGGCTACACCCCGCATATCCTCGAACTGGGCTTCACCACCCCGCAGGCCACCAAACGCGAGCGCATCTTCACCTACCTCGACAAGCACCCGCAGGTTGATGCTGTCTTCGCCTCAAACGATGTCTACGCTGCCATGGTGCTGGGCTATGCCCGCTCTAGCGGCCGGCAGGTGCCCAATGACTTGCAGGTCATCGGCTTTGACGGCACCGAAACCAGCCGGGCCCTCCTGCCCGAGCTAACCACCGTCGTGCAGCCGATCGACGCAATGGCCCAGCGGGCCGTCGCCCAGCTCATGCACGCTATGAACAGCGAAGAAAAAGAGCTCACCGGCAGCGATGTGCTACCGGTGAGCCTTCATGAAGGGTCAAGCACCCGCTCCCTGCTCTGGGAAGAGAGCGCGGTGGCATAAGCTAGCGCACCCGGTGCAGCCCCTCGGACGTACTCCAGGTCAGGTGAGCGCCGGACGAAAACCGCAGGTGCATGCGTCCGTCTGCCCCCAGGTGTTCATCGGTAACCGGGTAGCCCAGACGGGTGACGTAGCCATTTGCTAGCCAGTAGTGGTAGAAAGCCCCAGTACCCGACACGCTGCGGGTACCGTGCACCGGGTGCCAGTAGATGGCAGTCAGGCTGCCGCCCTTGCGGAAGAACTGCACTACCCCACCGCCGCTCAAAGCGATTTCTGATGTGGACGGGAAGCCCAGGCGGTCCGGCCCGCCCATGCTGTACCATTTACCGGCGATCACTCCCCCACCCACCATGGTGTGGGTTCCTGTCTCTGCGCTCCACAGTACGGCGTAGCGGGAACCTGTCACGGGGTTCCAAAAATTCTGGGCGGCCCCGTAAGAATAGGCGTACTCGCTACTGGTAGGGTAGCCCAGGTGGCCCAGTTCCCAGCGGTTCTGGCGGTAGTGCTCGCCGATACCGGTGCCCCATTTCACCGCGTGGGTGCCGTAGGTGGCCGTCCAGTACAGGGCGTAGCCGCGGTCAAAGTTCTGAATAGCGCCGCCCCCGACCGAGCCAAACTCGTTCTGGGTGGGCTTACCAAAAACAGCTTCACCACCGTTGGCCTGGTAGTAAGAACCGATTCCGCCCATCACCCGGTAGGCAGGTGGGGGCGGGGTTACGGTTGCTACAGCCTGACCGGTGTTCACCAGGCGGTAGCCGCTGGCGGGGCTACCGGTAGATTTTAGGGTGTTTCGAATCTGCTCGATGGTGAGGTTAGGGTTGGCCTGCTTCATCAGGGCGATAGTGCCCGCTACCACCGGGACTGCCTGAGAAGTGCCGTAGAGCCCGCCAAAGCTGGCGGTTGTAGCGGTGGTGCGTCCCGCGTTAGAGGTTGAGTTCACCTGCTGCCAGGCGGTACCGCCCGGGGCAAGGATATCGAGGGTCGAGCCCCAGTTGGAGTAGGCGGTCAGGGCGTTATCGCCGCCGGTAGCTCCCACGACGATAGCGAAGTAGCAGTTAGAGGGTGTCCAGGCGTTTGCGTTAGCACCCGCGTTCCCGGCGGCAACAACGACCGGAACGCCCCGGGAGTAGGCTCCCTTAATAGCGGCGTCGAGGGCAGCCGGGCAGGTATCAGACGGCCAGGCCAAGGACGCATTGACGACGGTTGCCGGGGTCGCGTTCCGGGGCGCGCCGGGTACGTTCCCGCCGGAGGCCCAGGCGATACCGTCCGCGATGTCCGAGGCATAGCCCCAGCCGTTCACGCCCAGTACCCGCACCGGCTGAATCTTAGCGCGAGGGGCCACCCCCGCCAGCCCGGTGCCCTGGGCTGCGGCCGCCGCGATACCGGCTACATGGGTGCCGTGCCAGTTCGAGGGGGTAGAACCAGAGAAGGTGCCGATATCGGTGGGGTCGGCGTCGCGTCCGCCCCCGTCGCGGGCGTAGGAGTTATCAGAAATAAAGTCATACCCGGCCACCAGGTTAGGGGCCAGATCGGGGTGGTAAGTGATGCCGGTATCGACCACCGCGATAGTGGTTCCAGCCCCGTCCGCCCGGTACCAGGCGGGGGCCACGTTAGCTGCCCTAAAGTTCCAGAGGGTGCTATACAGGGGTTCGCCGGTGGCCGTACCGTGCACATTCTGCACGGCCCGGACCAGCTGGTCAGGTTCAGCTGCGAGGACGCCCGGGTCAGCTTCCAGCGCCTCAATAGCGCTCTGCTGCTCGGCCTCACTCAGGGGGTGGTCGGCTTCAATCACGCCTGTGGTGGCGTCCTCACCCACAGACTCTTTGACAACCTCTGCCGTCTTAAGGGCCTCGGTATCTTCAAGGGCGCGGTCAACGATAGTCTGGCGCTCTTCGGTCGTGGTGCCCTCGGCAAAGGTCACTATCAGGCGGTCGGTTTCTTTAACCAGGGCGCTGCTATCGCCTGTCTGCCCGGCCTGGTAGGTTCCCGTAGCATCGGGGGTTTCGGTTGCTCTTGCATAGGTAGTGCCACTAGCAAGCAGGGTCACCGCGGTGACAGCAGCAAGCTGCGCCTTGGCGACTTTTCGGGTATGTGGCAGCGTGAAAAGGGGCATGGGGGTGCTCTTTCTCCGTGTTGCGTGTGTAGTGCCTGCCCGGTGCTACCGGTGGTAGCGGTAGCACCCCGACTGCCACCTATGGGGGATAAGCAGACAGCCCGGCAAACAACAGTATTCTTGCACGCTCACGCGCCCCTGAACAGAGAAAAAAGAATATTACTTGCTTCTATGGTGGTCGTGAAGCGACACCTGGGTCACCGGAGCCGGGTGCAACATGCCCAGGGCAGGCTTGCCGCCCTTAAACCGGAAAAGCTCAACAAACCCGTGGCGGGCATAGAGAGAAGCTGACCGGTAGGTGGAGGCTTCCAGGTAGGCAGGCGTCTCGCCCAGGCGCTCGCGGCGGTAATCCAGCAGGTGGGAGCCGATGCCGTGGCCGCGGGCGTCCTCGTGCACACCGATGGTGTAGAGGTACCAGTGGTCGAACTTGGGGCGGGCTGCCAGCAGGCGCAGCTCGGTGACGGTGGCACGAGCCAGCCCCTTCCCTAGCACCCGGTAGTAGTCGGGCAGGGCCTTAATGTCGGCTAGCAGGTTACCTTTCTGGGCCTCGGGCGAGAGCCAGAGGGCAGCACCCAGCACCTTGCCGTCGGCAGTGACGGCGATATCGATAGTGCCCTTCGGGGCGTAGGTGGTGCGCAGCTGGAACTCAAAAAGGCCGCGGACGGTCTCGGTGCGGCCGTCCCCGCCCATAGCCTTGTTCATGACCGGGTCGTGCTCAAAGGCATTGGTCAACGCCTCGATCACGCCGGGGTAGTCAGCTTCGGTCGCTTCGCGCACGGTAAAGTCGTAGGTTTGCTCGGGCATGGAATCCTCCTGGGTACGGTGTTACCTTTCAAGATTACCCGGTCAAGAAAGCTCTAGAGAGAGTTTTCCTTGCACCTTCTACGGAGGGGGTGACCCTGCATCGCAGCTCGTTGGCTCGGGGCTGGCGTGAATTGCGACGAGCCCCCGGGCGAGGAGCAAGAGGGTCACGAGCCAAGATGTAGGGGCACCCCCGTACTGGTATAGCGCAAAGCAACCCGCCCCGCGCGCGTCCTTATCAGCAGGACGGGCACGGGGCGGGTTTTCTTCCCTGGGAAGGTTTTAGACGGCTGCGGTCTTAGCGGCTACGCTGACCAGCTCGTCGCGGCCTGCGGCCACGGTTGAGCCTGCAGCAACGGCAAGAGCGGTTGAGTCAACAGTCTTCTTGGCGTTGGTGATGACCAGCGGGGTGGTCAGGGGGTAGCCTGCGGCCTTGATGGCGGCCATGTCGAACTCGACGAGCACGTCGCCGCGCTTGACCTCCTGGCCCTTTTCGACCTTGGGGGTGAAGTGCTTGCCGTCCAGCTCGACGGTGTCGAAGCCGATGTGCATAAGGACTTCTACGCCCTTGTCGGTGCGCATGCCGATGGCGTGGCCGGTGGGGAAGGCTACGGTGACCTTACCGTCGGCGGGTGCGTAGAGCTTGCCTTCGGTGGGTTCTACGGCTGCGCCGGGGCCCAGGGCGCCGGAGGCGAAGGTGGGGTCTGATACCGCTGAGAGTTCCACGGCGGTGCCGTTGAGGTGAGCGGTCAGTTCGTAGCCTTCGGTGGCTGCTACGGGGGCGGACGTGGCGGGGGCAGCTACAGACACAGCGGTAGCGGCGGGGGCGGCGGCTTCAACTTCTTCTTCGGCAACCTGGCCGGCGAAGGCGCGCTTACCGTAGATAAAGGAGGCACCGGTGGAGAGGACGGCTGAGGTCACGATAGCGATGGCGAAGCCTGCCCAGCCCGCACCGGCTTCGGTGCTGATGGAGGGGAAGCCCAGGAAGCCTGCGGCACCGGGGGCCATGGCCTTGACGCCGAAGATAGCGATAAGGGTTGAGGCTACAGCTGAGGCGCCCATACCGATGTAGAAGGGCCAGCGTAGACGCAGGTTGACGCCGAAGATGGCGGGTTCGGTGATGCCGAGGAAGGCTGAGGGCGCGGTGGCACCGGCAAGACCCTTCATCTTCTTGTCCTTGGTGGTCAGGTAGACGCCGAGGGCGGCACCGCCCTGGGCCACGTTAGCCATGGAGGCGATAGCGAAGATGAAGGAGCCACCCTGGGTGAAGAGCTGGAGTTCGATGGGCGGGAAGGACTGGTGCAGACCGGTAATGACAATCGGTGAGTAGATCAGACCGAAGAGGAAGCCGCCCACAGGGCCAGCAGTGGTGTAGAGCCAGTTGATAGCGTCGCCCAGCATAGTGCCCAGCTTGAACATGGGCGGGCCGACCAACATGAAGGTGGCAAAGCCGGTGATCAAGAGGGTCAGGGTGGGGGTGAACATGAAGTCGATGACGCCCTTGAGAATCTTGTGGAAGAACTTCTCAACGTTGGCCAGGATGAAGGCGACCAGGATGATGGGCAGGACGGTACCCTGGTAGCCAGCCTGCTGGACCTGGATGCCGAAGACGTCCCAGTAGGTCATAGTGCCGTCCTGCAGGGCGGCAGCTACGTTGTAGCCGTTGACCAGGGAGGGGAAGACCATGGCAGCACCCATGGTGAGACCCAGGTAGGGGTTACCGCCGAAGACCTTGGTGGCGGTGAAGCCGACGAGCACGGGCAGGAAGGCGAAGGCCGCTGCCGAGAGCAGGTTGACGATTTCGGCGAAGCCTGTCCAGGCCGGGTACATCTCGATGAGGGAGAGCTCGGGGTCAAAAATCTTGGGTGCGGTCAGCACGTTGTTGAGTGCCATGAGCAGACCGGAACCGACCAGTACAGGGATGATCGGCAGGAAGATTTCTGAGACGACCTTAATGAAGCGGGTGAAGAGGTTGCCCTGGTCCGCTGCGACGTTCTTGAGTTCGTCCTTTGAAACCTGCTTCATGCCGGCGGCGGCCATGTGCTTGTAGACCTCGTCAACGTCGCCGGGGCCCACGATGATCTGGAACTGGCCGGAGTTGTTGAAGGTACCCTTGAGGTCCTCGTCGTTGTCCAGGGCGGCCTGGTTGACGGCGTTCATGTCTTTGAGCACCAGTCGCAGGCGGGTGGCGCAGTGGGCACCTGCTGCGATGTTGTCCTTGCCGCCAACGGCGGTGAGGACTCGCTCAGCCACGGATTTATGGTCCATGTCTTCTCCTTGGTGTATGGGCCAGGCTCCCCCTATATCTGTGGTTCTGCCTCGGCGCGAGTGTGTACGTTTGCCCGAAAACAAACATGCCAATCGTTTGACATACTAGCACCAAAAAAGGGGCCAAAACAGCCCCTTACAAAAGGTCGGTGGCCACCTGTGTTAGGTGGCCACCGACCCTATCTCAAGCTTTGTTTTAGCCCTTGCGAGCTGCGGTGATAAAGTCAGCACCGGCCGCTACGTCGCTCCCTGCGTTGGCAACTGTCAGGTCGGCAACGGAGCTCTTGGCGTTGGTGATAACCAGCGGGGTGGTCACGGGGTAGCCTGCAGCCTTGACCTGCTCCAGGTCGAACTCCACCAGTACCTGGCCGCGGGTGACGGTATCGCCCTTCTTGACCTTGGGTTCGAAGAACTTGCCGTCCAGTTCCACGGTATCGAAGCCTACGTGAATCAGGATTTCCAGACCGTCTGCGGTACGGATGCCGAAGGCATGGCCGGTGGGGAAGGCGACGGTTACTTCGCCGTCTGCGGGAGCTACAACCACACCTGCGGTCGGCTCAATGGCGGCACCGGGGCCCAGGGCGCCTGAGGCGAACATCTGGTCGCTCACGCCGGCAAGCTCAACAACGGTACCGTTCATGTGGGCGGTCAGAGCGGACGCGCCAGCGGCGGACGGTGCTGCGGCGGGAATAGCTGCGGGAGCGGGGGTCTGCGCTGCGGTGTCGTCGCTACCGCCAAAGAGCTTTTTGAAGAAGCCTGCCATGGTTGTCACCTCATAGTGGTTGGGAGTGATGGGGCCGCTGTGTGCGGCGTCTCCACCAGCCTACCACCGCCGGTAACCTGTGAGACAGGTCTTGCTGAGCCCGACCGGTGCCAGGTCACGGAAAATTTTTCGCCCCGCGCACTAAGGCACCGGCCCCTCTCCCCTAGTCTTCTACAAGTCGGGCAGCTTCGAGGCTCCGCACGGCCGCCTCGTCTGCTACCAGGCGGACGGTGCGCTTAGCCCCGGTGAAGTAGGTTCGGGATGAGAATACGGCGGCTCCCCCATCGAGGAAGAATTCGGTTCCGGAGGCATCGACCAGCAGGTCGAAGGTGCGGGTAGCGCAGTGCTCTAGGGTGCGGTGGCGTTCTGCCCCGCCCACGGTGTAGCGGCTGCCGGTGCGGTCTAGGTGGGCACCGTCCTCGCTCAGGGTCAGCACCAGGGCCTGCCCCGCGGCATCCTCAACGATAATCTGCACGGGTTCAGCTACCGCTACCTCACCGCACAGGCGCCAGACGCGGGCGTCCGCCAGTTCCGCAATCTCGCCATGAGCTGCGGGTTTAACCGGGGCGGGTGCCAGGGCGCTATCAAGCTGATCCACGGGGTTCTGGTAGATACGGCCAGCACGCAGGGTGAGACGGCGGGGGTAGGTCTGCATGTGCACCCAGTGGTTGTCCCAGGAGGGGTGGTCGTCCTGGTCGGCATTGCCGAACCAGCCCTGGAGCACAGCATGGGAGCCGTCCTGCCCCACTCCGTGGAAGCACTGGGGGGCATAGAACTCGGTGCCAGCGTCCAGCTCGGTGAAGGGGGTGGTGACCTCAAAATGGGTGCCGGTGAGGGTGCCCACGATGTAGCCGGTCTGGAAGATGTTGTTGTACTTCTCCCCGTCGGCCTCCATACCCTGGGGGCTGAAAATCAGTACGTCCTTGAGCTCTCCGGTTTCTTCGTCGCGCAGCTGAATCAGGCCGGGGCACTCGTACATGTAGCCCAGGTTGGCCAGGGCGGGGTCTGAGAAGGTGAGCTCCCCGTCGAAGGTCCAGGTGCGGCGGTCAGGTGAGGAGTAGAGCACCACGGCCCCGGTTTCGTCCTCGCGCTGGGCGCCGATGACGGCGTAGAAGGTGCCCTCGCGTTCAATCACGTGGGGGTCGCGGTAGTGGGCGGTATAGCCCTCTTCGGGGCCGTTGATAAAGACCTCTTGCTTGGTGAAGGTCTTACCCCGGTCGGGTGAGGTGAAGAGTACCTGGTAGGCCTCCCGGTTGCCGTCGGCGTCCTTGACGTTGCCGGTGTAAAAGAACTCAAAGGTGCCGTCCTCGCCCACGAAACCCGAGCCCGAGTAGCAGCCATTCTTATCGAACCAGTCGGTGGGGGCGATGGCGGTGCCGCGGTCCTGCCAGTGGGTGAGGTCGTCGCTGGTAGCGTAGCGCCAGAAGACGGCGCGGGTGGGGTGGACGGGTGAGTACTGGTAAAAGGCGTGGTAGGTACCCTCATGGTAGATCAGCCCGTTGGGGTCGTTGAGACGGCCCACCGGCGGTGCCAGGTGCAGGGCCGGGTAGTCGGGGTCGGTGCGTACCTGCTCGTGGTAGGTGGCATAGGCTTGCTCGGCGGCTGCGAGCAGTTCGGCGGCGTCCGGACGTCCGGGCTTAGTCACGCGGGGCTCCTTGGGTGGGTGCGATAGCGGGGTCTGTCAATCGTTAGTCATATCCAGCTTACCCCCTGCCCTCTCCCCAGGTCTTAGGTCGGCAGTGTGCAGAGCAGACCGGCAAATCTTCCAGATTATGATATGGGCTAGCCCACGCGCCTAGCTGCAAAGGTCTACGGCGGCACTTACTGCCAGGTGGTCAGAATTACCTACCTGCTGGTAGGTCACTTCTTCACCACCAGCAGGTGGCCCCTGCATCACCATGATGTGGTCGATGGGTGCTTTCATTCCTAGCACTCCGCCGACTGGCCAGGTGCCCTCAATCCGGTGGGTGGCCAGGGCAGCATCCGCACCCAGGTATGAGCCTACCCCCGCGTAACTGGCCAGGCCGCCGTGGAGCAGGGTCGCGTTGAAGTCGCCGGCGATTAGGTCAGGGCGGTTCTCATCGCGGGCCAGGCGGTCGATGGTGGCTAGGTCATCGCGCCACTGCTGCATGTAGGAGGGCACGGGCGGGGCCGTGTGCACCGCCAGCAGTGATGGGTGACCACTATCGTCATTTTCAGGAGCCAGAATGAGGGCGCCGAAGGTCATGGGCACTTCCTGCGCGGTGTAGGTGCCCAGTCGGTCGCTCACCAGGGTCAGTGTCGGGGCGATGTGGGCCTTTCCGCTGGTGGAGGCGAAGACCTGGTAGCCCGAAACGCCGCCAGCAAGAGCGGCTGTATCGGGTGAGACTTCAGGGAGCACCAGGAAATCCGGCTCATCGGCCAGCAACCGAGCCAGGGACTGGGCGGTCAGGGTGTCGAGGGCGTTATAGGTGGTCACCCGGTAGGTCTGCATATTAACGCACCCAATAGCGGGCACCCCGCGCGCCTGGTAGCGCGCAGCCCCGTAGGGGTCGGTGACAGCCAGCAGACTAGAGACGGCACAGGCTACCGCCGTCAGCCCGGCAAGGACGCGGGTAGCTCCGCTGGTGGAACGGCATAGCGTCACCGGCAGGGCCACTATCAGGACGCCCGCCCCGGCCACCGCAAGCAGGGTGGGGAAGGCGACGGCCTGGGCTATAACCAGGCGGGTGGTCAGCCAGGAGGTGACCGGGTGCCCCGGCCACACCAGGATAGCCAGCCAGGCCAGAGCACCGGCCAGCAACAGACACCAGAATGCACGAATCAGAGTCTTACCCATGACCCCAGCCTAACCAAAACCAGCAGGCAGGGGAAGAGGTGAGGGCGGCGTCCGTCCTTAAACAAAAAGCCGCAAGGGCGGCAACCCGTGATGGGTGCCGCCCCTGCGCCAAAGATAAGAAAAGTAAGAAACTTACTTGAGGGTGACGGTTGCGCCAGCGCCTTCGAGAGCTTCCTTAGCCTTCTCTGCGTCTTCCTTGGAAACGCCTTCGAGAACGGGCTTGGGAGCGCCGTCAACGAGGTCCTTAGCTTCCTTCAGACCCAGTGAGGTGAGGGCGCGAACTTCCTTAATAACGCCGATCTTCTTGTCGCCAGCTGATTCGAGGATAACGTCGAATTCTGACTGCTCTTCAGCAGCACCAGCGTCGCCGCCAGCAACACCAGCAACAGCAACGGGAGCAGCTGCGGTTACGTCGAATTCTTCTTCGAATGCCTTAACGAATTCGGAAACCTCAACGAGTGACAGTTCCTTGAATGCTTCAATGAGTTCTTCGATTGAAAGCTTAGCCATGAGATTGGCTCCTTCTTTGATTCAGTTGCAAGCCTCAGTATTTCAGCCTGCGAGCTTGAAAATTGTGGGGTGGCCCAGGTAAGTAGGCCGAAGTCTGTGCGGTGGGCAGTTCGAGACGATTACTCGGCCTCGGGTGCTGCGCCTTCCTGCTCTTCGAGCTTGATACGCAGAGCGTCAACGGTGCGAGCAACCTTTGCGATTGCGCCCTTTGCGCCGCCTGCGACCTTTGCAAGAAGTACCTCGCGTGATTCGAGGCTTGCAAACTTGTTGATGCCAGCTTCGTCGAGAGCTTCGCCCTCGAAGTAACCGCTCTTAACGATCAGCTGGGGGTTAGCCTTGGCAAAGTCACGCAGACCCTTCGCAGCATCAATGAAGTCGCCCTTGATGAATGCGATTGCGCTGGGGCCGTGGAGCTGACCATCGAATGCGTCGATGCCAACTTCCTTAGCCGCGATAGCGGTCAGAGTGTTCTTTACCACGGCGTACTCGGTCTCAGCACCCAGTGCACGACGAAGTTCCTTCATCTGTGCAACGGTGAGACCACGGTACTCGGTGAGAATTACGCCGTTTGAGGATTCAAGGAGTTCCTTGATCTCAGAGACGGCAGCAATCTTATCCTGTGTTGCCATGGTGTTCCTTCCAGTTCTTATCCCGCCAGGCCAACAAAAAATGCCCCGACGCGCAGGCATCGAGGCATAATACAAGCCCAGCTATAACTGGTTTGTATTCTGTTATCGGCACCTACGCAGGTGGGCTGGTTAGCCCTTATCGTACCTGTAAAAGGCACAGACCGGCGGTCTTTGGTTACTTCATCTAACCACGGTTAGCGGGGCCCTGGCAAGTTAAAACCGGGTTTAAGGGTGCTTAATCACTTAAACCGCCGCTTCTATCCACCTTTGTACCGCATACAGACCAGATGAGGCAGGTTTTTTGGTCAGCACGTGGTACAAACTAGCTTTGCCCTGAGAAACAGTGCAGAGCATCTTGTCGGAGTTTCAGGTAGAGCCCCTGCTCCGCGCCTACCGGGGTTTCTGGCAGCACAGCCGTGAGCGGGCTACCGGCGGGAATGGTCACGGCACCGTCCGAGTGTGGCAGCTCTACCGCCCGAGTGGTTTCAAGGCTAAAACGGCTTCCTGTCGTATGGGCGAGCACGCCCAGCACCCGCACCGGCAGGGCCCCCGGGCTAGCGGCGTCCGCCCGCTCAAATCCGTGGGCAGAGATACCGGCCGGTATTGCCCGCCCACCCCGTTCTACCTCTAGCTCGTTGTAAAGCGGGTGCAGCAGGCGGGCGACCTGCGCGGACGCCGGGGCGGCCAGTACCTGCCCCGGGGCGGCAACCTGGGCCAGGCGTCCGCCCTCTAGCACCGCAAGCTGCTGGCCCATCGCGAGGGCTTCGTCGGGGTTGTGGGTGACGTAGATGCCCGTGAACCCTAGCTGGCGGTGCAGGGTCAGCAGGTCGGCGCGGATAGCTTCGCTCAGGTGCTCATCGACGCTAGAGAGCGGCTCGTCGAAGAGAGCCAGCGTGGGTTTACGCACCAGGGCCCGGGCGATACCGGCCCGCTGGGCCTGGCCACCCGATAGTTGCGCCGGCCTCTTACGCAGGTGCTCCCCCAGACCCAGGGTATCGACGAGGGAAAGGTAGTGGTCGCGGTCCAGCTGCTCCTGGGCGCGCAGGCGCTGGGCGAAGAGGATGTTCTCTTCCAGGCTCAGGTGGGGGTAGAGCACGGGCTTTTGAAAAACGAACCCCACCGGCACGGCCCCTGCCTGCCGGGTCTTGGCCTTGCCCTTGATGCGGGTGCCTCCCCCAACACCTACCGGCCGGTGGCCGAACAGCACGCGACCGGCGTCCGCCTGTTCCAGCCCGGCAATAATGCGCAGCAGGGTGGATTTGCCCGACCCCGACTCCCCCACCAGGGAAAGTAGGCTGCCACCGGGCACGGTCAGGTCAATGCCGTCAAGCACGGCGGACGCACCAAACCGCTTGGTCAGGCCGGTGATGGTAAGGTCGGGGCTGGTCATGACCTCTATTATGCCCGACGGTTGCACGGTACGCCCTGACCGCAGCCTTCCCACCACAGTGCAACCCTGATTTGACCGAGCGTGCGCCTTATCGCTGAGCGTGCACCTATCTGCGGCACGCTCAGCGATAAGGCGCACGCTCGTTAGGGAAGCAGTTAGCCTCGTGCCTGCTCAATGCGGTCATCGGGGTAGATAATCTCACCCTGCTCTACCAAATCTCGAATTGAACCGGGCAGGTTCTCGCCGCTGAAACCGGGAAGTAGCCCGGCATCAGCTTCTCTGCCCCACACCGTGGGAGTCAGATTGCGACCCCATTTGAGCACATCAGCCCCCGCACCTTTGACCTTCGCGGTATAGCCGATACTAGGGGCAAGCTCCCCCGGGTGGGCTGGCCTGTCGCTTACTGTATCGGGGTGGACGACCTGTACTAGACGGTTAAGGAGTGGCAGGGGCTCCTCGTCATCAGTGTGCTGTGCGAGCTGCTCTGTGTACCAGGTGCAATCTTCGCTGTGCTCTACTGCGAACCAGTGGGGCAGGTGGCGCTCGAAGTTATGTTCGTTGATGGTCAGCTCGTCGCTCAGAAGCTGCGGGAGGTCCCAGGTGATAACCTGCCCTTCTTCGATGGTCTCAGGCGCTTTGGCCGGGGCCTGAGCCAGGTACTCGATCAGGGTTTTCACGTGGGGGTGTAGCCAGTGGCCGGGGTCTTGTTCGTCCCAGCGGATTTCTCCGGTGCGGGTCAGTAGCCCCTGTGAGATAAGCTTTCCAGCGCGGTCTTCGAAACGGGAGTAGGCTTCAAACTGATACATCGGCTCCCCGTCCCCGCGTTCTTCTGCAGGCCCCAGGGCGGAGATATTAATGCGCATTTCGCTCTCAAGGGGTCCACCAGCATAGTTATAGATGGTGTAGTCGGTGGGAAAGTCCCCCTCGTACAGGGTTTCTAGGCGGTAGAGAAAGACGGTTTGACTCACCGGTTCTTGCAGGGCAAGCAGGCCGGGGTAGAGCAACTTTTCATCGCGATAGACGGGCAGATCGGACGGACGCGGGTAAGGGAAGTAGGCGACGCGGTACACGGGGTTGAACCTCCAGACATCATTGAAAGGGGTGTGCTCTTGACCACAAGAATAGCTGGCTGGGCCCGCGAAAGCTAGACCCGGGCGTCCGCGCACCCCGCCTTGCTTCGCCATCGCTCTGCCTGCCCGCCACAACAAAAAGGCAGGCCCCCCGCACCTATGCGCGGGGAGCCTGCCTTGAATAACCGTTAGGGTCTAAGAAACTTAGGCTACGGTTGAGGGGTCAACGGGAACGCCAGGACCGAAGGTGGTGGCGATGGTTGCCTTTGAGATGTAGCGGCCCTTAGCTGATGAGGGCTTGAGGCGGTTAACCTCTTCGAGAGCTGCTTCGAAGTTCTCGGTCAGCTGCTCAGCGGTGAAGGAAGCCTTACCGATGATGAAGTGCAGGTTTGAGTTGCGGTCAACGCGGAAGTCAATCTTACCGCCCTTGATGTCTGCAACTGCCTTAGCAACGTCCATGGTGACGGTGCCGGTCTTGGGGTTGGGCATAAGGTTACGGGGACCCAGAACCTTACCCAGACGGCCAACCTTGCCCATCATGTCGGGGGTTGCAACTGCTGCGTCGAAGTCGGTCCAGCCGCCAGCGATCTTTGCGATCAGGTCGTCTGAGCCAACGAAGTCAGCGCCAGCTGCTTCTGCTGCTTCAGCCTTTTCACCGGCTGCGATAACTACAACGCGGGCGGTCTTACCGGTGCCGTTGGGCAGGTTGACGGTACCGCGTACCATCTGGTCTGCCTTGCGGGGGTCAACGCCGAGTCGCAGTGCGACCTCAACGGTTGAGTTGGGCTTGTCTGCCGCGATGTCCTTTGCTACTGCAATAGCCTCGGCGGGTGCGTAGAGCTTGTCCGCTTCGATCTTGGCTACAGCTGCCTGGTACGCCTTGCTGCGCTTTGCCATCTGCTTTTCTCCTTTGCAGGTGTGGTCTTTGGTGAGCCGCGCTCGGCTCTGCCACATGCCTCCCGGGTGGGAGACTCTAACAATTGTCTTTGGGTGAGGTGCGAACCTCGGTTCCCCGCGGTGGGCGGGGTGGAAGGGTTTTAGCCTTCGACGGTGATGCCCATGGAGCGGGCGGTGCCGGCGATGATCTTCGCTGCGGCGTCGATGTCGTTAGCGTTGAGGTCTTCCATCTTGGTCTGGGCGATTTCCTTGACCTGGTCCAGGGTCAGTGAGCCGACCTTCTGGGTGTGGGGTACGCCGGAGCCCTTAGCAACGCCAGCTGCTTTCTTGATGAGCTGTGCTGCGGGAGGGGTCTTGGTGATGAAGGTGAAGGAGCGGTCCTCGTAGACGGTGATTTCTACGGGGATGATGTTGCCGCGCTGGGATTCGGTGGCTGCGTTGTAGGCCTTGCAGAATTCCATGATGTTGACGCCGTGTGCACCGAGTGCGGGGCCAACGGGGGGCGCGGGGTTAGCGGCGCCTGCCTGGATCTGCAGCTTGATGAGGCCTGCGACCTTCTTCTTGGGAGCCATTTGTGTTTGGTCCTTTTCTTAGCTGGTGGACCGGCGCACAGGAGTATGCACCGGGCGGTGGTGCTGCCATGGCGGCGGCGGCACCGTGTAGGGGCGCACCGGCGTGGGTGCGCACATACAGTCTTCTATCTTAGTACGATCCGAGCTTTAAAGCTATTGCGGGGCGGACGCCTACCCCTGGGTGCTTGCTCACAGGTGGATAGGTACGGGGTTAGGCCGATTGCGCAAACACCATCACTCCAGGTTCCCCGCATTTATTCTGGTTTACCCGCAACTAGTTGCGGGTAAACCAGAATAAATGCGGAAAACTCTAGTAGCCCTCCCCCACTTTTGAACGAAAACAAAAGGGCCGCCCCACATCAAGCGGGGCGGCCCTTGATCCAGACAAGCTGGTTTTACATCTTGGTGACCTGTGAGAAGTTCAGGGTCACGGGGGTCTCGCGTTCGAAGACGGAAATCAGCACAACCATTGATGAGGCTGCGGCGTTGATCTCTGAGATGGTTGCGGGCATGCCCTCGAAGGGGCCTTCCTTAACGGTGACGGCCTCGCCGATCTCAAAGCCGGTTTCAACAGCGGGGGCAGCCTTGGGGGCGGCGCCTGCTTCTGCCTGCTCAGCTTCAAAGACGGGAGCCAGCATGTCGACAACCTCATCGAGGCGCAGGGGAACCGGGGTGTAGGCGTCCTGCCCGACGAAGCCGGTCACACCGGGGGTGTGACGTACAACGCCCCAGCTCTCGTCGGTCAGGTTCATACGCACCAGAGCGTAGCCGGGGACGCGCACACGGCGAACCAGCTTCTTGGTGGTGTTCTTGACTTCCATGACCTCTTCCATGGGGACCTGAACCTCGAAGATGTCATCTTCAGCGTTCATGGTCTGGGCACGGGATTCGAGGTTAGCCTTGACCTTGTTCTCGTAGCCGGCGTAGGTGTGAATGACGAACCATTCACCTTCCTGGCGGCGCAGCTTAGCCTTGAACTCTTCGAGCGGGTCAACGGCGGGCTCGCCAGTTTCTTCAGCTTCAGTGACTTCTTCGACGACCTCAGCGGCTGCTACTTCAACAGCCTCGTGGCCCTCTTTGGTTGCCTGCTCTGCAGGTTCTACGACCTCTTCGGTTTCAGGTGCAACTTCCTGCTCGGACACGCTTTCCTGCTTTCGTCATTGGGGTTTACTTGAAGGCGCGCACGCCCTACATACACAAAAGATTCTACGGGTTAGGCCGCCGTCGGCCTAGCTTCGTACTTCTAGTTGATGCCGTTACCAAAAATCCAGAAGGCTCCCTGACCGAAAACGTAATCTAGGCCCGAGATGAAGAGCATCATAAAAGCAACGAAGAAAAGAACAATAATCACGTACTGCACCAGCTCTTTACCGGTGGGAGTGGTGACTTTTTTGAGTTCTGCGATAACTTCGCGTAAGAACTGGAAAATGCGGCCGAAGAAGCCCAGCTTCTTCTCTGCGCCTGGTTCTTCAGAATCGGCGGTCCTGGCGGCGATTGATTTAGCCATGGTAGGCCCGCCCCTTTCTAGACTCATCATGAACATGAACTGTTCGATTGACAAATAAACCTGTGAGGCTTGAAGCAGGGCGGACAGGACTCGAACCTGCAACCTGCGGTTTTGGAGACCGCTGCTCTACCAATTGAGCCACCGCCCTTTGAAGGTTACCCCTTCAAGGAGGTTTGGAACCCTTGCGGGCACAAACCTGAAGCTGTTCGGTTGCGAACAACGTTATCTACTGTAGAACATATTTTTTGCTTTGGCAATTTGGTGCGCGCCAGCCCCTCTTCAGGCTCCCGCCCACCCTATGATTGATTTAAGGGGGTAGATGCCAGCCGCCGCGCTGGCGTCCGCACCCTTTTTGCCATAACCCAACGGTCCTGCCCACAGGACGGAAGCGAGAACCTCCCCATGACTGCCCGCGTATCACGCCGCATTGGCGCTATCGCCCCCTCGGCCACCCTCGTCGTTGACGCTAAAGCTAAGGCCCTCAAGGCGCAAGGACGCCCGGTTATCGGCTTTGGTGCGGGCGAGCCCGACTTCCCCACCCCCGACTACATTGTGGACGCCGCCCGTAAGGCTCTTGAGGACCCCGCCAACTTCCGCTACACCCAGGCCGCTGGCCTGCCCGCCCTCAAGCAGGCAATCGTTGAGAAGACCAAGCGTGACTCCGGCATCGATATTGACGCCTCCCAGGTCATCGTGACCAACGGCGGCAAGCAGGCCGTCTACCAGGCCTTTGCCACCGTTATTGACGAGGGCGACGACGTACTGCTGCCCGCCCCCTACTGGACCACCTACCCCGAAGCTATCCGCCTGGCTGGTGGCAACCCCATCGAGGTCTTCGCGGGAGCCGACAAGGAGTACAAGGTCACCCCCGACATGCTGGAGGCAGCCTACACCCCCGCCACCAAGGCCCTGATTTTCGTATCCCCCTCTAACCCCACGGGTGCGGTCTACACCCCCGAAGAGACCAAAGCTATTGGCGAATGGGCGCTGGAGAAGGGCATCATCGTGCTCACCGACGAAATCTACGAGCACCTCACCTACGACGGCGTACCCTTCACTTCCATCGTCAAGGCTGTGCCCGCCCTGGCTGAGAACACCGTCATTCTCAACGGTGTTGCCAAGACTTACGTCATGACCGGCTGGCGCGTGGGCTGGATGATTGCCCCCGCCGACATCACCAAGGCAGCAACCAACCTGCAGTCTCACATGACCTCTAACGTCAACAACATCGCCCAGCTGGCGGCACTTGAAGCTGTCTCGGGTTCCCTCGACGCCGTCAACGAGATGCACAAGGCCTTCGACCGCCGCCGCAAGACCATCGTTGAGGGGCTTAACGCTATCGAGGGCGTCCACTGCCCCACCCCCAAGGGCGCCTTCTACGCCTACGCCGACGTCACCGGCCTGCTAGGCAAGACCATTGCGGGCAAGACCCCGCAGACCTCCGCTGAGCTTGCCGAAATCATCCTGGAAGAGGCTGAAGTAGCGGTTGTTCCCGGTGAGGCTTTTGGCCCCTCCGGCTACCTGCGCCTGTCCTACGCCCTGGGCGATGAGGACCTCACCGAAGGCCTGGCTCGTATGCAGAAGCTGCTGGCAACCGCAGAGTAGTTTGCCTGATTCGGGCACACCCCAGCGGTACGCAGGACGCCAAGTAAGCGCGGCATATGAACCGCAAGCAAGCTGGCTCGGCGGCTGGCGTGAATCGCACCTGAGCGAAGCGAAGCTGCGAGAGGGTCGCTTGCGAAGGTTCATATGCCGCGCTATCTGTAATATCCGGAGTGCCAGAAACTAGAATCTTTCCCGCCCCTAAAGTCGCATTTGACTCTTACTCAGCGACCCAAAACATACAGCGCAACCCACCCCACAGCTACCCAACGCAACCCCTCTTTACTACAATAGAAACCAACAAAGACCCACACTTTGGACTGCCTAAACGGGCAGAAACCCAACAGGGTCACCACCATCATTCCCCACCAGGAATAACACAAGGAGTTTCTCCATGAAGATCGGTCTGCTCACCTCCGGCGGCGACTGCCCCGGCCTGAACGCTGTTATCCGTGGCGCTGTGCTCAATGGCGTCAAGACCTACGGCGACGAGTTCGTTGGCTTCCGCGACGGTTGGCGCGGTGTTGTTGAAGGCGACTTCATGGATTTGCCCCGTACCAAGGTTCGTGGTCTGGCTCGTACCGGTGGCACCATCCTGGGTACTTCCCGCACTAACCCCTTCGATGGTCCTAAGGGTGGCCCCGAGAACATCGAGATCATGATGGAACGCAACGGTATCGACGCTATTGTCGCTATCGGTGGCGAGGGTACCCTGGCTGGTGCTAAGCGCCTGGCTGACGCGGGCCTGCCCGTGGTTGGTGTTCCCAAGACTATTGATAACGACCTACAGGCAACCGACTACACCTTCGGTTTCGATACCGCAGTTTCTATCGCAACCGATGCCCTGGACCGTCTGCGTACCACCGGCGAGTCCCACCACCGTGCCATGGTTGCTGAGGTCATGGGCCGTCACGTTGGTTGGATTGCCCTGCACTCCGGTATGTCCGGTGGCGCTCACGCTATTCTGATTCCCGAGGTCAAGGTCTCATTGGAAGAGGTTTCTGGCTGGGTCAAGGAAGTTCACGACCGCGGCCGCTCCCCCCTGATTGTTGTTGCTGAGGGCTTCATCCCCGAGGGCTTCGACGATGTGATGGCTGGTAAGGGCCAGGAGAAGGACGGCCGCCCCCGCCTGGGCGGTATCGGCGACTGGGTTGCGCAGGAGATTGAGCGCATCACCGGCATTGAAACCCGTAACACCACCCTGGGCCACATTCAGCGCGGTGGCGCCCCCACCGGCTTTGACCGTGTGCTCTCAACCCGCCTGGGCATCCAGGTTGTCGATATGATTCACGACAAGGAGTGGGGCAAGATGGTTGCCCTGCAGGGTACCGAGATTAAGCGCGTTGACTTCGCTGAGGCCCTTAACGGCCTGAAGACCGTTCCGGTCCACCGCTACGAAGAGGCTAAGGTTCTCTTCGGCCGCTAGGCCACACGCCTCACACTAGAAACGACTGCCTCCCCAAGGATTCTTGGGGAGGCAGTCGTTTTTATCGGCACTTGTTTTACCGTGTCTGTGCCGTATCTACCGTGGTGTGGGCTCAGAGAACTCTAGCGCAGAAAGTCCCCCATGTTCCGGCGTCCTGCCACCCGGCCGGCGTCCGGAGCAACAATCACGGTCTGGGTGGCGGCGTACTGGCTGGTTGCGGGGTTGCCGTCGGCGTCCGTATCTCCCCCGTCCACCACGCGCAGGGTGGCGGCGGGGTCAACCGAGCGTTTCAGGACGGCCAGGGCGATAGGCCCAGCCTCGTGGTGCAGGGCCACCGAGGTCACGGTGCCCACCTTCTTCTCGCCGTTCATCACGGCAGAACCGGCAGCGGGCAGGGTGTGCTCGGAGCCGTCCAGGTCGAGGAAGGTCAGGCGGCGGGGCGGGTGCCCCAGGTTGTGCACGCGGGCCACGGTCTCCTGGCCCTTGTAGCAGCCCTTCTCCAGGTGCACGGCGGTACGGAGCAGGTCGAGCTCGTGGGGGATGGTCTTCTCATCGGAGTCCACGCCCACGCGCGGCCGCCAGGCCTCAATACGCAGGGCCTCAGCCGCCCATACCCCGGCTAGCTGGGCTCCTTCGACCGCATCGAGCAGGCGGTGGGCGGGCACGATGGTCAGGTAGCGGCGGTAGGCGGACGCCGGGTGCTCGTCTTCCCCAGCGGACGCGTAGGTGTAGCCCCCGGGGGCAATACCGGCGCTCCAGGGGTCAGTCCAGACAATGCCGCCTACCAACATGGCGTCCGCCCCATCGACCTCGCGCGGGTCAAGGGTGGAACCCAGCACCGCGTGGGTTTCAGTGCGGTCGGTAATCTCAACGCGCAACATGAACTTCATGCGGTTCAAATACTCAACCAGGGGCGCAGCCTGGTCTCGTTCGGTGATCAGCCAGACCGCGCCGTCCTTCTCAACAGCAAAGGCGGAGAACTCGATGCGGCCCTGCGGGGTCAGCAGAAGAAGCTCGGTAGAGTCCCCCTCCCCCAGCCCGGCTAGGACCTGGCTTGAGAGGGTGGTCAGCCAGCTCAGGCGGTCCTCGCCCGCAACCGTCACCACGCCCAGGTTGGAGTGGTCAACCAGGGCAAGCCGGGTACGGCGGGCCAGAGCCCGCTGCTCAGCAACCGGGTCGCCGTAGTGGGCAGCGACCCCAGCGTCCGCCCCGGACGCCGCAAAAGCACCCGGGCGAGACAGCAGGGGGCTACGGTAGGCAGTCACTACTGGTCACCTGCAAGGTTTTCGCCGCCGAACATGGTGGTGCCCAGATCTTCACCGGTCATGGACGAGGTCTTACGCAGCTCAGCCGAAGCGTGCTTCTCAAGCTTGCGGGTTTCGGGGTTAGCAGTTTCCCAGTCCCACATGAGGTTGCCGTTGACCAGGCCCCAGAGGCGTACAGAACCGGCGTAGCCCTTGGTGATGTCGTCCTTGAGCATGTTGCCGGTCTGCATACGCACCACCGGGCCCTTAATCATGCCCACATAGTTTTCGGTCAGACCACCGGGGTGGGCGATGGTGGCCAGCAGGTTGAAGCCGCCGTCCTCGTTGCGCAGGGACTCAACGGACTCAGCATCCTGGTGCACGGGAACCACATCAGCAGGCACCAGGCCGGGCCCGACGTCGCCGTCCACCTGAGGGCGGTCAATCTGCCAGAAGCCGGTCTCAACAGTGATGGTGCGCAGCTTCTGCCCCTGGTCATCGAGCAGGAAGCTCTCGGCGCGGTATTCAATGAAGGGCAGACCGTCCTGGCTGAAGGTAATAATCTGCCCGAAGGGAGTTGATTCTGCCCCCTCGTACCAGAGGGAGCCGGTACCCTCCCAGGTGCCCAGCAGCCAGGAGAAGGGCACGAGTTCGGGGGTAAGGTTGGTGGGAATTTCAATAGCCATACATACCAGTGTAATCGGCAAGCCTGTCTGAGGAGAGGGGCAGTTATGAGCAGCGGGGCGCCCCTCTGACGACTAACCTTCTCGCAGGCTCGCAAAGCTCGCACGCGATTCATGCCAGCCCCAGCCAGTCGTCTGCCGGGGCGCCCCCGCTGCTCCCTTCACCTTAGGCGCCCGAAACATAAAGAAAACCGGCCCTCGCGCAACAGTGCGCGGGGCCGGTGCTGATAAGCCTGTGGGTTGCTTACTTCTGGCCGCGGAAGAGGCCGGTGAGTACGAAACCGATGCAGGTGAAGATAGCCAGACCTGCCAGGCCCAGAAGGACGAGGAAGAAAATTTCAAGTGCAAGAATACTCATACCGCTACCCTACCACGCGAGTGAGGAAAGTCGCACACACATAGGCGATGACGCCGATAAATGCTACGGGTGTTACGCCCAGGGTGACGGCGCCGCGGCGGGGCCCTTCCTTGGGGCCTGCTGAGACAACCCGGATGCCGATAAGTCCCAGCAGCAGGCCGACGACCAGGCCGATGGTGATGACGGGGTAGGCGGTTTCAACGTCCCTGGCCAGGATGGCTAGACCCACCCAGCCTGCCACAGAGACTGAGGCCAGCACACCCGAGACGCAGCTGATGACCGATTCCAGGCGCCCCACAGCACCTTCACCGCGGGCTAGTTCTGCCATGAAACTTGCGACCACGCCCACCGCTGCGATAGCGGGCAGGAAGGCCAGGGGGGAATTGCCGGGATTGAGCCAGGAGTAGAGCAGGGAGGCTACGCCCGATATCAGCACGATGACGGAGTGGGAAGTGATGCGGCGGCGTCCACGCAGTTCGGCGATGCCGGTGGCTGCGGGCCAGCCGCCGGCGATGAGGAGGACGGCGCCCAGCCCGGTGAGTGCTGCGAGGTCGGGTGAGGTAGCTGCGGTGATGACCAGGGCTATAAGGGTGACGAGGGCTGAGAGCGCCACCAGTGTGTAGCGAGAACGGCGGGTTATGCCGATGCGCCCGATGGGCCCTTCGTAGACGGTTTTCTGCCTGGCCCGGCGGAGCTTGGTGAGCTCGGGGACGAAGGTGCGGATAGCTCGGGTGTGGGTGGGGTCTTTAGTCGTCACTCTGGGGTTTCATCTCGCTGTGTGGTGGGCCGGTGGTGTGGGTTCCGGGCTTCTTCTTATCTTCCCGTATTACGAACCTGTTTATCAACGTCTGTGGCCTGCGTTTTATACTGGTGCTTGAGTTGACCTGTTCTAGGGAGTGTATGAGCGTGCTGCATATTGTCGTATTGAGTGATTCTGCGGCTGATGGCGCCGATGTCACTCAGTCGCTGGGGTTGTTGGCTCATCAGATATCGGTTCTTCCTCTGGGCGCTGCGCCGTCGATGGTGCAGGCTGCTGGGCCCGATGTGGTCTTGGTTGATGCCCGTGAGCAGTTGGTTGCGGCCCGTAACTGTGCCCAGTTGTTGAAGGGGTCTGGTTTTACTACGCCGCTGTTGATGGTGCTTACCGAGGGCGGTATGGCTGCGGTGGCGCCGCACTGGATGGTGGACGATATCGTGCTTGAGTCGGTGGGTCCGGCTGAGCTTGAGGCCCGTTTGAGGTTGTTGACGGCGCATGTGGCTGAGGAGGCTGAACCTGAGAGCACGGTGATTCGGGCCGGTGGTATCACGGTCGATGAGGCCTCGTATTCGGCGCGTTTGCAGGGGTCGCCCCTGAACCTGACCTATAAAGAGTTTGAGTTGCTGAAGTTTTTGGTGCAGCACCCCGGGCGGGTTTTTACGCGTGCCCAGCTTCTCTCTGAAGTGTGGGGTTATGACTACTACGGTGGTACGCGCACGGTTGATGTGCATATTCGTCGTCTGCGGTCGAAGCTGGGCCCTGACCATGAGCAGTTGATTACGACGGTTCGCAATGTGGGATATAGCTTTAACTCGGCGCGGTCGGATTCTAGGTAGGCTTAGAGGAGCTGCGATGTGTGTAGGAGGCGCGTGTGGTCTATGAAATTGTTTCACCCAAGGTTTCGGGTGTTGTGCTAGCTGATTTTGAGCGGTTGGCTGAGCTGGCCCGGCGGCAGGACGGCACCTCCCCCTTCTCTGAGCAGACCTTTGTTGAGCTGCGCAAGGCAGCTGCGGGGGCGGACGCCGGTGTGCGGCTTTTTGAGGCCCGGCAGGCTGGTGCACCCCTAGGTTTCGCCGCCCTGGTGAGGGAGGGCGAGCTCTGGGTGCTGGAGGCCGCTGTTGCCCCCGAGGCCCGTGGCCAGGGCCTTGGCTCGGCCCTGATAGGCGCGGCGGTTGAGGCTGCCGGTGAAGAGCCGCTTCGGGCCTGGGTACACGGTGGTTCTGATACGTCTAGCCCTGCCCTGCAGGCGGCAACCCACCTTGCCGATAAGCTGGGCTGGCGCTCTACCCGCGAACTCTACAAGCTGGGTCTGGCCCTGACCGATGAGGCGCGGGAGAGCGTCCGCGCCGCGGCCCAGGCCCGCCCCCTCCCCGCTGACCTGGCGCTGACCGCCTATACCCCCGACCTGGCTGAGGCCTGGGTGCAGGTCAACGCCCAGGCCTTTGCCCACCACCCCGAGCAGGGGCGGCTAACCCTCGATGACCTTGCGGCCCGCACCGACTCTGACTGGTTCCGCCCAGAAGGGTTCTTCCTGGCGGTAGAACAGGACGGGCAGCTGGCAGGCTTCCATTGGACCAAGATTCCTACCGGCCAGGGCGAGGGCCCCGAAGGGGAAGTCTACGCGGTAGGCATCGCGCCCACCTGGCAGGGTAAGGGGCTGGGTAAGGCCCTGACCCTAGCCGGTATGGCCTACCTAGACGATGCTACCGACGAGTCCGGCACCCCCCTTGACCGCATCGTCCTCTATGTCGATGCCGACAACACCGCCGCTGTAGCCCTCTACCGCTCCCTCGGCTTTACACCCCTCACCATCGACCGACAGTACGCACCTGCCCACCCCTAATCTTTACCACCGCCCCTCGCATTGAAAGGCACACCATGACCACCACACCGGCAGAAACCCCGGCCCACCCCCATATCAACGGCGATATTAACAAGCTCGAACGCGCCGAAACCCGCGTAGACCGCATCGACGTGGGCGAAAAAATTAAGCAGCCCAACCTCGAAGGCGACTTCGGCAGCGACCGCTTCCTTGACCGCGAAATCAGCTGGCTTGAGTTCAACACCCGCGTGCTCGAACTGGCCGAAGACCCCAACCTTTACCTGCTAGAGCGCCTGAACTTCCTCTCCATCGTTACCAGCAATCTGGACGAGTTCTTCATGGTGCGCGTGGCCGGCCTCAAGCGCCGTATCGCCACCGGCATCGCTGTGCCCTCAGCAGCCGGGCTCTCCCCCGAAGAGCAGATGGAAGAAATCTCCGAGGCCGCCCACGCCCTGCAGGAGCGCCAGTACCGCGTCTTCCACGAGCAGGTCTACCCCGAACTGGAAAAGGAAAACATCCGTATCGTCGGTTGGGCAGACCTCTCCTCCAGTGAGCAGGAGCGCCTCTCCCGTTTCTTCCGCGCCGAGCTCTTCCCCGTACTCACTCCCTTGGCTGTTGACCCGGCCCACCCCTTCCCCTACATTTCTGGCCTGTCACTCAACCTGGCCGTCATCGTCCGCAACCCCCAGACCGGCAAGGAGCTCTTCGCCCGCCTCAAGGTGCCCGAAGCCATCGAGCGCATGGTGGCCGTTGACGGCGCCCGCGCGGTCAAGTCCTCCTCGGGCGAGGTCCGCTTCATCCCCCTTGAGGTCATTATCGCCGAGCATCTCGACATGCTCTTCCCCGGTATGGAGGTCGTGGAGCACCACGCCTTCCGCGTGACTCGTAACGAGGATCTTGAAGTTGAAGAAGACGACGCTGAGAACCTGCTCAAGGCCCTAGAAACCGAGCTGCTGCGCCGCCGCTTCGGCCCCCCGGTGCGTCTGGAGGTTGAAGACACCATCAACCCCACCATCCTTGACCTGCTCGTTTCAGAGCTGCGTATCGACGAGCACGAGGTCTACAAGCTCCCCGCGCCTCTCGACCTGCGCGGCCTGTCCGATATCGCCAAGACCAACCGCCCGGCCCTGCACTACCCCAAGCACATCGCCCACACCTCCCGCTGGCTCAACGCCAACGAAACCTCCAAGGCAGCCGACGTCTTTACCGCAACCCGCGACCACGACGTCCTGCTGCACCACCCCTACGACTCCTTTGCCACCAGCGTGCAGGCCTTCCTAGAGCAGGCAGCGGCCGACCCGGCCGTCCTCGCCATTAAGCAGACCCTCTACCGTACCTCCGGCGACTCCCCCATCGTGGACGCCCTCATTGAGGCAGCCGAAGCCGGCAAGCAGGTGCTGGCCCTGGTTGAGATTAAGGCCCGCTTCGACGAAGAGGCCAACATCAACTGGGCCCGCAAGCTCGAACGCGCGGGCGTGCACGTGGTCTACGGCATCGTGGGCCTCAAGACCCACTGCAAGCTCTCCCTGGTTGTGCGTAAAGAGGCGGACGGGCTGCGCCGCTACTGCCACATCGGCACCGGCAACTACCACCCCTCCACCGCCCGCTTCTACGAGGATCTCGGTCTCATCACCTGCGACCCGCAAATCGGTGAGGACGTCTCCCGCCTCTTCAACCAGCTCTCCGGCTACGCCCCGAAGACCACCTACAAGCAGCTACTGGTTGCCCCCCGCTCCCTGCGTTCGGGCCTGATTGACAACATCAACAAGGAAATCGAGCACAAGCGCGCGGGCCACGCCGCCAAGATTCAGATCAAGTGCAACTCCATGGTCGATGAGGCCATCATCGACTCCCTCTACCGCGCCTCCCAGGCAGGGGTTGAGGTCAACGTGGTCGTTCGCGGTATCTGTGCCCTGCGCCCCGGCGTCCCCGGTCTCTCCGAGAACATCAAGGTGCGCTCAGTCCTGGGCCGCTTCCTTGAGCACTCCCGCGTCTTCACCTTCGAGAACGCCGGGACCCCCAAGGTCTACATCGGTTCAGCAGACATGATGCACCGCAACCTCGACCGCCGTGTTGAAGCCCTGGTGCATGTGAAGGCAGAAGCCCATATCAAGTACCTGCTCGATATGTTCGACAACTACCTCTCAGAGAAAACCAGCAACTGGCACCTGGCAGCCGACGGCACCTGGGAACGCCACCACCTGGCAGCCGACGGCTCACCCCTGCGCGATGTGCAGGCCTACTACCTGGCTAGCCGCGACCAGAAACGCAACAAGCGAGCCTAAGCCGGGCGCAGACGTCCGCGCCTTGCCCACCGCTCACAGCTAAGGGGCATAGAATGTCCTTGGGTTAACATTCGGTTAACTCAAGGACATTCTCAATGCCCGCCCACCCCCACGGAGCTTCCCACATGCCGCACACCGAGACCTTCTACGCCGCCCACACCCACGACGGAGCGCTCTCGCTCAGCCGGGGCCCCCACAACCGGGCAGCTGTCAACGCAGCAGGCGCCATCATCTGGCGCTGGCACCACGACCAGGTGCAGGTCCTCATCATCCACCGCCCCCGCTACGATGACTGGTCCTGGCCCAAGGGCAAGCAGGACCCCGGCGAAACCCTGCCCGAAACCGCCATCCGGGAAATCCGTGAAGAGGTCGGGCTCAACGTCACCCTCGGCGCCCCTCTGGCGGTGACCGCCTACGAGGTCAAGGGCAAGCCCAAGGAGGTCTACTACTGGGCAGCCGAAGCACCCGCCGGGCAAAAAGCCGTTGCTGACGAGGGCGAAGTGGACGAGCTGCGCTGGGTCACCCCCAAACAGGCCCGCACCATGCTCACCAACGCCACCGACAAAGAGCCCCTCGACGCCCTGCTGGCCCTGGCCCACGCGCAGAACCTGCGCACCCGCCCGGTGATTATCGTCCGCCACGCCAAGGCCAAACCGCGCGCCAGCTGGGCCGGGGCCGAAGGCGAGCGCTCACTTGCGGCTACCGGCAAGCGCCAGGCCCTGGCGGTAGGACGCCTACTGGAGGCCTGGCAGCCCGAACGCATCATTTCCTCCCCCTGGGTGCGCTGCATGCAGACCGTCTACCCCTACTCCAAGGCCTCTGGTATTTCCATCAAGGAGAAGCGGGCCCTGACCGAAGCCCACCATGCCCGGGCGCCAAAGCACGCCCGTAAGGTGGTCGAGTCCCTCTTTGAGAAGCGGGATAAGTCGGTCATGCTCTGCACCCACCGCCCCGTACTACCTACCGTGCTTGAGGTTCTGGGTGAGCACCTCAATAAGCAGCTACGGGGTCACCTACCCACCGAGGACCCTTACCTGAAGCCCGGTGAGATGTGGGTCTTGCAGGTTTCTGTGGCCCATCCCAAGACCGTGGTGTCGCTGGAACAAATTAAGCCTTTTGACGATTAAAGAAGATATGACTGTTATTCCTACCCCCTACGAAGACCTCTTGCGCGAGATCATGGCCACCGGCGATGAGAAGGCTGACCGCACCGGCACCGGCACTAAGAGCGTCTTTGGCCGTCAGATGCGCTTTGACCTATCTGAGAGCTTCCCGCTGATTACCACCAAGAAGGTGCACTTCAAGTCGATTGTGGTTGAGCTGCTGTGGTTTTTGCGCGGGGAGTCCAACGTGCGCTGGTTGCAGGAGCGCGGCGTAACGATCTGGGATGAGTGGGCGGACGAGGACGGCGAACTCGGCCCGGTCTACGGGGTGCAGTGGCGCTCCTGGCCAGCAGGTGATGGGCAGGCTATCGACCAGATCGCCAAGGTGCTTGATTCCCTCAAGAACAACCCCGATTCCCGCCGTCATATTGTCTCTGCCTGGAACCCGGCGGAGGTTGACGACATGGCGTTACCTCCCTGCCATGCCCTCTTCCAGTTCTATGTGAAGACCCGTCAGGACGGCCAGAAAGAGCTCTCCTGCCAGCTTTACCAGCGTTCAGCTGACATGTTCTTAGGTGTGCCCTTCAATATTGCTTCCTATGCCCTGCTCACCCAGCTGATTGCTGAGGAAGTAGGCATGGTGCCCGGCGAGTTCGTCTGGACCGGTGGGGATTGCCATATCTATTCCAACCACTATGAGCAGGTAACCGAGCAGCTTTCTCGCCAGCCCTACCCCTACCCCCGCCTGCGTATCAAGAATAAGAAGCCCTCAATTTTCGACTACGAGTTTGAGGACTTTGAGCTGGTGGACTACCGCCATCACCCCCTGATTAAAGCACCTATTGCGGTCTAGAGCTGAGTGGTAAGCGTGAACGGTGTACAGCTAAAGGGCACAGGGTCTCTGCCGGAGCTAGCAGCCATCTGGGCTCAGGCAAGTAACGGGGTGATTGGCCGCGACGGCGATATGCCCTGGTACGCCCCCGAAGATTTAGCCCACTTCAAGGCTGCCACACTAGGAGCCCCGGTCATGATGGGTCGGGTGACCTGGGAGTCCTTCCCGCCCCGCTTCCGTCCCCTGCCCGGCCGTCTCAACCTTGTGATTACGCGTTCTGTATCGCAGCCTGAAGAAAAGGACGGGGCCGTTTGGGTTCCTTCCCTCAATGCGGCTTTGGAGGCAGCGCAGAGTTTAGCTCCGGACGCCGCCACCTACTGGGTGATTGGCGGCGGCTCTCTCTACGCTGAGGCTCTGGGCCGCACCGACTTACCTGCTGTGGCAGGTGGGCAGGTTGCCCGGGTGGAACGCACGCTCTTTGAGGCTGAGATTCCCGGGGACACCTACGCCCCCGAGCTGGGAACTGACTGGACGCTGGTGGCCGAGGGCGCGCCCGTCCGCTCAGAGAGGGGCTATGCGCTGACTGCCACCGGTGAGAAGCTCCCTCTCACCATGCGGTTCCAGACCCTGCGCCGGGGGCCGGTAAAAGCTAGACTGAAACCATGACTTTTACATCTGGTGATTCCGTAGGCTTTGTTGGTTATCGTGGCATGGTTGGCTCCGTGCTCATGAAGCGCATGCTCGAAGAAGGTGACTTCGAAGGCATCAAGCCGGTCTTCTTCTCTACCTCCCAGGCTGGCTCTGCTGCCCCCACCTTCGGCGGTGCCCTCGAAGAGTCCACCCTCAAGGACGCCCACGACATTGACGAGCTCGCCAAGCTGCCCGTCATCGTGACCGCCCAGGGCGGCGACTACACCAAGGCAGTACACACCCAGTTGCGCGAGCGCGGCTGGAGCGGTATCTGGATTGACGCAGCCTCAACCCTGCGCATGAACGATGATGCCGTCATCGTGCTTGACCCCATCAACCGCGACGTCATCGACCGCGGCCTGGAGTCCGGCGTCAAGGACTTCATCGGCGGTAACTGCACCGTCTCCTGCCTGCTCATGGGTCTCGGTGGCCTGTGGAAGCAGGGCCTGGTGGAGTGGGGTACCTCCATGACCTACCAGGCTGCCTCCGGTGGCGGTGCCCGCCACATGCGCGAAGTGCTCAAGCAGTTTGGCGATATCAACGGTCACGTATCAAGCGAGCTAGACGATCCCGCGTCCGCCATCCTTGAGATTGACCGTAAGGTGCTGGAGCTGCAGCGTTCCGGTGAGCTCGACACCACCCAGTTTGGCGTGCCCCTGGCAGGTTCGCTGATTCCCTGGATTGACTCTGACCTGGGCAACGGCCAGTCTCGCGAAGAGTGGAAGGCTGAGGCTGAGTCCAACAAGATTCTGGGTCTTGAAGGTGATGACCGCGTGGTCCTGGACGGACTGTGCGTGCGTATTGCAACCATGCGCTCCCACTCCCAGGCTCTGACCCTGAAACTCAAGGAAGACCTGACCGTTGAGGAAATCGAAAAGATCATCGATGAAGATAACGAGTGGTCAAAGGTTATCCCCAACACCAAGGACGCCACTGTCGAGGGTCTGACTCCCGTTGCGGCGTCCGGCACCCTGGATATCCCTGTGGGCCGTATCCGCAAGCTGAACATGGGCCCCCAGTACATCTCTGCTTTCACCGTGGGTGACCAGCTGCTCTGGGGTGCCGCAGAACCTGTGCGTCGCATGCTGAAGATTGCGACCGGCACCCTTTAGACTGGTGCTATGACCAAGAACGAGATGCCCCCGATTCACGACTCCCACGAGGAGCTGTGCGGGGGCATTCGTGCTTTAAATTTTAGGGTTGATAAGGGCTCGGACGTCCCGCCCTACTCCCAGCTACGGCGGGCTATTATTGCGGCGCGGGCTTCCGGTGCTCTGGCGGCCGGTGACCGGCTACCGCCAATGCGGGCGCTGGCTGCCGAAACAGGACTGGCAGTAAACACGGTGGCTAAGGCCTACAAGGAGCTGGAAGCTGCCGGTGCCATTGAAACGCACGGCCGGGCAGGGTCCTTTATTACTGCCCTCGACTCAACCGCGCACAAGGCGCAGACCCTAACCGAAAAGTACATTACAGCCATGCGCAAACTGGGCTTCGAAGACCAGCAGATCCACGAGACTCTGGATCATATGCTGGGGTTCGAAAGCTAGAACCCATTAGACTCAAGAGTCTCTGCAAACCTCACCAGCCCAATTTTTCTCAATCCCACCAGATACTCCGTGTGAGTTACCTCTGGGTTCTTCATGTCTCGCACAATGTCTTCAGCAATTTGTTTGATTCTCTGCGGGTTCAGTGCAAACCGGTCGCAGAGAAAATCATCTGGATGAACGGCCCTCACATCAAATGGAGCTAAAGTCTCTTCAGGGAAGTCTTTCAGATTAAAAGTAACGATAAAGTCAGCACGAGCTCGAACTGCTGCTGCTAAAACATGGCGATCTTTAGGGTCGTTACCCATCTGATGTATCAGCGATTCATACTCACAAACTTCTGCATCTGGGAAGTATTTCTGCATATTTCTCACGCGCTTCTCAGCCTGCCCAGGCGTTCGCATGAACGCTGTCTGCAAGTTGCGTTCTACTTCCTCTAGAATCCCATGCGACCAGAGGGGCCTGTACTCTTTTGCATCTGCTAGGCGCAGAAGTAAGTCGCACGTTGGCATCGGTAGCAGTACACATGCATCGAGAACAGCAGATAGCCCAGACATTAAGATTTTCCTGACGGAATGCGAGTCTGCGCAAAGCTTGGAGGTAGGTCAAAGTAGCTACCGTCTGCTGATGATTCTTGCGTTTGTTCTTGGAGGAAAGCTTTACGCTCTCTTCGCTCTTTCTCTTCATACTGAATCAAGTCTGCGAGAAGCACACGGCGATGGCGGCCAACAGTAGTAAAGGGAATATCACCAGATTCGAGAATTTTTACGAGTGTTGGACGAGATATTTGGAGATAATCAGCAGCTTGCTGAGTGGTGAGCTTGGTATCGGTAGGCGTAATCGAAACAGCCTTGTTATGGGCTAAGGCATCAACGATGGTTGTTAGTGTGTCATATAAGAGGAAGGGAATGACCTGTTTTTTACCGTCTGGCGATAGCAGCGCAGGCTGAGCCCCCTCATCCTCACTAGAAGCGCTGTGCAAAAAAGAAAAAAGTAGTTCTAAGTCTGCTTCATGAAAGGTGGAGGGTTCAAGAATAGAACGCTGATTATTCTGAGTGACGGTCATGCCACCACTATAGCACTATTCGAAATATTCGAAATGTTATAGTGTTTGCCTGTAGTGGCAGCCCGTTGGGCAGTAGTGGCTGCGGTTGCTACGGCTGGCCCAGCGGGCGGCGGTGCGACGACGGTGGGCCCGATGCCGCTTAGCCTCTAACTGCCGCCAGATATTCAGCACCTTAGCTTTCGCCCACACGTTCAGGCGGTGGGCCCAGTGGAATTCGGTGCCCCACAGGCTCATGCCCATGAAGATGAAAAGCCAGCCGGGGCCGGGCGTCACCAGCATGATAATACCGGCGACGATGCACAAAAAACCTAGCCCGATAATGAGCAGGCGGTAGAGCAGAAGCAGGGCGGCGTGCCGCCCCATAAAGGCGCGAAAGCGCTCCATACGCCGGTGTAGGCGTCCGCCCTGCCCGCTCTCGATTTCTTTCTCTAGGCTCATGGCGCCCCTGCGTTAGAGAGTAAACCCAACGACCACAGGCTCAGGAACCAGGCGTACCCCGAAGCTTTCCTCAACCCCGGCTCGCACAGCGCGGGCGATGGCCGCGATATCGGCGGTCGAGGCACCACCGCGGTTGGTGATAGCCAGGGTGTGCTTGGTGGAGAGTGACGCTCTGCCACCGGCAAGCTCCGCCGCCTCGCCCTCAAGGCCGAAGCCCTTATCGAACCCGGCGTGCTGGATCAGCCAGGCAGCAGAGAGCTTGACCATGCCGTCCAGGGGTTCACCGGCGGGGGGGGTTGCCGGGTAGCGGGGGGCGTCCTCGGGGAGCTGGGCTGCGACGTCCTGCCCCACGATGGGGTTGGTGAAGAAGGAGCCAGTGGAGTAGGTGTCGCGGTCGGCGGCGTCCAGCACCATGCCCTTGCCGGCACGCAGGCGCAGCACGGTTTCGCGCACCAGGCGAGAGTCGGCGCGCTCCCCCACCTCAACACCCAGCTGGCGGGCCAGCTCAGCGTAACGGACGGGGGCGGACTGGGAGCCGTGCGGCAGCTGGAAGTCTACGGTCAGCACCACGTAGCGGGGAGACCCGTTGACGGTGGACTGTTTGAGAATCGAGTCGCGGTAGGCGAACTTCAAGTCGGCGTTAGCGAAGGTCTTGTAGCCGCCGGTTTCACGGTCCCAGGTGCGAACCGAGGCGATGGTGTGGGCGACCTCAGAGCCGTAGGCCCCCACGTTCTGCACGGGGGTGGCGCCCACGGTGCCGGGAATACCTGAGAGGGCCTCAATACCGGAGAGCTCGTTCTCTACGGCGTAGGCTACCAGGTCGTCCCAGGTGTGGCCTGCCTGCACGCGCAGGGTGGTGCCGCCGCAGGCGTAGTCGCTCACGGTTTCAATACCGGTTGAAGCGATGTGCACCACTGCCCCGTTAAAGCCCTCATCGGCTACCAGCAGGTTAGAGCCCCCGCCCACCACCAGCAGGTCTTCTCCTGCACGGTCGGCGGCGGTTACGGCATCAATAATCTCCTGCTCGCTGGTGGCCTCAACGAAGAGACGGGCGGGGCCACCCACAGCGGCAGTGGTCAGTTCACTTAAAAGCTTGTCAGTCACGGTGCCCATTCTACCGGCTCTGCCGGGGCGCCGCCTGCGAGCGTGCTCACCGGGCGCTGGGAGCTGGGAGCTGGGCGCGGGCGTCCTGGCGGCTAACGCCCCTAGAGCTTTTCGGTGTGGACGGTGCTGCCAGGCTTCTTGGGTTCCAGCTGGCTGGTGAGCAGTAGGGACACAACCGCAAAAACCAGCACGGCTAGCAGGCCGTTGCGGATTCCAAAGTGCTCCCCCAACAGGCCCAGCAGGGGCGGGCCGCCCAGGAAGGCCGCATAGCCGATGGTTGAGACAACGGAGACGCGGACGGCGGCCTTGAGCGGGTCGTCCGAGGCAGCTGACATGCCGGTCGGGAAGCCGAGGGAGGCGCCCAGGCCCCAGACCAGCAGGCCGACAAAGCCCAGGGGTACGGTAGGGGCGAAGATGAAGAGGGCCAGGCCGATAATGGCGAGCGAGCAGGTGGTGCGGAGCACCGGCACCCGGCCAAAGCGGTTGAGCAGGGCGGTGCCGCCAAAACGCCCCACCATCATGGCCACCACAAAGGTGAAGTAGCCCAGCGACCCGATGGTGTTGCTGGTGCCGTAGTCGTGGGTGAGGGCGAGCGCAACCCAGTCGTTGGCGGAGCCTTCGGCCAGCGCCATGCCCAGTACGAAGAGGCCGATGAGGATGGTGTGTTTGTCGCGCCAGGCGTCGCGCACCCGGTAGGAGCCGACGGCGGCGATGGCCTGGGTGTCGTCCTGGCCGTAGTTTTCGCTGTGGCAGAACTTGAGGGAGATGAGGACGAGGGCAGCAACCGCTAACGCGAAATAGGCCATGTGGACGGCGAAGGGCACGCCCAGGCGGGTGTCGAGTGTGCCGATAGCGGCACCTGCTACGGTGCCGATGGAGAAGAAGCCGTGCATGATGGGGGTAACGTAGCGCCCCAGTGCCCGCTCGTTGGCTACGCCCTGCACGTTGGAGGCCACGTTGGAGACAGCGCTACCCAGGCCCTGAAGCATGAGGCCGAGCAGGGTCACGGGCACGCTGGCGAGGTGCACGCCCAGGCCGATTAGGAGCATGCCGGTGACGGTGGTGGTGTAGGCTGCCGCGATACAGCGGATAGCGCCGTGGCGGGCGACGAGGGCACCTGAGAAGCTCACGGCGCAGAAGGAGCCAATGGTCATACCCAGCAGCAGCAAGCCCATGGGACCGGAGCTCAGCCCCAGCCCGTTAGCCACATCGGGCAGGCGGGTCAGCAGGGCAGAAACCACTAAACCGCTGGCAAAGAAAAGACCCAGCACAGCCCTGTACCAGGTCTTAATCTGCCGGTCGGAAAGCTGGGTGCGGGGGTTATGTGCCATGGTGGGTAAGGTCGATTCTCTCGTAGTAAAGCTAAGAGGGCGCGTCAGTGTGTTTGTGTCCTGCTGTCTATTCTAGTGGTCGTGCACAACAAGGCGCCCGCTCAATCTCTGAACGGGCGCCTTTAGTGCGCAAGGTGGGGGCTATACTAGGCAAGCTTCACGAGTGCCTGGGCCTTCATCAGCGCCTTCTGCTCTTTGCCCTCGGTGTCGGGGGCGGTGACGGTCAGGTCGATGCGGGCGGTGCGGGCATCCGCATCCAGGGCGCCAACCTTACCGGCAACCGAGATGACGTTGCCGCCGGTAGCCGGGGAGGCCGCGTCATCAGCATCGGGTACCGGAACCGGCTTGGAGAAGCGGGTCTGGTAGTCCACAATCGCACCGGCGTCGCCTACCCAGTCGGTCACCAGCTGCACGGCAGCACCCATGGTGAACATGCCGTGGGCGATGACGCCGGGCAGGCCCACAGCGGTTGCGAAGCGCTCATTCCAGTGGATGGGGTTGAAGTCGCCGGACGCGCCCGCGTAGACCACCAGGTCAGCGCGGGTGACAGAGATCTGACGGGTACCAATCTCGGTACCCTTTTCAAGGGAGTCAAAAGAGATAGCCATGGGTTAGTCCTCCGCCCGAACCAGCAGTGATGAGATGCAGGTGGCGACCTTTTCGCCCTCCACGGTGGTGATTTCTTCGCGGGTGGTCAGCATAGCGCCAGCTCCCATGACGCGCACGCTATCGACGTGCACCTCGGTGAGCAGCTCGTCCCCTGCCACGATTGGGCGGTGGTGGGTGAAGCGCTGGTCAGCGTGGACCACGCGGGAGAAGTCGATACCGGCTTCGGGGTCACCAATCAGGGCGGCGTCTGCCTTCTGGGCCAGAATAATGGCGAAGGTGGGCGGGGCAATCAGGTCGCTGTAGCCTGCGCTCTGGGCGGCCTGCACGTCAAAGTGCAGGGGGCTGGTGGCCTTCACAGCTGTAGCGAATTCACGGATTTTTTCTCGCCCAACCGCATAGGGCTCTGTGGCCGGGTAGATGCGGCCTACGATCTCTTGGTTAATAGCCATAGAAACCACTCTACAAACAAAAAACCTGCCAAGCTAATGCTTGACAGGTTATCTGAGCCCCGACCGGGAATCGATCCCGGGACCTCCATCTTACCAAGATGGCGCTCTACCACTGAGCTATCGGGGCGTAGCGGTGGACGGGCTCGATCCGTCGACCTCACGATTATGAGTCGTGCGCTCTAACCAGCTGAGCTACACCGCCACGTATGAACTTTTGGGCTCATACAGAGCCCCGACCGGGAATCGATCCCGGGACCTCCATCTTACCAAGATGGCGCTCTACCACTGAGCTATCGGGGCAACAGATACTAGCTTACGGTACAACCTTTGGAAGACGCAAATCTAGAACCTGTTTTTTTAGGTGTTCTAGGGCACAAGTTGAAATGGTGCCCTATGGGTAAGGTGGCGCAGGCTCGCAGCGAAGCTGCTGGCTCGGCGGCTGGCGTGAATCGCTTGTGAGTGAAGCGAACCAGCGAGAGGGTCGGCAGCGAGCGCGAGCCTGCAAAACCTTACTCCGGGGCACAGCCCTTAGAACTTCTTGCGGCCCTTCTTCTTGCCGCCGAAGTCCTTCTTGCCGAAACGGTCGTCGCGGTCGAACTTTTTCTTGCCGCCGAAGTCCTTCTTGCCGAAACGGTCGTCGCGGTCGAACTTTTTCTTGCCGCCGAAGCCGCGGTCGTCGCGGTCGAACTTGCGTCCGCCTCCGCCACCCTTGGGGCCGCGGTCGCGCTTGATGTTGATGAACTCGCCGGCTACCTGGGTGTCGCGCAGGCGGTCGAAGAAATCACCGGGCAGTTCTGCTTCGGGCAGGGAGACGATGGTGAAGTGCTGGCGGATGTCAATTGCGCCGACCTGCTTGCCCTTGAGGCCGCCTTCGTTGGTGAGGGCACCGACGATAGCTGCGGGTGAGACGTGGGAGGAGCGGCCTACGTTGAGCTTGAAGTCGACCATGCCTTCTTCGGAGTGGCGGCGGCCACCGCGGGGCTTGTCGTCGCGGTCGAAGTCGCGGTCACGGTCGCGCTTCTTGCTCTTGGGTTCGGGCATTTCTTCGGCCAGGAAGGGGCGGCCCTGCTGGGCGATGACGGCCAGGGCTGCTGCGATTTCTTCGCCTTCGACGTCGTGTTCGTTGGCGTAGGCGTCGATGAGTTCGCGGAAGAAGCTGAGGTCTTCGGTTTCGATGGTGTCGGTGATCTGCTGGGCGAACTTCTGCTTGCGGTTGGCGTTGACGTCTTCGACGGTGGGCATGTGCATCTGTTCGACCTGCTGGCGGGTTGCCTTTTCGATCTGACGCAGCATGTACTTTTCGCGCGGGGTCATGAAGAGGATGGCTTCGCCTGCGCGGCCTGCGCGGCCGGTTCGGCCGATGCGGTGCACGTAGGATTCGGTGTCGTGGGGGATGTCGAAGTTGACGACCAGGGAGATGCGCTCGACGTCGAGGCCGCGGGCGGCGACGTCGGTGGCGACCAGGATGTCGATGCGGCCATCGCGCAGGGCTTCGACGGTGCGTTCGCGCTGGTTCTGGGGGATGTCGCCGTTGATGGCGGCAGCCTGGTAGCCGCGGGCCTTGAGCTTGTCGGCGACTTCTTCGGTTTCCTTCTTGGTGCGGACGAAGGCGATGATGCCGTCGTAGTCTTCGACCTCAAGCACGCGGGTCATGGCTTCGAGCTTGTGGGAGTGCATGACCTGCATGTAGCGCTGGCGGATGTTGGCGCTGGTGGTGGTCTTTGACTTGACGCGGACCTCTGCGGGGTCGTTGAGGTACTGCTCAGCGATCTTGCGGATGGTCTTGGGCATGGTTGCTGAGAAGAGGGCAACCTGCTTGGAGTCGGGGGTGTCTGCCAGGATCTGTTCTACGTCTTCGGCGAAGCCCATGCGGAGCATTTCGTCAGCTTCGTCCAGTACGAGGTACTGCAGGTTGGAGAGATCCAGGGAGCCCTTTTTCAGGTGGTCGATGACGCGGCCGGGGGTACCGACAACGACCTGGGCGCCGCGCTTGAGGCCCGCCAGCTGGGGGCCGTAGGGTGAGCCGCCGTAGACGGGCAGCACGGTGAAGTCGGGCATTTCGGTTGCGTAGGACGAGAAGGCTTCGGCAACCTGCAGGGCCAGTTCGCGGGTGGGGGCCAGGACGAGCACCTGGGTGTCTTTGGAGACGCCGTTGATGTCGGCCAGTTCTGCCAGGGTTGAGAGGGCAGGTAGGGCGAAGGCTGCGGTTTTGCCGGTGCCGGTCTGGGCTAGGCCGACGACGTCGCGGCCTTCAAGCAGCAGGGGGATGGTTTCAGCCTGAATAGGTGAGGGCTTTTCGTAGCCGACTTTTTCGAGGGCTGCCAGGACGCGGGCGTCCAGGCCCAGGTCGGTGAAGCGGGTGCCGCCGTCCTCGTCCTTTTCTACCTGCTGGGTGGGGGTGTCTACAACCGGTTCCTGGAAGATGGCGTCGGTTGCGGTTTCTGCGTTAACGGCAGTATTTTCAGTCAATGTTGTCCTCATCGAGTGGGGTTTCAGCACTCTCACTGAGGTGGAGGTGCTGTACGGGGTGTCCCCGTGGAATGCTCGCGAGGGGCCTCAAAGATCAGAGGTCTTCGGTTCGTGGGCGCTGGCTATCAGGGGTGCGCGCTTGGGCGAGCTGATTACACATCAGGTTCTCTAGTCGAAGGTTCAACGGTCTGCTTAGCCTAAGTATGTTCGTTGAACGCGCGTGGCCCTGTGGTTGTGTGCCAGTAGCGGGCGTGGGCGCTGAAGAGAAATGGTCGGGGGTTCCCGAGTCTTACGTTTTCAACTCTACCCTAGTTTGGGCGTTTTGGGCCCGGGTGGTGATAGAGGGTACAGCTAGCGGGTGCGGACGGCGATGTCGATGGTGCCGATGGTGCGGTAGTGAACGTAGGTGGCGGTACCGTAGCGGTCGGTGGCGTAGGCGACGGAGCTGCTGGGCGGGTTGCCGCCCCAGGCGCTGCCAAGTTTGTCGACGAGCACGTAGTCGGGGCCGGGTTCCCCGGAGTGGCCAATCCAGTAGGCGGTGTGGTTGGGCACCAGGTAGGTGAGGACGGAGAGGTCGGCAGCTACGGTGGCACCTTCTGGGATAGCGGCAATAGCTTCGGCCTTCATCTGGTCAGTGGTGGAAAGCTCCGTGGTGGCAAAGTCTGGGTCAGTCAGCTGGACCAGGGGCTGGTTGGGCAGGAGTCCTAGGCTGATGATGAGGGCGAGCGCGGGCAGGGCTACCGGGGCGCGGTGGCGCAGGGTTGCAAGGATTGTGCGGACGGTGCGCCCGGCGGGTGTTGCCCCGAGCCGATAGGCGGGGAGGTGCGTACGGGCGACGGCTCGGGCGAGCACATCGAGCAGGGCGGTGAAGACGATGGGCATGAGCACGAGGTTGTAGTGCCAGGTGGGTTCCCAGTAGCCCTCTTGGGGTGAAAGGAAACGCCAGATGAGGGTGGGGGCGGCGATGAGGGCGAGGGGGCTGGTGGTCCAGGCCAGGACGCCGGTGAGCAGGAGCAGGCCGAGCGTGGCGGTTTTTTGCCAGGGGTAGAAGAGCTGGGCGAAGGCGCCAAGCGGGTCGCCGATAGCCGCTGCGATGTCGAGTTTGTCGGAGTAGTCGAAGACTCCCCCGGTGTTGAAGTGGGGCAGGATAAGGCCAATGGCGAGCAGGGGCCAGACTATTCCCCAGAGCATGAGTAGGCTGGCTTCGGCGACCGCGGGGGTGTTGCCCCAGGAACGCAGCAGGGTGCGGTAGAGTTCGCGGCGGGGGCGTACCGGGGCGGACGCCGACGGGAAGGCTATGCTGCTGGCGGTTGAGAGCCAGCCGGTGCGGGCCAGGGCGACGAGCCCGATCACGAAAACCGTGATGCCGACGTCCTCTTTGACGAAGACCAGGGGGGCAGCCCAGTAGATGGCGCGGCGCAGCAGGGGGGCGGGGGCATCCGTCAGGCGGGTCATGGCCAGGTAGCCTAGGCTCATGACGAGCAGGGGCAGGGCGAAGGCAACCTCGTGGAATTGAACGGCTACAGCCTGCTGAATACCGAAGCTCAGGGCGTAGGCAGCTCCCAGGGCTAGGGCTGCCCAGGGGGCCAGAATCCGCTGGGCGAAGCGCACCAGCAGATAGACCGATAGGGCGACCAGCCCGTTTTGCACATAGAGCAGGGTGGCGGGCGTAGGCCAGAGCCAGTAGAAGGGAGTCAGCAGCACGGTGACGGGGTGGAAGTGATCCCCCAGCAGGTTGAAGCCTTCCCCCTTAATCGGCACAATCGGGGCCTGACCCGAGGCGTATGCCTTAGCCAGCTGCGAGAAGATACCCAGGTCCCAGGAGGGCACCACGTAGTGCCGCCACTGCAACCAGGAGTAGACGCTGTAGAGGGCAAAGACAGCTAGGGCCAGGGCTGCAGCGCTGATACGCGCCCTGATGGGGTGGGCTTCTGCTGGCAGTAGGGGGGAGCTCATGCGCCTTCTTCGTCTGAGGTTGGGGTGGGCGCCACGGGTGCGGCGTCTTGTACGAGTATAGACAGCAAAGTGGTTCTGTGGGTCAGGTAGAGCGGGTGTGAGACGATGGTGAGCATGTTGCGCGCGCATTTTGTTCTGGAACCAACCCACCGGGTCCACCTGGGCCAGACTTTTGCTCCCCTACAGCGCGGAGCCTTCGACCCCCTCTTTCGTCAGGTAGCCGGGCCTGCTGGCCCTGTTTTTTGGGCGACGGCCCGCGAAGCTGGGGTGGGGCTGCTTGTTCGTTTTGCCAGGACGCGCCCCGCCGACCTGCGTGCCCCGATTGAGGTAACGATTTGGGCAGGTGAAAGTTCCGCAGGTGACGCCTCGCCTGCGTCCGCCCTGGAAGCTTTTGCGGCTCGCGTGCCGGGCTGGGTGGGTGAGCAGGACCGGTGGGCCGGTTTCTACGCCTCAGAGGCCTGGGGGCAGCTGCCAGCTAGGCTGGTGCGGGCACGGGCCGAGGCACCGGGGCTGCGGCTACCCTCTATTGGCCTGCTCTCGCAGAACCTGCTACTGGCCATCACCGAACAGCGGGTCACCGGCATCGAGGCTATGGGAGGTATGCGGGCCCTGCTACGCCAGTACGGTGAACCATCCCCTGCAACCGGGCTCCCCGACCAGCCGCCGGGGCTTGTTATCTTCCCGCAGGCGTCCGTCTTTGCCCAGATTCCTGACTGGGCCTACCACCGCGCCGGCTTCGACCGCTCCCGCTCATCTGCCATGGTGCACTATGCGAACCGGGCTGAGTCCTTCGAATGGTTTGCCGCCCAGCACAGCGTAAGCGAGCTCGCCCGGGCGCTGAACTCGGTTCCCGGCATTGGCCCCTGGACCATCGCAGAAACCCTGCAACGCTACTGCGGCCACCCCGACGCCGTCAGCGTGGGCGACTACCACCTTGCACACCACGTCACCTACGCCTTCGATGGCACCCGCGGCGATGACGCCCGCATGGTAGAGCTGCTTATCCCCTACGCCGGGCACCGCCAGCGGGTCGTGGCCCTCATCAAGGCCGCCGGGATCAGCGAACCGCGCCGCGGCCCCCGATACGCCCCGCAGGATATGCGCTCCTTCTAAGACGAAGTCGCCCTCCCCCAGTTAGGGGGAGGGCGACTTATATAAAGAAAGTTAGTGGCTTTAGGCCTGCTCAGCCTGGGCTGCTTCAGCCTCGGCAACCTGCTTGTGCACCTCGGCCATATCCAGACCCTTGACCGCGTCGATAATCTGGTCGAACTGCTGGGCATTCAGAGCACCGGGCTGGGAGAAGACGAGAACGCCCTCGCGGAAGCCCATGATGGTGGGGATAGAGGTGATACCTGCTGCGGCGGCCAGCTGCTGCTGGTCTTCGGTGTCGACCTTGCCGAAGGTGATGTCGGCGTGCTTTTCAGATGCAGCTTCGAAGATGGGGCCGAACTGCTTGCAGGGGCCGCACCAATCGGCCCAGAAGTCGAGGAAGAGAATGTCTGAGTTTTCGACGTTCTGGGTCAGGTTTTCCTGGGTAATTTCAATGGTTGCCATGAGAAACACGCTACCGGTTTTATCGGGGCTTGTCTAAAGACTGTGGCCGGTTTCTCTGATAATGAAGCTAGCTCACCAGGGGAATAAAAAATCCCGCCTCATGTGAGGCGGGATTTTCGCTGTGGCAGATGAGGGATTTGAACCCCCGTAGGCAATGCCAGCTGATTTACAGTCAGCCCCCTTTGGCCGCTCGGGTAATCTGCCGTATTCAATTTCTTGAATGTGTTCGTTTGAGCGAACAGTAGAATACTTTACACACTTTTAGGCAGCTTGCCAAACCAAAAGTAGCTTTTGTTGCAAAGACCACTTAAGCGGGCCGACCGGCGCGCTATGAGAGCGGACGCCGGTCGGGGCCATGTTAGTTAGACGCAGAGCTTGCCGCCAGGGCTTCTTGCTCTAGCAGGAGCGATATTTCAAGGTTTTCTAGGTAGGCATAAGCCTGATCGGGGGTGCACATGCCGCCGCGAATTTCGCGGGAAAGGTTTTCTTTCACGCCCTCGAATCTGGCGACTAAATCAGCATCGTGCAGGGTTTGCCCCAGCCCGCGGGCAAAATCTGGGGCCCGTTCGACTTCAGGCGAGCCGCTGCCCGCCGGGGCAGTTGCATCGGCGGCAGTAAAGCCGTCTGCCACTAAATCTGCAAGGAGAGCCTCGTAGGCTCGCTGCATGGTCCCGTCAGTTACAGCTAGTACCTGGTGCGCTGCCGGAGTGGTTCCTGAGCCGGGCTGTACGCCGGCTGCAGCGTGGGCAGCTGTTTTCTTTTCAGCCATAGCTTCATCCTCCCAAACCAAGATGAACTTTAGCTGAGAATGGTGTCACAGTTTCATAACGATTGCGATAACCTGCATAGCCCCCGCAAAACAGGGTACCTTTGTAGGTAAGCGCCCCTCACCCGCTAGCGGTCTACAGGGGCACGGTCACCTATCTACAAGCAAAGAGGTAAGCACCCGTGGCAAGCGATTCATCATTCGACGTTGTTTCAAAGGTCGACAAGCAGGAAGTTTCTAACGCCCTCAACCAGGCCCAGAAGGAAGTAGCCCAGCGCTACGACTTCCGCGGTGTCGGCGCTGAAATTGATTTCTCCGGCGAAAAGATCCTGATTAAGGCCAACTCCGAGGAGCGCGCCCTGGCCGTGCTCGATGTCTTCCAGTCCAAGCTGGTCAAGCGCGGCATCTCGCTCAAGTCCCTGGATTCCGGCGACCCCTACGCGTCAGGCAAAGAATACCGCATTGAGTCTTCCATCAAGGAAGGCATCGCCCAGGACCAGGCCAAGAAAATCTCTAAGCTCATTCGTGAGGAGGGCCCCAAGTCGGTCAAGGCCACCATTCAGGGCGATGAGCTGCGCGTAACCTCCAAGTCCCGCGATGACCTGCAGGACGTCATTGCCCTGCTCAAGGGCGCCGACCTTGAGGTTGACCTGCAGTTCGTCAACTACCGCTAGGCACCTGCCCCATAGGGGGCGTCCGCACCTAGGTATAAAGCTCCCCACCTGCCCGGGCAGGTGGGGAGCTCTTCTTTAACCTGTTCAGATTTGTACGGTCAACTGAAGCCGACCGTGATCTACCGGTTAGAGCTGGCCGTTCTGACGAGCCATATTTTCGAGGCGGGCGATACGGTCAGCCATGGGCGGGTGGGTGGCCATCAGGTTCTTAATTGAACCGCCGCCGCGGAAGGGGTTAGCAATCATCATGGAGGCAGCGCCTGCGGTCTGGCGGTTCTCGGGGTTCATGGGGTAGCGTGACACCCCGTTTTCCAGCTTGTGCAGGGCGGACGCCAGCGCCAGCGGGTCGCCGGTGAGGCGGGCGCCGTCCTCGTCGGCATCGTATTCGCGGGTGCGGCTAATGGCCATTTGCATGACGGCCGAGGCCAGGGGCGCTAGAAAGGCGATGAGCAGGGTGAAGATGAGGCCGCCACCGCGGTTTTCTTCGCGGTTACCTCCAAACATGGCGCCGAAGGTAGCGAACTGGGCGATAGTACCGATGACGGAGGCGATAGCGGCAGCAATGGAGCCGGTCAGAATATCGCGGTTGTAGACGTGCATGAGCTCATGACCAATCACACCGCGCATCTCGCGCTCGTCGAGCAGCTGCAGAATACCCTCGGTGCAGCAGACCGCGGCGTTCTGGGGGTTACGGCCGGTAGCGAAGGCGTTAGGGGTCATGGTCGGGGCAACGTAGAGCTTGGGCATGGGCTGGTTGGCCTTAGCTGAGAGCTCTTCAACGATGGCGTAGAGGCCGGGAATCTGCTCACGGGTCACGGGGTAGGCGTTCATGGAGCGGATAGCGAGCTTGTCGGAATTCCAGTAGGTGTAGGCGACCGTACCTACACCGATCAGGCCGAAGAGCACAATAAAGATTGAGCTTCGGGTGAAGTAGGCCAGGCCTGCACCAATGAGGAGCAGGAAACCTACCATCGACCCCAAGAGCAGGGCTGTTTTGAGGCCGTTGTTATGGCTGTGCATGAAAGTCCTTTCGTCGGGGTCTTGATTTCTAGGTTAGATGACCAAGCTGAGATAGTGCCCGGTGTTCCGCTAGAGGCTTTAGAAAAACGCCCACCGAGTCCCCTTGCGCGGGGCCGGTAGACGTTTCTTACCTAGTAGCAGGTGATGTCTTGAATTCGGCTGATGCCAAAGTAGCTCTCAAGCACGTAGGTGGCATAGGGCGATTCGATGATGATGGGGGGCAGGTAGGTTCCAAATCCTGAGGGGAATTCAGCACCTTCAGAGTCAGTGACCAGGAAGGTGATGATGCACATACGGTTGTCACCAACGGGGTACCCAATGGTATCCCAGGGAGTATTAGCGATGAACTCGTAGTACTCCGGAGTACCCACCCAGTCCAGGGGCCCCAGAATCTCAGGGATTCCAGTATCGGGGTCCACAGGGTCGACAGGCTCAACCGGGTCGACAGGCTCAACAGGAACTTCTGGCTCAACAGGGTCTACGGGGACCTCAGGATCGACAGGTTCAACGGGAACTTCCGGGTCCACAGGCTCGACCGGAACTTCCGGGTCAACGGGCTCAACGGGGACCTCAGGATCCACAGGTTCAACGGGGACCTCAGGGTCAACGGGAACTTCCGGATCGACAGGCTCAACAGGAACCTCGGGGTCAACTGGCTCGACCGGAACTTCCGGGTCAACTGGCTCAACAGGAACCTCAGGGTCCACAGGCTCAACAGGGACCTCAGGGTCAACGGGAACTTCCGGGTCAACGGGCTCAATAGGAACCTCAGGGTCCACAGGCTGCTCGGGAGCAATCGGGGTCTCAGGTTCTGCCGGAGGGGTTGGTTCAGAGGGAGCAACCGGCTCCGCAGGAGCCTCAGGAGTTACCGGCTCCGCAGGAGCTTCCGGCTGCGAGGGAGCAGCAGGGGCTTCGGGAGCAGCAGGTAGCTCAGGGGTGACCGGGGCAACCGAAGACTCAGGGGCAGGAGCCAGAGGAACCTGCACAGAAACAGGCTCAGTCAGAGACGCTGTAGCATTTTCTGAAGCGGCAGGAGCACTCGCACTAGATGCAGCAGACTCAGCGGTCTTGTTCGTTGAAGCAGAGCTACCGTCGGACGAGGCAGCAGCAAGCGGCTGCGCAACAGGAGCTTCCGGCGCCACCGCATTGGCCAGAGAACTTGAAGAGGCAGCACTGCTAGAGCTGCTGCTGCCCTGGCCAGCTGAGGGCCCGTTAACGGCTACGGACGAGCGCAAAGTTTCGGCGGTCATGCCGCTAGAGACGCTCTGGGGCTCGTTCACCAGGCTATCGGTAACGCCTGAAGTATCGTCGCTCGGCTGGGCTTTAGGGGTCTGCAGCTGGGAGTCTGCGCTGATAACCGCTGACCCGGCCGAAGAATTATTGACCAGGGCCATGCCACCGGCCACAGCACCGATAGCGGTCACGACCGCAGCGGCACCTGCCAGGGCCTGGCTGCCGGGCGTCCAGCGTCCGCCCCCAAAACCTGAGAAAAGGCCACCCTGGGCGCCGGCACCAGCGGCGGCGCCACCAGCCACACCACCGGCCAGGAAAGGCAGCAAGACTTTCGAGCCGTCGGTGAGGACGGGAACCAGGCCTGCCAAGACTGGGAAAACCCAAACCCGCATGGACTTATTAATACCGGCCAGGGCCAAGTATTCTGAAGTGCAGTAGGAGCAGACCGATAGGTGCAGTCGCAGGGCTTCACTACGTTTCTTGGTCAAAGAGCCGCGCACCATAGAACTTAGATGGGGTGAGTACTGGGCACATTCATCGGTCTTCGGCGCATTCTGGTGGGCCCGCAGGAAACCTTCGCGCAGGCTTTCTCGGGCGCGGGCCGCCAGAGCCGAGACAGCATTGGCAGAAAGATTCATGGTTTGGGCGACTTCGCGAGGCTTTTTATCTTCAACCTCGGTCATCCAGAGCACGGTCTGCCAGCGTTCCGGCAGGCCGGTAAAGGCGGTAATGAGCTCATCTGATTCATGTAATTTTAGGACGGTCTCGTCCAGCGAACCCATTAATTCTAGGTGTTCTTCTTGGCTGGGAACTTCTTTTTGAGCGATGAGACCGTTTTCTGCTGCCAGGTGGGCAATAGTGGTAGCTAGGTAGCCCCCCATAAAGGTTCGGGGGCCCTTGCCGTTTTTGAGGGCCTGGAGCACACGCACAAAGGCTCCGGAGACGATGTCTTCTGAAAGGGTCTTGTTAGAGGTGTGCTTGTAGGCGATGGCACGAGCCATCGACACGTAACGTTCATACAGAACGCCGAACGAATCAAGCTTGCCTTCGCGGACATCCATGAGCAGTAGCTCATCGGTGGGGCCGCCGCTAGCCGGTTGCGCGGTCTTATGTGATTGCATGAAAATCCCTGGGTTTATGCGAGTTACCCCTAGCTTAGAGTAGTGGGGGGTATTCTACTAGTCTATCGGGATTAAGCTGCTCATGCAGTAGTTTATGAAAAGAAGCAAGACAGCCCGGCCCCTTAGGCAGTGTAAGGAGCCGGGCTGTGCCGCCCCTAGCAGTAAAGTGGCATCAGTCTCTCTACCCTCTGTTGCTGCTGATGGCTCCCCTCCCCGAGGAGGGGCCATCAGCCGGTGGTGGCCTGTCTAGCCTGCGCGCCACCACCCACGAACAGTGTTGGCACTTGGTGTCTCAGCGCCTGCGAAAGCGTCTGAAGTGTATGAAGTTATATCTGTTTGCCCCAGCACAGAACCCGCGAACGGCCCTGTGAGTGGCGGTTTGTGTGAGTGCGGTGTGTAGAGCCGCTCGATAAGTTCCAGCAGCAGCGACCCTACACCCCGAACACATCACGGTGTTGGCACTTTGACTACCGGGGCGTTTCCCCTAGTCCCGGCGGCAGGTGCCCTTGTGCTCACCTAATCCCCACGATTGGCAGGCACAAGTTATTTCCCTTATGCCCCCAGCTACTTCCCATAGCAGCTGGGGCGGTGCGCCACCAAGCCGATCATGAAAAACCGGTGGCACACCCGACAGCTTTAGGCTGTCATAGATAATAGAGTCGCCAGGGTCCGTTTTATGACGCAAAAAATGGAAAAACTTTTAACTCCCCCCCCCCCCCC
>NZ_JBHSTW010000025.1:113860-122906 GCF_042660305.1 Rothia nasimurium
TTGCCCGGTAGCTCACGGCTTGGCAGACCTCTAGCTTATTGTGAAATACTCACAATAAGGCTAGTATGGTGACATGATGTCACTAAGGAGCACCCCCGGAACCCAGGCCTGCCATCACATCCCCGGCAGTGCCGAAACTCCCGCCAGCGCCCACCACGAAGCCTGGTCGGCCCAGCTCCGAGCCAAGGGTCGCCGCGTTACCAAGCAACGCCTGGCCGTCCTTACCGCTGTACACGATAACCCTCACTCCAGCGCAGAAGCCATTGTCACCGCCGTCCGTCAGGAGCTGCCGGGTATCACCGTCCAGTCGGTTTACGTTGTCCTCACCGACCTCACCGACATCAATATGCTCCGCAAGTTCGAGCCACCGGGATCAGCTGGAATCTACGAGACCCGCACCGGCGACAACCACCACCACGCCTACTGCATTCGCTGCGGCAAGGTGCAGGACGTGGATTGCGCCGTCGGCTCCGCCCCCTGCCTGACCCCCAGTGATTTTCATGGCATGGCCCTGCTCAGCGCCGACGTCCTCTACCGAGGCATCTGTGCAGACTGCCAAAAAACCGACGAAAAAGAAGTGGCCCTCGCCCAAGAGGCAGCTGCCCAGCAGGCACTAGCTGACCAAGGCAGAGCGCCAGTACCCCTGCCTGCCCCCTAGAACCACACCTAGAAGCTGGCAGACAACAATCCCACACAGGAAAGATAGGAAAAATGAACAACCCGATTAAGCCCGGTTCATTTACCACCACTACCCAGGGTGCCCCCGTTGCCTCAGACAACAACTCCCTGACCGTAGGTGCCGACGGCCCCATCGTCCTGCACGATGCCTACACCGTCGAAAAGCTAGCCCAGTTCAACCGCGAACGCGTCCCCGAGCGCGTCGTCCATGCTAAGGGCACCGGCGCTTTCGGCGTCTTTGAGACCACTGAGGACGTCTCCAAGTACACCCGTGCAGCCCTCTTCCAGCCCGGTGTATCCACCGAGATGCTGATTCGCTTCTCCACCGTTGCAGGTGAGCAGGGTTCACCCGACACCTGGCGCGACCCCCGCGGTTTTGCGGTCAAGTTCTACACCACCGAGGGTAACTACGACCTGGTCGGTAACAACACCCCCGTCTTCTTCATCCGCGACGCCATCAAGTTCCCCGACTTCATCCACTCCCAGAAGCGTCTGCCCGGCAACGGCCTGCGCAACAACGACATGCAGTGGGACTTCTGGAGCCTGCGCACCGAGTCAGCCCACCAGGTAACCTGGCTCATGGGTGACCGCGGCATCCCCGCTACTCTGCGCCACATGGACGGCTTCGGTTCACACACCTACCAGTGGATTAACGCCGAAGGTGAGCGTTTCTGGGTCAAGTACCACTTCAAGACCGACCAGGGCAACGACTTCCTGACCGGTGCTGACGCTGAGCGTATCGCTGGCGAAAACGCTGACTACCACCGTCAGGACCTCTACGAGGCTATCGAGCGCGGCGAGTTCCCCTCATGGACTCTCTACGTTCAGGTCATGCCCTACGAGGACGCCAAGACCTACCGCTTCAACCCCTTCGACCTGACCAAGGTCTGGCCCCACGCAGATTACCCCCTGATCAAGGTGGGTAAGATGACCCTGAACAAGAACCCCGAGAACTTCTTCGCTCAGATTGAGCAGGCTACCTTCTCACCCTCCAACTTTGTTCCGGGTATCGCAGCCTCCCCCGACAAGATGTTGCTGGGCCGCATCTTCTCCTACCCCGATGCACACCGTTACCGTGTAGGCACCAACTTCGCTGACCTGCCCGTCAACTACGCGAAGAACGCTGAAGTGAACAACTACAGCCAGGACGGCGCTATGCGCTACACCTTCAACAGCCCCGATACCCCCGTCTATGCCCCCAACACCTTCGGTGGCCCCCACGCTGACGCTGCCCGCGCCGGTGAGGGTTCTTGGGAAGCTGATGGCGCCCTGGTTCGCGCTGCTGCCACCCTGCACGCTGAGGACGACGACTTCGGCCAGGCCCGCACCCTCTACGCCGATGTCATGGACGATGCCGCTAAGGCCCGTCTGGTTGAGAACATCGCGGGTCACGTTGGCGCTGTTGTCTCTGACGAGATTCGTGAGCGTGCCTTCAAGTACTGGGATTCAGTCCACGAAGAGCTGGGCGCCCGCGTGCGTGAAGCCTACAAGCACAACAACGAGAAGAGCAACGAGCCCACTCCCCAGACCGCCTAAGGTCTGCGGTAAAGCCTAGCTTTTCGCAAGAAAGCCGCCCCCGGCGTCCTGATAGTCAAGGACGTCGGGGGCGGCTTTATGTGCTGCAGGCATATGGAGCGAGGCCCCGGCGCTGTGCCGTATTAGGCAGCGCGCTTTATTCGGCGATGTGCTTGGGGGCGTCTTCTTCGTCGCGTTCCTTCTTCTCAAAGGGCCACCACCAGGCTGCTTCGCCCAGCAGGTACATGGTGGCCGGGATGAAGGTGGTGCGGATCAGGAAGGCGTCCATAGCAACGCCCAGGGCCAGGGCGAAGCCGATGGGGCGCACGGCGGTGAGGTGGGAGAAGATGAAGCCTGCGAAAACGGCGACCATGATGACGCCGCAGGCGGTCACAACGGCCCCGCCCTGCTTGTACCCCAGCACAACGGCGTCGCCTGCCGAGTGGCCCTGACGGTGGGCATCTCGCATGCCCGAGACGATGAAGATTTGGTAGTCCACCGAGAGGCCGAAGAGGATGCCGATCAGCAGGATGGGCAGGAAGGCCAGGATGGGGCCGGGCTGGGTGACGCCGAAGATGTCGGCGAGCCAGCCCCACTGGTAGACGGCGACGACGGCGCCGAAGGAGGCCAGGGTGGAGAGCAGGAAGCCGATGGTGGCCATGACCGGCACGATGATGGAGCGGAAGACAAAGGCCATGAGCACCAGGCAGAGGGCAATCATCACCCCGAGGTAGAGCGGGATAGAGCTTGAGATACGCTCTGAAATCTCGATGTTAGCCACGGTAGAGCCGGTCAGGCCGATAGTGGTTGCGGTGGCTTTTTCGGTGGCTTCGAGCTTGTCGTTCATGGAGTGAACGGTGGCGAGGGTGCTGTCTGCCGAGGGCCCTTCGGTGGGGAAGAAGGCCAGGATGGCGGTAGCGTTGTCGTCACTGGTAGCGACGATGGCGACACTTTCAATTTTGTTGTTTTTGAGGCGGTCGGCCACGTCAAGGGCTACGTCGCGCAGGCGGGCTTCGTCGCCGGGGACGGTGAGGGTCAGGCCCGCGATGATGGGGCCGTTGACGCCTTCACCGAACTTTTCGGAGATAGTCTGGTAGGCCTGGTAAGAGGTTGAGTCGGTGGCCTGGTAGGAACCGTCGGGCAGGCCCAAGCGGAGGGAGGTGGTGGGAATGATAGCCAGTACCAGCACGGCTACCGCTACGAAGGTCATGGCGAAGGGGTGGCGGGTGACGAAGCCGCCCCAGCCCTTGTAGGCCGCTTCGATTTCGGCGAAGGCTTCGCGGCGGTTGCGGGGTACCTGGATTTCCTGGGTGCGGGCCAGGTTGAGCTGGGTGAGTTCTTCTCGCTGGGCACGGGTCAGCAGGCGGGTGCCCAGCAGGCTCAGGACAGCCGGTACCAGGGTCAGGGAGGAAGCCACGACCAGGGCTACGGCGAAGGCCCCGGCAAAGCCCATGATGGCCAGGAAGGGCAGGCCGGTGAGGCAGAGGGCTGAGAGGGCGATGATGTTGGTCATGCCGGCAAAGAGCACGGAGTGGCCCGCGGTCGAGTTGGCGGTGCCTACCGCATCGAGCACGTCGGCGCCGTCGCGCAGTTCTTCGCGGAAGCGGTAGAGAATCAGCAGGGCATAATCGATGCCGACGCCCAGGCCCAGCATGAGGGCGAGGACGGGGTCGGTTGCGGTCATGCCGATAAAGGCGGTGCTGGTGTAGACCAGGGCAACGGCGGTACCGGCTCCAATCAAGGCAAGCACCAGGGGTAGACCGGCGGCGACTACCGCCCCCAGGGTAATCAGCAGGACGATAAAGGCCACGACCAGGCCAATAATTTCTGAGATGCCAAAGACGTCACTGACGTCCTGGTCGAGTTCGTAGCTGTAGTTGACGGTCAGGCCGGTGTCTTTGAGCGTATCAAAGGTGCTAAAGACTTCTTCCCGTACCGAGGTGGGTAGGGAGTTGGTGTCCTGGTTGAAGGCAATATTGACGATGGCCGCGGTGCCGTCTTCGCTCACCATGTTGGCATCGGCTGCCGCGTCAAGCTCACGCTGGGCGGCATCGACCTTATCCTGGTTCGCGCGCAGGGTGGTGCGGGCTTCAGCTAGGGTAGCTTCCTGGGCTGCCAGATCGGGGGCAAGAGCGGCGATTTCTTCCTGGCTGAGCCCCTGGGGTAAGGCAGCTTTCGCAGCGTCCAGCTGGGCTTGACCCTCATCGATCTGGGTTTTGGCCTGTTCCAGCTGGGCTTTAGCGTCCTCCAGCTGGACGGAGGTCTGTCTCACCGCATCCGCCGCTATGAATGGGTCGAGGGATCCGGCGACTTCGGGTAGCTTATCAATGGTGGTGACGGCCTGAGCGATAGCCTGCTTCTGGGTGTCGGTAAATCCCCCGTTGGCCTCAAGCACTACATAGCCGCTGGAAATACCGTTATCGGGTATCTTGGCCTGCAAGTCTTCCCGAACCGCCTCAAAGGAGGCCCCCGGCATGGTGTAACTGGCTGTCGCACCTCGTGCTAGGGTCAGCGCCCCCACCCCGGCTAGGGTCAATAGCACCAGCCACAGCACGATGGTGGTGCGGGCATGACGAGCCGCAGTAAGGCCGAGCGTGCGCAGGGCACCGGTCATGGGGGAACTCCTGGGTAAAGGCTGGGGGTTACTGTGATTCTACTACTGAAATGAGCTGGCGTACCTGTTCCATGGGTAGGGTGGCGTGGGGTGCCAGTGCGTTAATACGTACAGCGCTACCGTCACCTGCGGCAAAGAGTTTGAGGGCCTCAAGTGCCGGGGCGCTACGAACTACCAGGGTTGGGTCTAGAGCTGCTACCTCGGCAGCCGTTGTGAAGACCAGGGCCACATTTTCTTCGCTCTCGTCATCCTTCTTGAGAATAACGGGACGACCTGCCGGGTCGTCTGCCCGAACACCCAGAAGAAGCACCGAGGCTGGTGCAGTAAGGGACATGAGCAAATCATGCATGTTTTCCTCAATGAGGGCACGTTGGGCAGGCATGTTGTGCGGGGATCCAAGCACCCACTGAATCTGGGCCTTTTCGATGAAGCATTCGTGGTCGCTACCGGGGTCAAGCACCAGCACGTCGATGCTGTCGTCGTGGGCTACCTGCAAGAAAACCTTCATGGCGTGTTCCACCACCAGGCGGGGGTGGGGTTCGTTCAGCACCTGTCTCGAGTAGGCTTGAGCCGGTTCTGTTGCCGTGTAGGCGGTCAGGGCCCGCATGCCGTTGGCCAGGCGAAGCACCTGGTAGTTGAGCTGGGGGGTGCCATCGGGTGTGACGGTACTCTGACTGATGTCCATCAGCAGGTTACCGCCCATGGCGGTACGGACGACGTTCGCCAAGGACTGCTCGCTCCTGGCGGCTGCAAAGCCTGCCAGGGCCTCGGTCAGGTAGCGGTTAACGGGGCCTACCGGCAGGCCCCCTTCCCCGCCGGGCTCAGCAAAACCTGCGCCCCGGCGTCCTGCCAAACGCACAGCGGCCCAGTCAGGCACATGCTCGGGGTCGCGGGGGAAAAGCTCAAAGTGGGCGCGGATATCGCGGGCGCTCAGGCGGCCCTCGCCCTTCCAGTCCACCGGCTCGTGGGCACGGTCGTAGGAGGCCCCAATCTGGTACTGGGGCTCAGGCCAGTTGCTGGCGGTAATCACCACAGAAGCGGTGAACCAGGTGCCCTCCCCCTCAACGAAAGAGGCGTGCTGCAGCTGTTCGATAGCGGGCAGCACCGGGCTATCTGACTTCACCGGGCCCACGGTACCCACATAGTCCTGTTCATCGCGTGATTCGGTAATACGCACAAAAACGGTCTCAGACAGGGGCTTGATATCGAGCACCAGCTCATTCCAGCCGGGTTCAACCTTGACCGTATCCAGCATCCAGCTACCGATAGCGTTCAGGGCATCTTGCACCATAGCGGGGCGTTCAATCTCGGTGTAACGGGGCGAAGAGGGCGACATACTGTTCCTGAAGGTTTGGGCGAAGCAAAACCCTGCGCGGCGCTACACACTTAGCAGGGCCACAGGGTGCGAGTTATCTCCCCTATTAAACCAAGAAACTCCCCACCCCGGGGCAGAGTACACCGCCCTTCTCACTGAGTGATTCACCCCCAGTTGCAGGAAGGTAGCTGAATATGTCAGAAATTCAAGCTCTTACCGCGGCAAAAAGGTGCGGGAGCACCGCAAGAGTTGCTAGCCTTGACCGTATGACTACTACACTGCAGGATCTGATTGACGATTCAATCTTTATCTCCACCGAGTACCAGGCCCGTCTTGCTGAAATCAGCGGCGGCGCAGAATGGACGGTGGACTTCTCTGCACCGTCATTCACCCTCCAGTCTGATGCTTCCGTAAGCCTCACCCCCTACCTGCTGGGCACCGAATCTGAGAACCGCGGTTCCTGGATCTGGTCCTGGCAGGAGCTCGGTCACTTCCCCGACCGCGTCGTTTCGGCAGCAATCCAGGCGCGTGAAGGCGGAGCGAAGCACAGCATCTCTGAGCTCACCACCGACGAGCTCCCCCTCGACTCGGGCCTAGCCCGCAAGCTAACCCTGGCCTCCAAGGCCCTGACCGGCATCTACGCCCACTACCCCGTAACCGCCGGGGCGGGCGTCCGCGCCTGGATTCTGCTCGATGGCAGCCAGCTTGAACTTGAGGCCCCCACCGTTAACCGCATGGGCCAGGTCATGGCCCAGGCCCTGCAGACCGGCACCGCCGTGAACCACCTGCGCGCCGTAGACTCCTACGCCAAGCTGCGCGGTGCCCACATTGCCTGGGACACCGAGGCAACCGCTGTCATCACCGCATCGGACGGCGCCCTGCGCCTCTGGTTCGACAACGGCAAGATCTCGGGTATCGAGGCTGCTGAGCCCCAGGCTGGGGCCGACGAGCTGGCCCGCCTGGCTCGGAGCGCCCGTGATCTGCGTGAGCAGCTTGCTGCTGAGCGTCAGGGCATCGAAGCTGTAGCAGCCCAGGAGGCCGCTACCCAGATCGCAGCCCGCGAAGAGGCTAACCGCCTGGCCGCTGAAGAAGCTGCCCGCGAAGACGAAGCCCGCGCCGAAGCTGCCCGCGCAGCCGAGGCTGAAGCCCTGGCCGCTGAACAGGCCGCCATCGAAGCTCGCGAGGCTGAAATCGCTGCCGCTGAAGAGCGTGCCGCAGCTGAAGCCGCTGAAGCTGAGCGCCGCGAGAAGGAACGTGCCGAAGAGGCCGCCCGCGAGGAAGAGGTCGAAGGTACCATCACCACCGACCGCGTCTACCCCAACGCCGAGCAGCCCTACGACCGCGAGCCTGCCGAGGACGCCCGCCCCGGCCGCGTCACCACCAGCGCTATCGCCGACGAGGACATCGTGCGCGATGAGCATACTCAGGTAGAAGAGCCCGCAGCGTCCTCTATTGCCGCCGAGCAGGTTATCGAAGAAGCTGAGACCGATCAGGCTCCTGCCGGTTACGAGCAGGTTGAAGAGCCTGCCCGCCCCGCCTCAGAGATTCGCCTGGCTGGCCAGGCCCCCGACCTTGAGGCTGAGCGCGCAGAAGCTGCGACCAAGCCCAAGCCTAAGGAAGAAAAGAAGGGCTTCTTCAGCCGCTTCTTCGGCCTCTAGGCCCTCGCATAGAGCACCTGTCAGTGGCTACCCGGTCTACCCCGGGTAGCCACTTTCTCGTAGCGCCTGCGGCCCGCCTCGCTGCGGGCTGCAGGCGCCCACCACCACAAGACCCCACCACCGAGAGAAGCACGAGGAAGACAGCGGTGAGCACAGCCAAAAATGAGCAGGTAGTAGGCGGCCTCTACGCCTTTTTCTGCTACCTGATCTGGGGGCTCTTCCCCCTCTACTTCATGCTGACAGCACCAGCCACTCCCCTAGAAATCGTGGCGGGCCGGGTGCTCTTTTCGCTGGTCTTCTGTTTAGCCCTGCTCCCGCTCACCCGGCAGGTCAAAAACCTGCTGACGGTGCTAGGTAACCTGCGCCAGGTCGGCCTTCTACTGGTCGCTAGCTTGCTTATCTTCGGCAACTGGCTGCTCTACGTCATTGCCACCACCAGTAACAACGTCATGGAAGCCTCCCTGGGCTACTACATCAACCCCATTGTCTCGGTCGCCCTAGGCGTCGTCTTCCTGGGTGAGCGCCTGCGCCCCCTCCAGTGGGCCGGTATCGGTGTTGCTGCTCTCGCGGTGCTGGTGATGGTGGTCTTTTACGGCTCTGTACCCTGGCTGGGTTTGGGGTTGGCTTTCACTTTCGGTTTCTACGGGCTGGTCAAGAAACGAATCGGGGCAGTGCCCGCCCTGGTCTCTTTGACCATGGAGACCCTGCTCCTAACCCCGCTGGCAGCTGTGCTGATGTGGTACTTTGCGCACAGCGGTCAGCTTACCCTGCTGACAGAAGGCCCGGCCCATTTCTGGATTCTGGTAGCCAGCGGCGTCCTCACGGCAGTGCCCCTGCTTCTCTTTGCGGGAGCCGCTGCCCGCGTCCCGCTCTCTGTGCTGGGCATGGTGCAGTACGTTGGCCCCACCATTCAGTTCCTCGTTGCCCTGTTCGTGACCCAGGAACACCTCTCAGCAGGCCGCTGGGCAGGCTTCGTGCTGGTGTGGGTCGCTGCGGCCTTCTTCATCACCGACTCCCTGCTCACCCAGCGCAGGGCACGAACCCGCATGCCGTCCGCCGAGGTTCCCTCCCCCGACACCAACACAGGTATGCTGCCCCAGATCAAGAACGACTAGGCAAGATCAAAGCCGTCTGAGACAGCCCCACAGAAAAACAAGCACATAAAAGCAGCCCAGGCCCGCAATCTGAACTGCTCCCCATAAGTTGGACTACTAAAAAACAGTCACCAACTAATGGGGAGCATCTCCTATGCGAGCACGAAGCTCA
>NZ_JBHSTW010000026.1:0-52214 GCF_042660305.1 Rothia nasimurium
TAACGCTCATATTTTTGCCGCGGGTGGGGCCGTTGTCTAGTTGGTGGGGGTGGGGTGCGTGTCTACTTTTGAATAAGCCTCTTTGAAATATTTTCAGAATTTAAGGTATTTGCTAAAGCTAGGTAATATTTGCAGGTAGAATAGCTCCCTCAGCACAGATGCATCATCTGCTACTGGTAGAGCTTGCCGCCCGATTCCTCCAGGTAGCAGGTGGGGCAGAGCGACTCGTAGCCCACATGCACACCGTCAATGGCCACCTGGTCACCGGCAAAAACAAACTTTCCATCAACAGTACGGCCGTTAAAGAGCGCCTTCCGTCCGCACCGGCAAATAGTCTTGAGCTCTTCCAGCGTATGGGCAATCTCCAGCAGGCGGGCAGAGCCTGGGAAGGCCCGCGTCCTAAAGTCCGTACGAATGCCGTAACACATCACCGGCACGTTCTCTACCACCGCAATCCGCATCAGGTCATCCACCTGCTCAGCGGTCAGAAACTGGGCCTCATCCACCAGCAGGCAGGAGACGGGCAGATGCCAGTGCATGCGGTCGTCATCGGCATTAGGCTCAGCAGCAGCGTGGAAGAGCTCGCGCACCGAGTCGTCCGCCCCCACCAAAAAATCAGCCTGGCGAGTCACGCCCAGACGAGACACAATCTCGGTATCACCCTTGGTATCAACCTGCGGCTTAGCCAACAGCACGCGCTGGCCCCGCTCCTCATAGTTATGGGCAGCCTGCAGCAGCGCAGTCGACTTACCCGAATTCATGGCACCAAAACGGAAATAGAGCTTAGCCACGCGGCCACACCTTTCAACCCAGAACACGTACAAGAGAACAAAACCAAACCACACCATTCTAGCCCGGCGCACTCCCCCGCTCACAGGCGTCCGCATCCTGACCAGACGACTTTGTACCACGCAGTGTTCAGAAATCAGTCTCAAAGTGGGCAGGGGCTGGTACAAACCGGAGTCAATGCACCTAGGTATACAAAAGGGGAGGGCCCCGGAAACCCCGGTGCCCTCCCTGTTCCTCACAAGTAACTTACTTGCCTGAGACCTCGAGGCCAGAGACATCCACGTCCTTGAGCGGGATAGTCTTTGAACCGGTCACCAGCTTGTGCACCAGCCACACACCAATAATGATGGGCAGACCGATATAGGCCGAGACAACCTCGAACCAGTGACCAGCGAAGATAGCGTTGTAGTTCTGGCCGGCAATCACCAGCAGGCACATCAGCAGCGCAACGATGGGGCCAATCGGGAAGAGAGGGGCCTTGTAGGGCAAATCATTAACATCGTTGCCCTGGGCAACGTACGCGCGGCGGAAGCGGTAGTGGCAGATAGCCACGCCCACCCATGTGATGAAGCCCGACAGACCGGAGATATTGATCAGCCAGGTGTAGGCCGAGCCCTCGCCCACGATAGCTGAGACGAAACCGAAGAGGCCGATAGCGGCGGTCATCAGCAGAGCGGGCATGGGGATACCGCGGGAGTTCACGCGGGCAAAAATCTTAGGAGCGCGCCCCTCAAGAGCCAGAGCGTAGAGCATACGGGATGAGACATAGAGGCCCGAGTTACCGGCAGAGAGAATCGCGGTCAGAATGACGGCGTTCATCACCGAAGCGGCAAATGCAATACCCAGGTTCTCAAAAACCATGGTGAAGGGTGAGTAGGCGATATCGGTGGCGTCCGCACGCAGCAGGTTGGGGCTGGTGTAGGGAATCAGGGTACCGATAATAGCGATAGCACCGATGTAGAAGAGCATGATGCGCCAGAAAACGCTCTTGAGGGCTCGGGGCACATCGCGGCGGGGGTTCTCGGATTCACCGGCGGCCACACCGATCATTTCGGTGCCCTGGAAGGAGAAACCGGCGACCATGAAGATAGCCAGGATAGAGAGGAAGCCGCCCTTGAAGGGTGCTTCACCGTCGGTCCAGTTGGAAAAACCGTTGTCGTGGTTGCCCAGAATACCGAAAATCATGGCGACGCCAGCGATCAGGAAGACGATCACGGTGACCACCTTGATGGTAGCCAGCCAGAACTCGGACTCGCCGTAGGAGCGGGCCGAAAGCACATTGATGCCCAGGATAATGGCCAGGAAGACACCAGCCCAGATCCAGCCGGGGACGTCCGGCAGCCAGTAGGACATGATGACGCCGGCAGCCACCAGCTCAGCAGCTACGGTAATGGCCCAGTTGAACCAGTAGTTCCAGCCCATGGCGAAGCCGAAGGAGTCTGAGACGTAGCGGGAGGCGAAGGTCTGGAAGGAGCCTGCAACGGGCAGGTTTGCTGCCATTTCGCCCAGGGACTGCATGAGGAGCAGCACCATGATGCCGATCAGGGCGTAGGCCAGCAGGGCGCCGCCGGGGCCGGCTTCAGCGATGGTGGAGCCGGAGGCAACAAAGAGGCCGGTGCCAATGGCGCCGCCGATGGCGATCATGGAGAGGTGGCGGCTGGCGAGGCCGCGCTTGAGCTCTTCTTTGGTCTGCCCGGTGGGTGCAGACTGCGCTTCAGTAGACATAGTGTGCTGCTACTTTCGGTGGTAATGAGCCCCCAACAGTTTTGCTTAGGGGGCATAAGACAAACTTTAGATTACCACCGCGAGCGCCCTGCACCCCCGGGCGGGTAGCGTGATTTAGCTCTGCTTATCTTCGTTGATGAAGGTGACGGACGCGCCGTGTTCGACGGTGCGGGAGACGGTGCAGTCTTTTTCGGCGGAGAGTTTGATTAGGCGATCGACCATGGAACGGGCTTTTTCGCCCTCGTCGGTGGCGGGGAAGCGCACGTTGAAGCTGACTTCGATGTCATCGAGGCTAACGGCCTTGTTCTCGTCAACCTTGCGCAGGCCGGAGGAGTGCACAGTGAAGGTTTCGGGTTCTGATTTGCGGCCGGTGACCACATCGACGTCGATGGCGGAGCAGCCTGCAATTGCGGCTAGGAGCAGTTCAACCGGGGTGAGCAGGCCTTCGCCCTGGCCGAAGTCGAGGGTGTCGCCCTTGGCGTTGGTGGCGCGGTAGTGGCGGGAGGCGACGCGCTCAACGGTGACGGCGCGGTAGTTGGGGTCTTCGGTGCGGGTGGTGTTGGTCATGGTGCTTCTTTCTCTCGGGGTGAGGCGCGGACGCCGGTACCCGGGTAACGGCGCCAGCACGGGTTTTATTTCTGAGGAGGCAAGCAGTTACATGCTGATCAGAAAATTGGAGTTCCTCTAGTTTTATCTAAACTTATGGCTATGCACCACACCAGCCCAGATACAGGTCAGCTCTCAGCGCCTTCTACCCCCGCCAACCTGCCGGGCCCCGCCAGCGGGGCGACGGCGTCCGCTCCCATTACAGGGGAACACATCAGCCAGCTCCCCGGCGAGAGCGGTTTCAAGGAAGGCCTACGCGTAGCCGGTGTTCTCTGCATCGGCTTTGTGGTCATGGGCATGGGCTTGGGCGTGCTGGTCGCTTCGGTGGGCCTACCCTGGTGGGTTGCCCCGGCTCTCTCAGCTATTGTCTTTGCCGGGTCGGTGGAGTTCCTGCTGGTGGGCATGATTGCCGCCGCTGCGCCGCTGAGCCTGGTTGCTTCTACGACACTGCTGATGAACGCCCGGCACCTGGTTTACGGAATCTCCTATCCCCTGCAGAACGTCAAGGGGAACCTAGCTAAGGCCCTGGCTGTGTATATGCTCTGCGACGAAGCCTACGCCCTGAATACCGCCCCGGGGTCGCAGAATTTTCGTAGCTCCCGCATCATGACGGTTTCTGTGGTGCTCTGGCTCTCCTGGTGGGGCGGCTCCACCCTGGGCGTGATTCTAGGAGCCACTTTTCTCTCCCATTTAGAGGGCGTTGACTTCGTGATGACCGGTATGTTCCTGGTGCTCTCTATCGACGCCTACCGGGCGGTCAAGGACCGAATCACAGCGTCCCTTGCGGTAGCTGCCTCGCTGACGGCCATCGTCCTTGCCCCGCATTCTATGCTGCTGGTTTCACTGCTGACCCTGGTAGCCCTACTCGTCATCCGTCACCTGACCACCCAGCGTCAGGGTGTTTCGCCCCAGGAGGCCCCGCATGCCTAGCACCGGCTACATTCTCTCAGCTATCTTCCTGGCAGCCGGCATCACCTTTGCCCTGCGGCTGATGCCCTTTGGGGTGAAGTCCGTGCTCAAGGGTTCAGCCTTGGTGGCCAACCTTGCCGCCTGGCTGCCCATAGGAGCCATTATCTGCCTGGGCTTCTACGTGCTGGCAGAAATCGACTACTCTTCCCGCGAGACGGCCCTGCCCTACCTCGCGGGTATTGTGGTCACCGTAGTCCTGCATCTTTGGCGCCGAAACCTAGCCCTTTCTTTGATTGCGGGCACGGCAACCTGCGTCGTGCTCGCTAACTGGGTCTTCTAAGGACATACCGCCAAGAGGTACCTACCAAAAAGCGCAGCAAACATACTCGGAGCCGACTGGCTGGGTCTGGCGTGAATCGCGACGAGCCTCTAGGCGAGGAGCGAGAGGGTCAGTCGGCGAGAGTATGTTTGCTGCGCTAATTTATTGCGCGGTGTCTCTGTTTTAGAGGGCGACGAGCGCCCCAGCGCGAGCTGGGAGAGGGTCAGCAGGCGGAAGGGATATACCCACCGCGTAAGTGATGTTGGTTTTAGAGTGCTGCGAGCGCTGCGTCGTAGTCGGGTTCGGTGGTGATTTCGTCGACCAGCTGGGTGTAGATGACCTCACCGGCGGCGTTGATGACCACAACGGAGCGGGCCAGCAGGCCGGCCAGGGGGCCGTCTGCCATGGTGATGCCGTAGTCTTCGCCGAAGGAGTCGCGGAAGGCGGACGCTGATACAACGTTCTCAATGCCTTCGGCACCGCAGAAGCGGCTCAGGGCGAAGGGGAGGTCCTTGGAGATGCACACGACGGTGGTGTTCTCTAGTTTGGATGCTTCTTCGTTGAATTTGCGGACGGAGGTGGCGCAGACGCCGGTGTCGATGGAGGGGAAGATGTTGAGGACCAGGTTCTTACCCTCGAATGAGTCTGAGGTGACTGCGTCGAGGTCGGTGCCCACCAGGGTGAATGCGGGTGCTGTGGAACCTACGGCGGGCAGGTCGCCTACGGTTTGTACGTCATTGCCTTCAAGATGTGTAGTAGCCATAGTTGTATTGTGGCGTAGGCAACCGGGGTGGTGCAAGGTGTTGCGCTGTGCGGGGAACCGTGGGTCTTAGCGGGGGTGAGGGGTTCGATAGACTGGTGTGCAGCTAACTTTCGCATTTTAGGGAGATTTCGTGTCTACTGCTCACGCCGCTGATTCCCATCAGACGATTCGTATTACGGGTGCCCGCAATAATAATCTCAAGAATGTTTCGGTTGAGATTCCTAAGCGCCGTCTGACGGTCTTTACCGGTGTTTCGGGGTCGGGTAAGTCGTCCTTGGCCTTTGGTGTGGTGGCTGCTGAGTCCCAGCGTCTTATTAACGAAACCTATTCGGCTTTTGTGCAGGGCTTTATGCCGCATCAGGATCGGCCCGATGTCGATGCAATTGAGGGTCTGACCAGCGCGATTATCGTCGATCAGGAGCGCCTGGGGGCTAACCCGCGCTCGACGGTGGGTACCGCAACCGATGCTCTACCCATGCTCCGTATGCTCTTTGCCCGCGTGGGTACCCCCAATCTGGGCTCCCCTACAGCTTTTTCTTTTAACCAGGCAACCGTTCAGGGCACCGGTGCCCGCAAGGTCGGCGACGGCAAGGCCGAGCACGTCACGTTCTCCCGCACCGGCGGTATGTGTAACCGCTGTGAAGGTCTAGGCCGCACCAGCCAAATCGACCTCAACGAGCTCTTTGATGAGAACCTCACCATGGAGGACGAGGGCTTCTTCAAGGTCCCCGGTTTCTCTACCAGCGGCTGGTCCGCCCGCCTCTACAAGGAGTCGGGTCTCTACCCCACCGATATTCCGATCAAGGATTTCACCGAGCAGCAGCGTGCCGATTTCCTGTATAAAGAGCCCACCAAGATGAAAATTGCGGGCATCAATATGACCTATGAGGGTCTGCTACCCCGCATTGAGAAGTCTATGCTCTCCAAGGATAAGGAGGGCATGCAACCCCATATCCGTGCCTTTGTTGACCGGGCGGTCACTTTTGTGCCCTGCCCCGACTGCGGTGGCACCCGGCTTTCTCAAGCTGCTCTGGCGTCAAAGGTCAACGGGGTGAACATTGCTGAGCTCTGCGACATGCAGGTTACCGACCTGCTCGCCTGGGTGCGTGAGCAGGACATCCCCGAGGTCGCTCCCCTACTCGCTGCGCTGGAGCACCTGCTCGACTCTATGGTCACCATCGGCCTGGGCTACATTGCCCTCTCCCGCTCTGCCTCCTCGCTCTCAGGCGGTGAGGCCCAGCGCGCCAAGATGGTACGCCACCTGGGTTCCCCGCTCACCCGACGTCACCTATGTCTTTGACGAGCCCACCGCGGGCCTGCACCCCCACGACGTCACCAAAATGAACGAGCTTCTGCTGCGCCTGCGCGACCGTGGCAACACCGTGCTGGTGGTAGAGCATAAGCCCGAGACCATCGCCATTGCCGACCACATTATCGACATGGGCCCGGCCGCCGGTTCCGCCGGCGGCACCGTGGTCTACGCTGGGGCCTTCGAGGGGCTCAAGCAGGCAGATACCGTCACCTCCCGCCATTTCTACGACCGGCAGGGGCTTAAGAACGCCGTCCGCCCGGCTACCGGGGCCCTGCAGGTTGCTCACGCAACCCGCAACAACCTCAAAAATATTTCTGTAGCCGTGCCCACCGGCGTCCTGACCACCTTCACCGGCGTTGCCGGGTCTGGCAAGTCCTCCCTGATTACCGAGCTCCTGGAACAGCAGGCAGATAGCGAAGAGCGCATCATCTACATCGACCAGGCCCCTATCAAGGGCTCGCGCCGTTCCAACCCGGCTACTTATACAGGCTTACTCGAACCTATCCGCAAGGCCTTCGCCAAGGCTAACGGGGTCAAGCCCGCCCTCTTCTCAGCCAACTCTGAGGGCGCCTGCCCCGAATGTAAGGGCACCGGCGTAATTGAAACCCAGCTGGGCTTCATGGAAAAATCCACCGCCGTCTGCGAGGCCTGCGAGGGAAAACGCTTCTCCCCCGGCGTACTCGAATACCGCCTGGGCGACAAGAACATCAGCGACGTTCTGGCCCTCTCTGCTGCCGATGCCCTCACCTTCTTCAGCGCCAAAGACACCAAGCTGGCCGCCGCCACCAAAATCCTGCAGCGCCTGGTTGATGTGGGCCTGGGCTACATCACCCTCGGTCAGCCCCTCTCCACCCTCTCCGGCGGCGAGCGTCAGCGCATCAAACTCGCCACCCACATGGCAGAACCCGGCGGAATCTACATCTTCGACGAACCCACCACCGGCCTACACCTGGCCGATATTCAGCAATTCCTCACCCTGCTCGACCAGCTGGTCGATGCCGGAACCACCGTGCTCTGCATCGAACACCACCAGGCAGTCATCGCCCATTCTGACCATATTATTGACGTTGGCCCAGAGGCCGGCCACGGTGGCGGTACAATCGTGTTTGAGGGCACCCCCACTGCCCTCGCCGCCGCCGGTACCCTCACCGGCGAGCACCTGGCGTCCTACCTAGCGTCATAAAACCCCGCCGCACCACGTCATAAAGGCGTTCTCCCACGAAAAAGACAGGGTGCGACGCCTGTAACCACACCATCATCTAAAGTAAAACTGTGCCAAAACTCATCAACCACGAAGAACGAAAACAAGAAATCGCCCAGGCGGTCTGGGCGGTGCTCGCCCGTGAAGGCGTCCGCGGCGTATCTGTGCGAACCGTAGCCGCCGAAGCCGGCATCTCTACAGGCTCCCTGCGCCATGTCTTCCCCTCCCACGAAGAGATGATGCAGTTCTCTCTCGACTATGTAGGCAAGCGCTTCATTAGGTCCCTCACCAGCCGCGCCTTCAACTACGAGCTGATTTACAGCCTCGAAGAAATCTTCACCGAGCTCTCCCCCGTCTCTGAAGACGGCAAGCTCTTTATCACCGTGGTTGCGGGCATGCTGTCCGATGCCTCAACGATTCCCGGTATCGCCAAGATTCTGCAGTCCCATGAAAAGGACTTCCTCTACGCCTATGGCTTCTTGCTCAGCCAGCTACGGGCCCAGGGCTTTGTGCGAGACGATATCGACATCGACCTTGAGGTTGAGAAGTTGGTAGCCCTGCTGTGGGGTATCAGCTGTCTCTACCTGCTGACCGATGGGGAAGCCAGCGACGAGGAGCTCATGGCCCCCATGCTCACCCATTTTGAGACCCTGCTGGAAATCTTCACCTACCCCGAAGAGCAGGATCTCGACTACTTCAGTCAGGAGTTCTTCAGTGCCTAAGCTCATTGACCACGCTGAACGTAAGAAAGTTATTTCGCAGGCTGTTTGGAAGCTCCTGAATGAACGCGGCGTCAGTGCCATCACTATTCGCAATGTGGCTGCTGAGGCTGGTATTTCCACCGGTTCGCTGCGGCATTCCTTTGATAGCCGCGTTGAGCTAGTGACCTACGCCCTGGAACTTATCGGTCTGGAAACCGAGGCCAGTATGCGAGCTGTGTCGGTGCAGGGTCAGGACGTGCTCAATTCTGTGAAGATACTTGAGCACTTCATTCCGCTCACTCCCCGCTCCCGTGCGGTCTCCCGCATTACACTGGGTATGGTTGCCGAGCTACGCTCTACCCCCGAAATCAAATCGATTTCGGTAACCAGCCTCGAACGCATCCGCACCCTCTTTTACGACATGCTGGTGCAGCTCGATCAAGCAGGGCAGATTAAGGCTGGAACCGATCTCAAGGTGCAGGCTAATCAGCTGACCATGCTCAGCTATGGCCTAACAACCAAGGCCATTATCGGCGGCAAGGGTTCAGACCCGGTCAACCTCAGCTACATCTTCCGCTCCAGTATCAACGAGCTGCTCGTGCACCCCGTACCCTATGCAACCCAGGAAGACATCGACGAATTCATTGCCCTGTCTGAGGGTGTGGGCGAGTTGCACACCCCCGAAAAGACCGCAGAAGAAAACTAAAAGCGGGGCAAACCTATAGCGAAACTCTTTAAACGCCACAGCGGGCGGAACCGGTGCCGGTTCCGCCCGCTGTGTGTATAGGCTTCTGGCTAAGGTACCTGCTACCAGGCGAAGCCGATAGAATCCTCAATCTTCTTTACGAAGTCAGGGTTGGCCTCGTCCACCAAGATAGCGGCGTGCATCAGCTCGTGCCCGTTATCCAGGGTGAAGATGTAGCCGGGGGCGTTACTCGAAGCAAAACGTACCTCGGAGCGAATCACACGCACACCGTCTTCGCGGGTGTAGTTAATGGTCTCAACGGTCTCGTTGATAGACCAGGCCGGGGTAAGGCGGGCGACGGTTTCTTTCTCCATCTCCTCAGCGCTGCGCCCCTGCTCATCGTTATAGGGGGTGCCCACCATAAAGCGGCCCGCGGCGTCCTCGGCGCTACGGTAGTGGGTGAACTGGTAGGTGAAGATTTCTGCCTGGGAGGGAGTGGCGTCCTGCACGTAGTCCTGGGGGACGAAGAAGGTCACGCCGTTCTCGGCAAAAACGGTGCCCGGGAAGGGGTCTTCGGGAGTGGGCTCAGGGGTCGGCTCTGCGGTGGTGGGTTCGGGAGTCGGCTCCGGAGTGGGCGTTGCGGTGGTCGCCTCAACGGAGGGGGTAGGGCTGGGCGATGCTGAACTTGCGCTTGCCGAAGCGGTCTGCGGGTCAACGCGGGTAATCACTTCTTCCTGCTGGCAGGCGGTGAGGGCCAGCAGGGCAAGGCTAGTGAACAGGACGACTGATTTTCTGGTCATGTTTCCTTCACAGGTTAAGGCGTGGTGTGCGGCTTTTAATTCTAAAGACCGCAGTAGCACCTGCCCAGTGAAAACCGGAAAATGTGGGCAAGATACCGTGCCCCTCCCCGTGCGTTTGTTGCCTGTCGGCTGGGAGGGGCGGCGGGCGTCCGCCCCTGAGAAACTAGGACGCCTGCGCCCGGCCTGCCAGCGCCCGCTTGGCCTTGGGGTAGAGCAGGGCAATCATAAGAACGCCCAGCAGAATCACCGGGATATGGCTGGCCATAGCCCAGCGGAAGGCCTCAAGGGTGTAGGTTTCGGGGGTGCCGGCACCGAGGCTATCAAGAATCAGGCCTATGAGGAACACGATGGTGAGGGCACCTACAAAGCCTCCCATATTGGCTATGCCCGTGGCTAGGCCCCGCTGGTGCTGGTGCACGTGCGAACGCACTACCTCAAAGGCCGCCATGGACACCGGGCCGTTGATACCCAGGGTGACAGCCGCAGCGTATACCAGGGCAGTGGGGGCGATTCCGGGCCAGAAGAAGATGAGGGACCACAGGCTGAGGTTGAGCAGGCTGCTGCCCACCGCGATGTGCACCCGGTAGGGAGAAAAGCGGGAGAGAATCGAGCCGGTGAAGAACCCGGCAATGACGATGGAGGCTACCACTGTGCTGACGATGCCCGAGGCCAGGGCCAGGCTATAGCCCAGGCCCCCTGTCAGGAAGGGCATGCCCCACAGTAGCATGATGGAGAAAATCATGGAGGCCGTCACATAGTGCACCCAAAAGGCCAGACGCACACCGGGGTAGGCCAGCACCTGCCTGATTGATGCCACAAAGCCTGGGTTTCCTGCTGGGGGTAGCACAGGTAGAGAGTCTGTGACGGGGTAGGGGTGGTCGGTGCGGGCCCAGTTGGCTTCTTCCTGGTCAGGGAGCGGACGCCGGGCGGACGCGCTCCCCCGTCCGCGCCGGGCCCGGCGGCCCAGCCCCTGGGCAACGGTAGCCCTACCGGGAGCCGGCCTGAGCGTAAATATGGCCAGGATCAGAAGGCAGGAACCGATAGCGGCGAGAACAGTAAAGCCGCCCTGCCAGCCCAGGGCACCCACCAGGGTGACCAAGGGCGTGACGGCAACCAGCTGACCCATCTGACCCATATTGGCGCTAATTTGGTTGACCACCGGAATCTGTTTAGGGGTAAACCAGTCTGAAATCAGACGAATCAAGCTGACGAAGATACAGGCGTCTCCGCTACCCACCAGCACACGCGCCAGCAGGGCTAGGGGAACGGTCTCGCTCTGGGCCAGGAGAAACTGGCCAGCCGTCATGAGGGTCAGGCCACCGGCAATCAGCACCGGCGCCCCCTTACGGTCAAGCAGGGCACCCACCGGTACCTGCCAGCTAGCATAGACCACCAGCTGCAGCATAATGAAGAGGGAAATAGCTGTAGCCTCTACCCCAAAGTGGGTTTGGGCAGTGGCCCCCAGCGCCGAGAAGGAGCTGCGGTTGATAATTGAGAAGACGTAGGCGGCGATAGCCACCGCCCACACTAGCCATTTCATAAGTGGGCCACTGCTTTCAGGGGGTTAGTTGCTCTTCTTGACGACGGAGGACTTGAGGTACATCTGGCCTGCGCCGGGAACCTTAGCTTCAATATCGTGGCCGTTGACGGGGCTTTCGAGCAGGCGGATACCGCGCACCTTGGTGCCAGCCTTGATATCGGCACCGCCCTTGACCTTGAGGCCCTTAGTGATGGTGACGGAATCGCCGTCTACCAGCTCGTTGCCGACTGCATCGAGTACCTTGGAGCCGGTCTCTTCTGCCTCAGCGGCATCGGTTTCAGCCCATTCGTGGCCGCACATGGGGCAGACCCAGAGGTCCCCCTGCTGGTAGGAGTACTCTTCAGCGCAGGCGGGGCAGGCGGGTGCGGGGGCATCAGACATTGGGGTCTCCAAAAGTTAGGTGGTGTCTAGGTCGCTCCCCATTATCCCAGATAGAAGCACAAAACCTCCCGCTCTTCGGGGCGTCGAAGAGCGGAAGGTTTTAGTCTTAAAAGAATGGGGCTTTACTTGGTAGTTGCCGGACCTTCGTCGTTCATGTCGGTAGCGGGGTCTGAGACAACATCGGCAGGGGCCTCGTCGGCCAGCTTCTGGGCCTTCTTATCGGCCTTCTCGGCTTCCTTTTCGGCCTTAGCTTCAGCGCGGGCGTCCTTGACCTCTTCAGCCTTTTCCTTGGCTTTCTCGGTGCCTGCGGCGGCAGCTTCTTTAGCCTTTTCGGCACCTGCCGCAGCTGCTTCCTTGGCCTTTTCGGCGACGACGGGTGCCTGTTCCTTGATGGTTTCTTCGGCGGTCTTGATGCCGTTCTGCACCTTGGGGTCGTTCCAGACGTTGGCAGCCTGGGTCTTGATCTTTTCGTACTGGCCGCGGCCTGCGCGAGCACCCAGCACGTAACCGATACCTACACCGGCGATGAACGCTAGACGTGCTTTCATGATAAACCTTCTTTCATCAGGTAGCTTGGTACCCACTATTGTGCCAAAAGCATACTTATGAGCGGTAGACGACACACCGCACACGCACCTAAGACGCCATCGAAAAAGTGCAAGTGCCCCGCACTTAACGCGGGGCACTTGCACTTTTCCGAGGGAAGATCCGGTTTGGAGGCTAGACGTTGAAGCGGAACTCCACCACGTCGCCGTCCTGCTCAAGAACCTCTAGGCTTTCTAGGCAGTGTTTTAGCGGTGGGAGATAAATCCTAACTACTTCAAAAACCAGCTCAATGTCCACTCCAAAATACTCATGAACCAGTATGTTTCGCAGGCCACGAATCTGTGGCCATGGAATCTCTGGAAAAGCTTCGATTAGGGTCTCCGGGAGCGTTTTTACGGCATCACCAATAATCTGTAAATTCCGTTCGATTGCGTCCTCACCCATCCTCGTTAGACGAGGGTCTGAAGAGATGAGCTGAACATAGTCTTCACAGTTGCTGATAGCGCACAAGATATCTTCGATGCGCTGGCTCACTAGTCTTGCCATAGAGGTACTGCCTCAGTCAGGGCCTGCTGCGAAACCTGATCTTTAAGGAGCTGAAGAGGAAATATATCGACCCGCTGAGTACCCAAAAGGTTACGGGTTTCCTCCATAAGACCAGCTGCCCGCATCAAGACGTTACCATCAGCGGGATCCATCTCTACCAGAATATCTAAGTCACTCTCTGGGCCAGCAGTGCCCCGGGCGACCGACCCGAAAAGCTGCGGATTATAGGCACCGTATCGTTCCAGCAGCTCCGTGAATGACTGCCAGTGGGTTTGCAGTAAAGACCTGCGCTCTAGGCTTTCTCTGCTTAGACTTCTAGTGCTCATACCCACAGTTTACCTATCCGCTTCTGAGAAAAGATAGGGCTTTTCTTTTCTATAAAAGCGGCCGGTAGCTCCCTCCATGGAGCTACCGACCACTCAATCATTAAAGGCTACATGCTAGACGTTAAATCTAAACTCCACCACGTCGCCGTCCTGCATGATGTAGTCCTTGCCTTCCATGCGGACCTTGCCGCGGGCCTTAGCCTCGGCCATGGAGCCGGCATCGTCCAGGTCAGAGAAGGAAACAACTTCGGCCTTGATGAAGCCGCGCTCAAAGTCGGTGTGGATGACGCCGGCAGCCTGGGGGGCGGTGTCGCCCTTGGTGATGGTCCAGGCGCGGGTTTCCTTGGGGCCAGCGGTCAGGTAGGTCTGCAGGCCCAGGGTGGAGAAGCCGACGCGGGCCAGCTTGTCGAGGCCGGACTCGTCCTGACCGCTCATCTCTAGCATTTCGCGGGCCTCTTCTTCAGAGAGCTCAACCATGTCGGCCTCAAGCTTGGCATCCAGGAAGACGGCCTCAGCGGGGGCTACCATGGCGCGCAGTTCAGCCTGCTTTTCCTCAGAGGCGAGGACGCCCTCGTCCGAGTTAAAGACGTAGATGAAGGGCTTGGAGGTGAGCAGGTTCAGCTCCTTGAGCAAGGCCATATCGATCTTGGCTTCTTCATACTTAGAAATCAGGGTGTCGCCCTGTTCCAGTACGGCCTGGGCCTTCTTGTATTCCTCAAGCTGGGCAGGGTCGCCCTTCTTGATTTTGACGGCCTTTTCCAGGCGGGGAATAGCGTTTTCCAGGGTCTGCAGGTCAGCCAGCACCAGTTCGGTGTTAATGGTTTCCATGTCACTGGCGGGGTCTACCTTACCGTCGACGTGGATGACGTCGGGGTCATCGAAAGCGCGGACGACCTGGGCGATGGCGTGTGCCTCGCGGATGTTCGCGAGGAACTGGTTACCCAGACCTTCACCTTCGGAGGCGCCTCGAACGATACCGGCGATATCGACGAAGGAGACGGTTGCAGGCAGAATGCGCTCGGAACCGTAGATTTCGGCCAGGCGAGCCAGGCGCTCATCGGGCAGGTTGACGACGCCCACGTTGGGTTCGATGGTTGCGAAGGGGTAGTTCGCTGCCAGGATGTTGTTTTTGGTCAGTGCGTTAAAGAGGGTCGACTTGCCGACGTTGGGCAGACCCACAATTCCAATAGTTAAAGCCACGGTTTCTAGTTTACAGGGGCGAGTCAAGCGAGCGTCGGAGCCTTAGGTAAGCACTGTAAGCGGTGCGGATGCCGTGACAAATATCAGGGGTAGGTGGTGACATTTAGCCTGAGTCAAGGCCCTTAGCTGGCGGGAAACTTGAGATATGACCACAGCGATTGAAATCATCAGTGTGAACAAGACCTTTCGCACCCGCACCGCCACGGTGGAGGCCGTAAAAGATGTCAGCTTCTCGGTACAAACCGGTGAGATTGTTGCCCTGCTGGGCGAGAACGGTGCGGGCAAGAGTACTCTCATCGACATGTTGTTGGGGCTGACCGAGCCTACCAGCGGCACTGTCAAGTTGTGGGGCTCGTCCCCTAGCCAGGCTGTTGCAGAGGGCCGGGTGAGCGCCGTCCTGCAAACAGGTGGCCTGCTCACCGACCTCTCAGTCCATGACCAGGTTGCCATGCTGGCAGCCACCTACCCCGGCCGTCCCGATGTAGATGCCGCGCTCGAAGCAGCTGGTATCAGCCACATTGCTCGCAGAAAAATCAGCAAGTGCTCCGGCGGCCAGCAGCAGAAGGTCAAGTTCGCCATCGCTCTGCTGGGTGACCCGGACCTGCTCTTCCTCGACGAGCCAACAGCCGGCATGGATGTTAACGCCCGCGAACAATTCTGGGAGTCCATGCGGGCTCAGGCTGCGGCTGGCAAAACCATTCTCTTTGCTACCCACTACCTTGAAGAAGCCCAAGAGTTCGCCCAGCGCATCGTGGTGCTGGCAGGCGGACAGCTCATTATGGACGGCACCCAGCGGACCATTCGGAATCATGCTGACACCCGCGCTATCAGTTTCACCCTGGATGCTCCAGCCCTGCATCTTACCCAGGAACAGACCCATGACTGGGGGGTCAGCAACTACACGGTCAACCAAACGACGCACTCCCTGCACTGCCACAAGGCTGAGGCTTTCGCCTTGCATCTGTTGCAGAATCACCGCATCACCGACCTGGAAATCGTTACACCCAGTCTTGCTGAAGCCTTCACACAGCTCACCACCCGCACCACCGGAGAAAAGATCTAACCATGCAGACTCTCAGTTTTCTCTTCTACGACCTCAAGCACTCCCTCTTTAATATCTCCACCCTCTTCTACCTCATCATCATGCCTGCCGGTTTCTACCTGCTCTTTGGGGTGATGCAGGACTACGGTTCAGCCCCCTTCCGCGATGGCAACGCTAGCGCCTACGTCATGATCGGCATGGCAGTCTACGGGGCCGTCACCGGTGCGGTGTCATCATCAGGCACGGCGGTGATCGAAATAGAGTCCGGTTGGGGCCGCCAGCTGGCGCTAACCCCCATGAGCCGCAGGGCTCTGCTGGCTAGCAAGGTGCTCGACGCTCTTATCACCACTGCCCTGCCGGTTATCGTCGTCAATATCATCGCGCTGTTTACCACCGCAGAAATTCCGCCCGCTCAGCAGCTACTGAGCGCCCTCATGGCCGTTGCGGCTTCCTCTATCTTTGTCTTCTACGGTATAGCGGTGGCACGCCTAGTGAAGTCAGCCCGTGCTGTATCAGTGGCCAGTGGCTTGGTCGTATTCTTCGCCTTCTTTGGCACCACTTTTAGCCCCCTGCCGCTATCGCTGATGGACTACGCCCGCTTCACCCCCATGTACGGCGTCACCCAGCTAGCCCGCTACCCCTTTACCGCAGGGGGCACCATCACCACCGACACAGTTCAGTGGCTGGTGACCGAACCACTGCACTATGCACTGATCAATGTGGCAGCCTGGGGCATAATCTTTATCGGAGCTAGCATCTTGCTGCGCAAGCGGTCACTTGCCCGCTAGTCCAGCAAGTTTGAGGCTCGCGACAGCAAGCAGGAAGTAGATACCATGAGCACCCAATCAACCACACGGCGGCAGTTTGACTGGCTGGCAGCCGGGTTCGCCGGAATCTGGCTAGTATTTCTGCTCTTTCCGCTCACACAGATATTGGCTAACACCCAACTGAGCAATATAGAAAAAGGGCTAGGGCTAGTTGCTGTGCTTGTTTTTGCCCTGGTTTACCTGGCTTCCTACGGCGCCCCCTGGGTTTTACCGGGCACAAGTACCTGGCATCGGACATTGCTATGGAGCTTGATCCTGCTCATCCCCACTGCGGCGCTCGCCTACACGCTGGGGCTCTGGTGGCTCTATTTCTTCACCTACTTTGTTACCATATGGGCCTTTCAAACCCCGCCGCGTATTGGGCTGACAGTCGGTAGCCTCATTACCGTCTTATCCACTTTTGTCATGGTGGTTTACTACCCACACATCTTTCAGCAGGGCGGGTACGGGTTTATTACCGGCGCTTTCTTCGTACTCATCATGGCTGCGCTCTCAGCCGGCGGGGACGCCCGCGACCTACGCCGTGAGCAGCAGCAGCGTACCGAGCAGGCAGAGCGTATCGCCAGCGATGTGCACGACGTCTTGGGCCGGTCCTTAACCGTCATTAACCTCAAGGCAGAGTTAGCAACAGCTTTGGTAGAGGCTGACCCAGCCAGAGCACAGCGAGAAATGCAGGAAATCTCAGAGCTGTCCCGCACCGCCCTAGCCGAGGTTCGAGCAACCGTCACCCGCCTAAAAATGCCCACCTTCGCCGGTGAGATTCTCGCATCAGCGCGGGCCCTTGAAACGGCCGGAATTAAGGCTCATCTACCCAGCGGGCAAGAGGCCCAGGTGACCGGCACCAACTCGGTGCTGTTTAGCTGGGCTCTGCGTGAGGGGATTACCAACGTCATTCGCCACTCAGGGGCAGAAAACTGCTGGGTCAAGGTTGAAGCTGACCGGTTAGAAATCCTAGATGACGGTGTTATGCCCCCGGATTATGAGCTGGTCAGGGGTAACGGCTTAACTGGCCTAGCACAAAGGGTCAAGGCTTCTGGCGGTAACTTGCTACTTGAAACCGGGGGTTGCACCCGCCTTCTTGTTACGATGAACGGAGATACTTCCCCTCTAGGAGCCTAACGCGTGAGCACCATCAAGATTCTGATAGCCGATGATCAGCAACTGGTCCGGGACGCTCTGGGTGCTCTGCTGTCCCTGCAGGCAGATATTGAGGTTGCAGGCTCCTGCGGACGCGGGGACCAAGTACTAGACCTGGCCCGCCAAGCCCAGCCTGACGTCGTCCTACTCGATATTGATATGCCAGGGATGGACGGTATCAGTGTAGCTCAGCAGCTGAGGGAGCATCATCTACCTTGCCGTAGCCTCATTGTTACTACCTTTGGTAGACCGGGCTACATGGCAAGGGCACTTGAAGCAGGTGCTAGCGGTTTCGTGGTTAAAGATACCCCGGCGAGCCAGCTGGCAGAAACCATCCGCAAGATTCATGCTGGGCTGCGGGTGGTTGACCCTCAGCTGGCAGCCGAGAGCTTTGCGCTTGGTCCCAGTCCTCTCACCGACCGCGAGAAGCAGGTTCTACAGGCGGCTAAGGACGGCGCGTCGATCGTGACCCTGGCTTCGCAACTGCATCTTTCCCAAGGCACAGTACGCAACCATCTTTCCAGTTCGATTGCCAAGATGAACGCTGAGAACCGCTTCGATGCAGCGCACCGGGCCGATGAAAACGGCTGGCTGTAAACGGTCATAGGCAGGAGAAACCCCGCCTTTCCATCCCCACCCCGAACTTCTTTAGTTAACTACACCACAGTCGTGTAAGCTGGTCAGCATGACAGTAGCGCAGTTTTCACCTCGGGACATCATCATTCGCTCTATCAACCTTGACTCCGATGCCGATATGGAGCAGCTCAATGCCCTAGAATCTGCCTGCGATGAAAAGCTCTACGGCTTCCCCTACACCACAACCATTGAAGAGCGGCGAGCTATTCTTGCCCCCTCCAGTTACTATGAAAACCACCGTTGGGTGGCAGAGGTTCAGGGGCAGATTCTCGGTATTGTGCTGGTATCACTCCCCCTCAAAGAGAACCTGAATGGCCTGAACTTCCATCTCGCCGTCCACCCCGAGGCCGAAGGGCGGGGCCTGGAAGAGGAACTTACCCACCATGCTCTGGCAGAGGCTATCAGGCCCAGCGGACGCACCCACATCACCTACTACGGCTACCTCATGCAGGATGATAACAAGGACGACCCCGCCCTGCCCATCAACAGGGTTGCGGCCTTTCTGGGCTTGGACCCTAAGAATTCTGCTATCACGAGAATCGCTCCACTACCGCTTCCCGCAGACCTTGTGCAGGAGGCTGAGCGCAAGACAATAACCGATCCCGCCTACACCTTCGAGGTGTGGGAACATAAAATTCCCGAACAACACCTAGAGTCAGCCGCAGCTGCTTACCACCAGCTAGAGGTAGATGAGCCCACTGGAGAAGTCCGTCGGGAGGCTTCAATCTTCACCCCTGAGCGTCTGCGCGAGAGAGAGCAGAAAACCCATGCATCAGGAGAAGAACTGATGTATGCGGCAGCCCTACACCAAGGAAAGATTGCAGCGCTAACGGCCTTGACCTATCCCACCGATACACGCAATGCCTCAGCCTGGCAGGAATCCACCGTGGTCATGCCAGAGCACCGCGGCCTTGGCCTCTCCCGCGCTCTCAAGGTTCTGAGCCACACCCGCCTACCGGCGTCCGCGCCCCACATTCAGCAAATTATTACCATGAACTCGGCCGTCAACCCGGCCATGATCAAGGTTAATGAGGAGCTGGGCTACCGGCCCGTCTGGGAAGAAATCTGCTACCAGAACTAGTGGCTAGCCCCGCCCAGGTTGAGCACCAGCACCCCGGCAACAATCAGGGAAATACCCACCACCTTGACCAGGGTGATGGGCTCCCCCAGGAAGACCGCACCGATAGCGACGATGGCAGCGGTGCCCAGCCCCGACCAGAGGGCATAGGCCACCCCCACCGGGATGTCCCTCACCGCCAGTGACAGCATGAAAAAAGCAAAACCATAGCCCACCAGACAGCCTAGGGTAAACCACAGTTTGGTGAACCCCTCGGTGTATTTCAGCAAGGTGGTGGCGATGAGCTCAGAACCGATGGCGAGTGCGAGAAAGAGGTAGGGCATAGGCCCATTCTGCATGCCCCATACAAAAAAGGCTAGAATAATAAGTACACGTATCTCACAACGATGTGAATCTAGGAGTTTTTGTATGTCTCACAAGGGCAGCAACGAATACACCGATGTCTCTACCGCAGCCATCGAAATGGGCGACGCTGCAACCCGGGCCCCAAAGTGGAACCGCACTGACACGGCCTGGACTATTAGTCTCTTTGGCACAGCCGTCGGCGCGGGCATTCTCTTCCTCCCCATCAACGCGGGTGCCGGTGGCGTCTGGCCGCTACTAGCCGCCACAATTCTCATCTGGCCCATGACCTTCCTGGCTCACCGCGGGCTCTCCCGCATGGTTTCTGCCAGTTCCAAACAAACCGCTGACATCACCGAGGTTGCCGAAGAATTCTTTGGCCGAGGCTTCGGCAAAATCTTTACCCTGCTCTATTTCCTCTCCATCTACCCCATTCTGCTGATTTACGGTGTCAGCATTACCAATACGGTTGATTCCTTTCTCACTAACCAGTTTGGGCTAGACCCCCTACCCCGTTGGCTCCTCGCCGCTCTGCTGGTCGGTGCCATGAGCGCCGTCATGATTATCGGCCAGAAACTCATGCTCACGGTCACCCAGTTCCTGGTCTACCCCCTCATTCTGGTGCTCGCCGCGCTCACCCTCTACCTGATTCCCCACTGGTCGCTGGACGGCTTTAGCCAGGTACCTGCCCCGGGCAACTTCTCCATGACCCTCTGGCTCATGCTGCCCGTCCTCGTCTTCTCCTTCTACCACGCAGCAGCCATCTCCCAGTTCTCGGTCGCCATGCGCAAGCAGTACCACGGCTTCGCTTCAGTCAAGGCCTCCCGCGTGCTACGCGTTACCTCAATCATTCTGACCGTCTTCACCATGGGCTTTGTCTGGTCCTGTGTGCTGGCAATCGGTCCGGACGGCCTGGCTGAAGCCCGCGCCTCAAACCTGCCCGTCCTCTCCTACCTGGCCAACGAATTTGATGCCCCCTTCATCAACTGGCTCGGCCCCATCGTAGCTATTGCTGCCATCGTTTCCTCCTACTTCGGCCATTGGCTCGGCGGGCACGAAGGAGCAGCCGGCATCATCCGAAAGAACTTTGACCCCGAGAAAAAGCGCATCAGCGATAAGGCCCTCAACATGGCTATCAACGTCTTTATCGTGGTTACCGTCTGGATTGCAGCCGTGCTAAACCCCAGCGTCCTGTCCCTCATCGAATCGCTGGTAGGCCCCGTCATGGCCCTGGTGCTCTTCATCGTGCCCATGTGGGCCATCCACAAGGTACCGACCCTGGCCCCCTACCGCGGCAAGCTCTCCAACATCTTCGTGGTGATTTCAGGTATCGCCGCCTTCTCCGCCGTCGTCTACGGCCTGATTCCCAGCTAACCAGACCAAAAGAAAAGGCCCCCGTGCGGGGGCCTTTTCTTATAGGGAAACTCTTCGCGCAAGGTAAATGGCGTTCGCTTCGCTCACAGCTTCCCATTCGCTCGCTCTTACTTCACCGCACGCGGTGAACCGCTCGCTCATCGTGTCGGCTTCGCTCCTCGTCCTCCCAGTCGCATCGCGGGCTCACCCGAATCATTCTTCAGGGCCGCGCGGAGCTCCTTGGGCAGCGAGAAGAGAATATCTTCCTTAGCGGTCTCAAACTTCTCAACGTCAACGTAACCGTAGTCTGCCAGCAGACGCAGCACATCCTGCACCAGTACCTCGGGCACAGAAGCGCCAGAAGTCAGACCCACGGTGGTCACACCCTCGAACCAGGCCTCATCAACCTCATTGGCGTAGTCCACCAGGTAGGCCTGCTTAGCGCCGTATTCCAGGGCGACTTCCTTCAGGCGCACAGAGTTCGACGAGTTGGTCGAACCCACCACAATCACCAGATCAGCCTGCGGAGCGATCTCCTTGATAGCGCCCTGACGGTTAGACGTCGCATAGCAAATGTCGTCGGAGGGCGGGTCCTGCAAGGTGGGGAAACGTTCGCGCAGGCGGGCAACGGTTTCAAGGGTTTCGTCCACAGACAGGGTGGTCTGCGAAATCCATACGACCTTCTCGGGGTCGCGCACGGTCACCTGATCCACCTCATCAGGTGAGTTCACAATCTGAATATGGTCGGGGGCTTCGCCAGCGGTACCCTCAACCTCTTCGTGGCCGGTGTGGCCAATGAGCAGGATGTCGTAGTCCTGCTTGGCAAAACGCACAGCTTCGCGGTGCACCTTGGACACCAGGGGGCAGGTAGCGTCGATAGTGTTGAGCTGACGCTCTTCCGCTGAGGCCACAACAGCCGGTGACACGCCGTGGGCGGAGAAGACGGTGACGGCGCCCTCGGGGACTTCCTCCACCTCGTCCACAAAAATTGCACCCTGAGCTTCGAGAGTTTCAACCACGTGGCGGTTGTGAACAATCTGCTTGCGCACGTAAACGGGCGCCCCGTAGTGGTCTAGGGCCTTTTCAACGGCGATGACGGCGCGGTCAACACCGGCGCAGTAGCCGCGGGGGGCTGCTAGGAGCACCTTCTTGTCGCCAGTGGGGGCGGCTGCCTCAACTTCTTCGCGGGTCCTGCGCACGCGGGGTACGGTGGGCAGACCCAGTTCAATGGTCTTCTCTTGGGTAGACATAGTCTCTATCCTACGTGGTTCTAGCGGGTGCGTGCAGTGGCTTCTCTCGCAGTCAGGCCCATGATCGCTGAAAGAAGAGCAAGAAGTGTCAGTACCGCCCCCGCAATGAGCAGATTGAGGGCTAGGCCGTTGTGGTAGCTGGCGAAAGATGCGGTGATGGTTTCAGACAGTTTTTGCAGGAAAAGGACGGCCGCGTTGCTAGCCGGTAGCTGTATCCCGGCGGTGAGCGAGGCACCACCACCCAGGAGGCCAGCGATCCAGAGTAGGGCTGCTGCGCTGAAGGCGATGAAGGCTAGGTAGGCAAAGCGGTTGCGGGGCCAGAGCAGGAACCCGAGCAGGGCGGATACGCCACTAACCACCAGCAGGGGCTGCCAGAAGGAAGCCAGCCATATCAGGGTATTGACAGTGGAATTGATAGGCCAGATGCTCTGCCCCGTATCCAGGATGATGGTACGGCCGGGCAGGCTTGAGGTATCAATACCAAAGCCGGTCGCCGACTGCACAGACGCCCCGGCCTGGTCGTAGAGGGCAGAAAGGTCAAGCACCGCCGGGCGACTTTCACCCGAGAAGTTATAGGCGTGGGTATCTGAAATCACCTGGGCCCACAGCTGGGGGTAGGCATCGGAGGTCACCAGCGAGTTGGTAGCCCCGTCAACCAGGGTATAGGTCTGATCATAGAGCCAGTTCTGCACTCCCCCGTACCAGGCGGTGGAGTTCCCGTCGCCCAGGTAGGTTTCAATAGCGGGTGAGGCCATGATGTCGTCGGTAACGGCGCTTGCCAGACTGGTCTGGAAGTCCTGATCGTAGGCGATGGACTCGGTCATCGCCGCAAAGTTTTCGGTATCTACCAGGGTAGTTTGCGCCCAGTAGGCTGTAGCTGCGGTTAGCCCGGTAGCCAGCGTAAGGAGGGCCAATAGGACGCAGAGAAAGCGCCTGGCCAGGCTAAAGGCCGGACGGCGGCGCTGACGTCGAGGCGTCCGTGGGGGCGCGTAGGACGCCACCGGGGCGGACGCTACCCCCTGCGCCTGCGCTTCAGGAGGGTAGGCCCCCTGGGCATAGTGAGCCGAGGCCGGCTCTGCATAGGGGTGGGTGTAGCCCTGGGGCTGCTGGGCGTAGGCTGCCTGGGCTGCTTCTTGGGCGCGCTGATTTTCGGCCTGAACATAGGGGTTTGTCCAGTTGCCGTCGCCGTAGTCTTCTGTGCTCTTGCGGGTACCCGTCATGCTTGCATGGTAGCCGGTCTTACTGAGTATTTGCTTGAGCAGTTCTTATAGGTGGAGCAGGCTCACAGCGAAGCTGCTGGCTCGGGGCTGGCGTGAATCACCTTGTGAGCGCTAGCGAACCGGGTGAGAGGGTCGGCAGCGAGCGTGAGCCTGCGTAACCTTTCAAAAACCCCATAGCAGAAAGAAGACAGTTTTTCTCGGCTCAATGCTTAAAGTGTCAGCCAGCGGTGGTAGAAGTAGGTGTATGAACAGTTTTGGTGATTCTGCACCCGGCCATCTGACGCTGGCGCAGCTACAGGCCCAGCAAGAACAGCAGGCCCAGGGCACACCCCGGCAGCTAGCGGAACGTGCTGGCCAGACCAGCGTCGATAACCCCTGGCCCCTGCATGTGCTGTCGAATAAGATGCACGAGTATATTGCCCGTTGCGTACCGACCTGGGTGGAGGGGCAGATTATTGAGCTCAACCACCGCGGCAGGGTTTCTTACGTGACGCTGCGCGATATTGAGCAGGAAGTCTCGGTATCGGTTACGGTCTGGGGCTCAGAGATGGCTAAGGTGCAGGGCCAGTTGGAGCGGGGCTCTCGGGTGGTTTTGCAGCTCAAGCCTGATTTCTGGGTGAAGACCGGCCGCCTATCGATGCAGGGCTCTAACATCAAGCCGGTGGGTGTGGGTTCTATGCTGGAGCTCATTGAGCAGTTACGTGCCAAGCTACAGGCTGAGGGTCTTTTTAGTCCCGAGCGTAAGAAGCCCCTGCCCTTGCTCCCCCGCCGGGTGGGTTTAATTACCGGCCGTGATTCGGATGCTATGAAGGACGTCATTCGTAACGCTTCTCTGCGCTGGCCTGCCGTTGATTTTGAGGTACGGGAGGTTGCGGTGCAGGGCGTGAACGCGGTTGCCCAGGTGACGTCTGCGCTGGCTGAGCTTGATAGCCGGGATGACATCGACGTGATTGTGATTGCCCGCGGTGGCGGCTCCTTTGAAGACCTGCTGCCTTTCTCTGAGGAGGCAATGGTTCGGGCCGTTGCAGCGGCACATACCCCGGTCGTATCGGCTATTGGGCACGAGGCTGATTCCCCTCTGATGGACCACGCAGCAGATCTGCGAGCCTCGACCCCTACCGATGCCGGTAAGCGTATTGTTCCGGACGTCCGTGAGGAGCGTGAGCTCTTCGCCTCGGCTCGCTACCAGCTGGTGCGGGCTGTAGAGCAGCTGGTGTCTGCTGAGCGTTACGGTCTAGCCCAGGTGAGGTCCCGTCCGGTTCTTGCCAACCCGGGCTCAGCCCTGCTGGCTAGGTCCGAGGATATTGAGCGGCTGCGGGCGAGGGCTTCGAACGCGGCCGTCCACCGTCTTGCCAGGGACCGTGATCTTATTAGCCAGCTACGGGCGCGGGTTACGGCCCTGTCACCCCAGCAGACCCTGGAGCGCGGCTATGCGGTGATGCAGGACGCCTCCGGCCAGCTGGTACGCGATGCCCGCACCCTGCACGAGGGGCAAAACATTAGTGTGCGCGCGGCAGCCGGCGCTGTGGAGGCAACCGTTACCGCCGTGCACGAGAAAAACCACTAGAACCTGGTCAGATGCCAGGTCGAGGAAAGGAAACCTATGAGCAACACCATCGAATTTAAGACCGAGTTGAATGCGACTCCGGTAGAGCAACTGACCTACGAGCAGGCCCGCGAAGAGCTCCTGCAGGTTGTAGCCCGCATGGAGTCCGGTGCGAGCACACTTGAAGAGTCTATTGCCCTGTGGGAGCGGGGCGAGGCCCTTGCCCAGCGCTGCGAAGCCTGGCTCGACGGCGCCCAGGCAACCCTGGACGCCGCCCGCCAGAACCAGACGTCCTAGTTCTGCTTGTAGTCAGCCAGGAAGTTGCCCAGACGCTCCAGGGCATCGGCCAGGGTGCGGGTATCTGGCAGGAAGACCAGACGGAAGTGGTCGGGCTCTGACCAGTTGAAAGCTGTGCCGTGGCTCAGCAGAATCTTCTGTTCCCGTAGCAGATCGAGCATGAACTGCTCGTCACTGGTGATATTGAACTTATCGATATCGAGCTTGGGGAAGAGATAGAGGGCGCCCTCAGCCTGCTGCACGGTCACGCCGTCCATTTCGCTGAGCATCTTGTAGGACAGGTCCCGCTGCTCTTTCAGGCGTCCGCCGGGCAGAATCAGGTCGTTGATGGACTGGTAGCCGCCCAGGGCGGTCTGTACGGCGTGCTGGGCGGGCACGTTTGCGCACAGGCGCATATTAGCCAGCAGGTTAATACCCTCGATGAAGGGGGCAGCCGCAAGCTTGGGTCCCGAAATAGCCACCCAACCAGCACGGTAGCCGCAGACCCGGTAGGCCTTGGAAAGACCCGAGAAGGTTAGGGTGAGCACGTCGTCGCCTGCAAAAGCTGCCACGTGGGTCATCTGAGCGCCGTCGTAGAGAATCTTCTCGTAGATCTCATCGGCAAAAATCACCAGTTCGTGTTCCCGGGCCAGATCGACAATCTGCTGGAGCACCTGCGGAGTGTAGACAGCACCGGTGGGGTTATTGGGATTAATCACCACGATGCCGCGGGTATTGGGGGTAATTTTAGCCTTGATATCTTCAATATCGGGTAGCCAGCCGTCCTCTTCATTACAGAGGTAATGTACGGGCTTGCCGCCTGCAAGCTGGGTGGCAGCCGTCCACAGGGGGTAGTCGGGGCTGGGTACTAGAATTTCGTCGCCGTTATCGAGCAGGGCTTGCAGGGTCATGGGAATCAACTCTGAAACACCATTACCCAGATAAACGTCGTCGGTGGTGATGTTCATGATGCCCTCGTTCTGGTAGTACTGCACAATGGCGGTACGGGCAGAGTAAAGGCCGCGGGAATCAGAGTAGCCCTGGGTATAGGGCAGATGCTCGATGATATCCATCATGATGGTTTCAGGCGCTTCAAAACCGAAGGGCGCCGGGTTACCGATATTGAGCTTGAGAATACGGTGACCACGCGCTTCCATACGCTGGGCTTCTTCCAGAATGGGCCCGCGAATATCGTAGAGAACGTTTTGAAGTTTTTTTGATTGCTTGAATGCCATGAGATTTAGATTACCCTTTCATGCGGGTCAACCAGAAATGGGCGGCGTCGGTTTCTGAGACGGGGTTATCGCCGCTCGTGAGCGTATTGAGGCGCACCAGGGAATCGGTGTCGAGGTGAGCGGAGACATCGTTGATGATGTCCTTGACCTGCTGGGGCAGCTCCCCGGCGCGGGTGACGGGAACGATGTTTTGCGCGAGCTGGGTGCGCTCGGGGTCCTCAAGCAGCACGAGGTTATTGGCCGGGATCTCTGCGCTGGCTGAGTACATGTAGCTCATGCTGCTTGCGCCGGTGATGAGCTCCTGGGCCTGCTCTGACCGGCTGTCAGCGGTCTTGCTGGTTTCCGGGGTGCAGCTGTAGTGGGTGCTCAGCGAGGTAGCACCACTAGGGTTTGTGGCGTAGTTTTCGGGGGCAACCAGGCTGAGCTCAGAGCAGGCCTGCCCCAGGTCGCTCATGGTCTCCAGACCATAGCGCTGGGCAGTAGCCCGGGTGACCACGTAGCCATACCGGTTAGTAGCGTTCGAGGGCGAGAGCACCTCAGCGGTATCGGGCAGGGCACGGTCAACGTAGCTGACGATGTCGTTGCTACTGAGCCCGCGCACGTTCAGCGAGGTAGCGCTGGGGCTGGGCGTAGCGCTAAGACTTGGTGTAGCGGTAGGGCTGGTATCAGCGGACGCGCCCGCACTAGCTTCTGCGCTCGCAGTCGGGTCTGGCGCGGGGCTGGTTTCTGCCGCGGCGCTAGCCCGCTCTTCTTCGATAATGGTGGGGCTAACCGCTCCGTTATCGGTGAGGTAGAGCAGCAGGTCACCAGATAAATCAGGGGTGATATGCACAAGCCCCTCTACCGGCTCGGTCGCAGTAGGGCTGGCTGTAGCGGTGGCGGCGGTGTCTATCCCCATACTGGCAAAGTAGGCGGGTCGGCTACCGTCGGTCTCAACCACTTCAACGGTGTAGCCCGCTTCTTGCAGGGCAGCCTGGTAGATATAGGCTGCGTGTCGGGTCTCAGCCGTCAGCCCGGTACCGATACGCAGGGTAGCGGTCGTGGCGGGGCTGGTCGAGACAGTTGTGTTGCTGCCGGTCGTTGAGCTGCCACAGCCGCTCAGTAGAAGGCCAGTGGCCGCAGCGAGAGCAACCAGCTGGGCGCGGTAGCCCTGTGCGCGTGGGCGTCCTTGTTCCTTAGTCGCTTCCCTAGTCATGCGAACCCTCCCGGTAACTGGCTGCCAGCTCACGAGCGTCCGCGTACCCTAAGAGACGTGCGGCCTCATCCACCAGGGAGTAGTAGAAATGCTGGTCGAGCTCAGCCAGCGGAACCCACTCTGCCAGGTCGGTCGATCCGCCAATCTCGGCAGTAAGTTCTCCGCCGGTGATATGGGCAGTGTAGATGGTACGCAGGGCGCAGAAAGGACGGGTTGCCCCGGCTTCGGGCTCAAAGTAGGCCGCGTGCACCCCCAGCAGGCGGTCAAGTTCCACCCGGTAACCGGTTTCTTCAAAGACTTCGCGCACGGCAGTCTCATGGGGTTGTTCGCCGGGGTCCATGCCGCCACCGGGTAGGGTCCAGCCGGGGCGGTAACCGGGAATATGCGGTACCCAGCGGGAGAGCAGAATCTTGCCGTCCTCAATCACCACGGCGTAAGCGGCCGGGCGGGTATCCATCACCAGGGGCATCTCTTCTTCCTTTGTTCGTCTCTGAAAAACCAGTCTATTGCACCCTTGGCTCAGGTGCGCCGCCCTAGCGTTCGCGGGCAGCTGGCATTCCGGTTTTCTTCAGCCAAAGACGATAGGCTCGTAGGTATGACAGCGACCGGGATTTTAGCAGCAGAAACAACACCCCTTGAAGAAAGCGCCGAGGCCGCCGGAACCGTAATGGCCAGGCTGGCCAGCCTAGATTTTTGGCTGGGAGCGCCTCTGCGCATACTCATTATTATCATCCTCGGGTTCGTCTTGCACGGCCTGGTGCGTGTGATCATTCGCCAGGTCACCGACTCTATCGCCCGCGGCACCCGCAACCGGGTGGTTGCAGCAGAAGAGAAAAAGGGCGGCAAAACTAGCCGGTGGAAGACCGATACGTCTCTGGCGAGCACCCGCCAGTCCCAGCGAGCGCAGACCGTTGGCTCGGTGCTCCGGTCGGTCTCATCGATTGTGATTTGGACGGTCATGATCGTCATGATTATCGCCGAGCTGGGCTTCAATATTGCCCCCGTCATTGCCTCAGCCGGTGTAGTGGGTGTGGCGCTTTCGTTCGGTGCCCAGTCTCTCGTTAAAGACTTCCTCTCGGGTATCTTCATCGTGGCCGAAGACCAGCTGGGCATCGGTGACTGGGTCAACTTAGGTGAGGCCGAGGGCGAGGTGGAGGCAGTGGGTCTGCGCACCACCCAGGTGCGGGATACGGCAGGAACCCTCTGGCACGTGCGCAACGGCGAGATTCTGCGCGTGGGCAACTCTTCCCAGGGCTGGGCCCGCACCATCATCGACCTGCCCATTCCCTACGATGCCGATATCGACGAGATGGCGAGCTTCCTCATGACCTCAATTCAAAAAGCCATCAAGCTACCCGGTATCAAAGAGAACATCTCGGGTAAGCCCCAGTACCTGGGTGTGCAGTCTGTAACCGGCGAGTCGGTGGTACTGCGCCTGACAGTCAAGACCGCTCCCTCCGAGCAGTTCGCGGTGGGGCGTAAGCTCCGGGAAGAGCTCAAGAAGGCTATGGATCAGCGGGGCATTCGTATTCCGCTGGCTAAACAGTCGGTGATTCACAGCGAGATACACGAGGAACGCGCCGTGGTTTCATCTTCTGCCCAGAAAGCAGAAGAAAAGACCGACCAAAAGAGCTAGCTCTCGGTTAGCCCCTCAGCGCAACTTGTTATTTAGCGCTTTTTGCCCCGGGAGCCTCGGCCCGAGCCCTTGGCGCTCCCCTTGCCACCCTTCTGGGCCTGGTACTGACGCAGGTTACCGTTCTTCTGGGCGTTCCGCTTCTTACGGTCTTCCGCCTCACGGCGCTTATTAGCAGCCGCCCGCTTCCGCTTAGCCTCTTCCTTCTCGCGCCGCTGCTTCTCAAGGGCTACCTCGCGGCTATCACTACCGCGATGAGAGGCAGCGGTGCGGCCGCGGGTAATACCCACAAAGTCCTGGATTACCTGCTCGCGGGCGTCCTCACGCACCTCCCGCTTCCACACCAGCAGAACCGGGTACTCACCCAGTCCCTCAACCGGGCGGTAGGTCAGGTCTTTGCGGTGGTAAAAACGGGCTACAGACATCGGCACCACCAACAGGCCCAGCCCGGCAGCCACCAGCTCAATCGCGTCGGCCCGGTGCCTCATTTGAGGTAGCGGACGCGGGTTCTCGGCCCGGTAGTCGGCGGAAAGATCGCGCCATTCGGGCACCTCATCGGGGCTCTGGAGTAAAAATTCTTCGGCTAGCTCAGCAACCGGAACGGTCTCGAGCACCGTCAGCAGGTGATCCTTAGGGAGTACCACCACCGGGGTTTCCCGGTAGAGTTCAATCGCGTGGTAGCGCTTCTTATCGCGGGCTTCGGGCTCGTCCTCAGCGCGCACCAGCGCCATATCCGCAAAAGCATCGAGCGAAGCAAGGCCCTGCCCCTCAGCTAGGGCTACGTCGGTCAGAGGAGCCAGCGCCGAATAGCGCTCCCGCCACCGGGTAAACCACTTACCGGGCATAACCCCGGGAACAAACCCCACGCAGAGACCGGGCACCTGCCCCACCTGCTCATAGCGGGCGGTCTGATCGTCAACCAGCAGGTCGGGGTGGGCAAGAATCAGCTCGCTCAGGGTCATAGCTTAGTGTCTTTCGGTAGTCGCGGCATGGAACGTTTTCTGTCCCAGATTTTTGCGGTGATAATGACGGCCGCCAGCAGGGCCAGCACCAGGGCGGCCACCCGTGGGTTCTCAAGCCAAAGCCAGACAACCGACATGCCAACCGTTGCGTAGATGGTACCCCACATGAAAGTGCCCACCAGCATAGCTGGAATCCAGCGGGACAGGGGCATACGGGTAAAGCCGGTAGTCAAAATAACCGCAGTTTGAAAGCCCACCGTCAAGAAACAGGCGGGAACAGCCAGCACACCCCAGCGATTCACAAAATACTGGGCCCGGCGGTAGAGGGGGTGGCCCATCAGGTGCTGTATCTTCTCAAAGCGGGAACCCCCAGCCTGGGCTAACCAGCCCAGAGAAAAGACGAGGGAGGTACGCACAATACCCACCACCCACATAAAGCCGATGGCGGCAACCCAGTGCAAACTTTCAAGCCATTCCCTCACCCCACCAGTCTAGCCTGTTCTCAGAGTCTGGCACGGCGGCGTCCGCCCCTCTTCCACCTGAAAATCGCCCGTTCCCCCCAGTGGCAAGGCACAACAAGCCATTTTTTAGGTTCACCTATCCCACAAAATAGGTTAACCAAAAAAATTTTCGCCAAAGACTAGCCACAGGGGGCTTAATTAGGTTATATTTTTATTACCAAATAGCCGCAAGGCCCTGTGGGAGGGCTGGCTAGGCGGTACAAAGAAGACTTTTCTTCCTGTGTGTGATGCAGCTAGAGGCACCCGACTGAGGTGCCTCTAGCTTTTTAAAGAAGGTCAGCTACGAAGCCGTAGGGCTCACGGGCAGATTTAGGTAAGCTTGATAGCTTTTACTTTCTTGAGGGCCCGGGGCAGGGCGTCAAAGGCAGTCATGCGAAGCCCCATAGCCAGCAGCTCCGAGCGGCCCAGCAGGTAGCCGACCGCGAAGGGATCAAGCCCCAGCTCGTTGGCCTGCGCACGCAGGCCCAGAAGCCAGTCCCCCATCGTCAGCTCATCGGTCAGCTCACCCAGCTCTGCCTGAACAGCCTTAGCCCGCGCCACCAGCTCAGCCTGGGGCTCGGTCAGGGGAAGCCCAGCATCGGCAGCAGCAAAGAGGCAGTAGCGCACCGCCTTAGCTGCCTTACGCACATCATGAAGGCCCTCATCAAAAGCAGCGCCCGCGGAGAAGTCAGCCGCCTGCTCTGGCCAGGTAGCCACGGCCCGATCCCCCTGCTTGACCAGGCTCTTCCGCAAACGCTTAGCTACCTTATTCACGTAGTTCTCACTATTGAGGGGGAGCTCCACAGCCAGGGTCACATCGGCCAGTAAGGATTCGAGAGCCAGCTGAAGTTCCAGCCTCCCAGCAGAGGCCAGGTAGCGGCGGGCCTGGGCAGCTGCGTCCGCCTGCTGGTGTTCCATGACCGCATCGAAGGCAGCGCCTGCGCTCTCTCCCAGCACCGGGTGGGCCTGCAAGACCTGCTGGGCCATAGGGTGTACAAGCTCACCGTTACGGTGCATTTCTAGCTGGCGGGCATAGGTTTTCAACCCCTGCATCATATCTTCCAGAGCTGGAGCAAAACCGCTGCGCGCATAGGGCAGGGCCATGTACTTCAGCACGCTCCGCAGCTGACGGGCAACAATGCGCCCCTGGTGGGTGGCATCGGGTGCTCCCGCTGCCACTAACAGATCAGCCTGGGCAAGCCGTTGGGTATGAGAGGCAAGTACCCGGGTCAGTAGCTCAGCAGAGCTCGGCACCGGGGGAAATTCAACTGCCAGAGCCTTCTTTTTCTTTTTCGCTGCTTTCTTACCCTGCCCCTTAGCTTTGCCGCCCATTCGCCGGGCCTCAAACTCGGCGTCCTGGCCCAGGGCCCGGGCAATCTTAGCCGGCGACTGCGAGGGCACAGCCCCGACAGCCTGCAGCTGACGGGCAACGTCCGCAAAGAGCGCCTCCGTGAGCTTACGATCTTGGGCGGTCTGCCCCAGCAGCTCTATCTCCCACTCGTGCCAGGCCCGTTCTTGGCCGGTGGCGTAGTCAAGGGCCTGGACCCGGTCATCGCAAATCTCAGCTAGCTGTTCCCCGGTTTTATCAAGGATCACGGTACGGATCCGCTGGGTTTTCAGAGAAACCCGAGGCTCTAGCTCCTCTCCGAGGGCTGGCACCTGCACAAATTTCCTCACCGCAGCGGGCATAGCGGACCGGTTAGATAGCAGGTCAAAGGTCACCTCATGGCGCTGGCCCGCAGCGTCGAACTTGATGTGCCAACCCTGGTCGTAGCCACCCAATCGACGGCGCAGGGCTACCTTATGCCGCCCCAGGTTGCCCGAGGGGGTGTCGTAGTAGGTGGCATCAAGCTGCTCGGTCACAGGTTCACTGACACTCCACCGCTTAAAGCTCCACTCCACCGAGGGAACCTCACTGTTCACATCGGCAAGCTCAAATTTCTGCTCAATTTCCAGGTGGTGTGTAGCCATACGGTTAGCCTTCCTCAGAATATCGTGGGGCGGTGTGGTCCTGCCCCTCAAACAGAATACCCAGCTTCGCGGCCTCTCAGGGTGAGACTACGGCTGGGTATCTATTCTTTGAAAAAACTTCATCTTCGCCTAGGCGCGGCGGCGCTTCAGCACATCATCAAGGTTGAGGCTTGCTGCCTCGGCCAGGGTCTGGGTCTGGGCCTTCGGAGCTGCTTCAGTCTCAAGCGGAGCAGGAGCTTCCCTGCGCACGGTCTCTGCTTCAAGGTAGGTAGGCAGGGGCACCTCGGTGACCTGCCAGCGGGTGTCGGGCAGGGCCTCGTCCATGCGTAGGCGGGCGGGCTTTTGCTGGGTAGCGGCCTCGCCGTCAGCAACGGGGGCAGGTGCAGCTACCACCGGGTGATGCTGGGTTTTTGCCCGGCGGAGAGCCTTAGCCGCGTGGCTGACCGGCATCTGCTGGCGGGCACGGGCAGGACGCTCGGGGGCAGGCTTCAGCTCGACAGTAGAGACGGTAGCTGCTGGGCGACCCTGCTGGCGGCTGGGGGCGTGAGAGGTGCTTGAGGGGGCAGAAGGACACCGCTGGGCCTGGCGCTGTTCAACAGCCAGTACGGTGCGGGCCCGCCTACGGTCGCGGTCACGCAGGGCCAAAACCCGCAAGGTAGCCAGGCAGGCCAGGCTAGCAAGCAAGAAGAGGAGGGGAAGGAGCGGGGCCGCTCCACCGGTGAGAGACAGAACCCCCGTAACCAGGCTGGCCAGCGCAAAGGCTAGAGCTAGCCCAAACACAGCCAGACGGGTGGGCTTCAGCCGAAAAGCCGGGGCAGTTTCGGTCGTGGCCTGAGCCGGAGGGGCGGACGGCGCACAGCGGGTCTCAGCCTCGCTGGCGTGGCTCTCAACAATATCGGCAACGAACTTCTCAGCCCCGATGCTGGTCACAGAATATGACTTACGGCGGCGCACAACGAGCCCAAGGCCAACCAGCACGCATACCAGCAAAATAAGGCCTGAACCACTCAGGAAGTCCATCGCTGCCCCCGTTCTTTATCTCTGTGACACAAATATCTAGTTCATTCTACCCCAGCTCCCCCAAACAGAGCAGGGCTATGAGACAAGAACTGGGTACCTTCCTTCTAGAAGGTACCCAGTTCTTCTGCTTCCAAGCTACTCACTACCGAACGGTTCAAGGCCTCCCTTAGCCCCGCGTCCGCCCAGCAGTAGCATCAGGGCTTACAGCTCGGCTGCGAATTCCTTAATCCAGGTACGCAACTCAGGGCCCAGATCATCGCGCTCAGCAGCGAGAATAACGTTGGCCTTGAGGTAGGAGAGCTTGTCGCCGGTGTCGAAACGGCGGCCCTTAAAGACCACGCCGTAGACACCTTCGCCCTCGCCGGTGCCCTGAGCCAGAGTCTGCAGGGCATCGGTCAGCTGGATTTCATCGCCGCGGCCCGGTGCGGTATTTTCCAGCACCTCAAAGACCTTGGGGGAAAGAACATAGCGGCCGATGACGGCCAGGTTTGAGGGGGCATCCTCAACAGCGGGCTTTTCGACCAGGCCGGTGACCTTAACGAAGCCGTCCTCGCCCTCAACAGCCTGCACTGCGGCACAGCCGTAAGCAGAAATCTGCTCTTCGGGGACCTCCATCAGGGCAACGACAGAGCCGCCGGTCTTCTGCTGGACAGCAACCATGGCAGAGAGCAGGTCTTCTTTTTCGTCAATCAGGTCATCACCCAGCAAAACCGCGAAGGGCTCATTGCCAACGTGGACCTTGCCACGCAGTACAGCGTGGCCCAGACCCTTGGGGTCGCCCTGACGGACGTAGTGGATCTCACCCAGGTCGTTGGAGTCTTCAACACTCTTGAGCAGGGCGTCCTTGCCCTGGTCAGCGAGCTGCTGTTCCAGACCGGGTACACGGTCAAAGTGGTCCTCTAGGGCGCGCTTGTTGCGGCCGGTAATCATCAGAACGTCGTTCAAGCCAGCGCGAATGGCTTCTTCGACAACGTACTGAATCGCAGGGCGGTCCACCACGGGCAGCATCTCCTTAGGAGTGGCCTTGGTGGCGGGAAGGAAGCGAGTGCCGAGACCGGCGGCAGGAATCACAGCCTTGGTCACGGAGAGTGATTTATTTTCAGTCATACCTTTCAGAATACCCAAATTTTAGAGTTTGTCTGCATTCGCTGCCCTAAAGAGAGGTAAATTGTGACTAGATTCAGCTAACACTTCTTCAGGAGGGCACCCGTGAGCTCTAGTAGATCAGCAAGCACCGCCCAGGCTAAGGCCTTTGCCCGCAGCTACCTGCGCAGACGCCGAACCCACAACCCACCGCATCAAGAAACGGCTCAGGGCTTTGAACGCACCCTAGCTCCCCTCTGGCAAGGCCTCCCTGCAGGCAGCACCCTTGCCGCATTTCTGCCCCTTCCCACTGAACCTCCCCTGCTACCGGCCCTAACCCGGGCCGTAGCTGAGGGATACCGGGTGCTGGTGCCGGTCGTCCGCCCCCGGCGTCAGCTGGCCTGGGTAGAGTGGCAGCCTCAGGTAGAACACACTATCAATGCGCTGGGTATCGTGGAGCCGGTAGGTGAGCGCCACGGGGCTGAAGCCTTTATCCAGGCAGACCTGCGCCTGGTACCTGCCCTTGCCTACGATCTGGCAGGGCGGCGGCTGGGGCAGGGCGGCGGCTACTATGACCGGCTTTTTGAGCAGCTCGACCCTCTGGCACAAGAGCCCTCTACCGTGGGGGTGGTGTTTGAGCGGGAAATTCTCGATGGCCTGCCTGCAGATAGCTGGGACGCCCGGCTGCACTTTGTAGCGACAGAGAAGACCCTGCACCGCCTGGGTAATTGAGGTCGAGCCGCCAGAACAGAGTAGAATAACCCCCAGATTTATCGCCTATTTGATGGAGTTATCCGTGCCTGTTTACGTTTACCAGTGCAAGAACTGCGGCCACGTGTTTGAGCAGCGCCAGTCGTTCTCGGACGACGCGCTCAAGACCTGCCCCGAGTGCGGCCAGGACACCCTGCGCAAGAAGTTCGGCCAGGTCGGTGTGGTTTTCAAGGGCTCTGGTTTCTACGCCAACGATAAGGGCAAATAAGCCTAGAGACGTTCAAGGGGCTGCCTGCCACGGTATGTGGTAGGCAGCCCCTTCTTTTATTGCCCGTAGTGGGGTGGGCGTTGTTCTTTGAGCCAGGTTGCCCGGGCGTCCTCCCCCTCGGTAGCCGGGGCGGACGCACTTGGTTCGGTGAGGCCTGCCAGTTTGGGTTCGGTGCCGGTGAAGGCTGAGCCGCCGGTGGCCCGGCGGTGGCCGCGCCGTTTTTTGGGTACAGGGCTGTAGCGGTGGCCAGGGGTTTCAGTTCCTGCTGGCTCAGCGCCTGATAGCTTACTCATTGCGCCCCAGCCCCAGGTAGCTTCCAATCCGGCCGACCAGGGTTTCGGGGTCTGAGAAGACCTCGATAGTCCAGCAGGTCATGTGGTTCCAGCCGGTACGGGCCAGGAGCTCAGGAATCAGGCGGGAGCGTTCGCGCACGCTCATGGCGGCATAGGCGTCTGATCCGTCGGAAACAACAGCCAGGGGTACCCTCACCGGGGTGGTACGGTCGACGTCCTGCACCATGGTGCGGGCCCGGGGACTAGCCACTGCTCCGGCCAGTAGGGATTCTTCCTCACTCGTTGCAATCAACGAGATTAGGGGAACGTCCGATTCGTGCAGGGTGACCTTGTGCTGGCCCAGGCGGCGCACCAGGTCGTTGAGCAGCCAGTCGCCCATGTCGATGGCTTCTAGGTGGTCGTTGGTGAGGAATTCGTTGACCGGTAGCTTGTCGGTGATGGGCTTGGTCAGCTCCTGAGCGGCGCGAGCTTCTTGCTCACGGCGGTAGGCCAGTAGCAGGCGGTAGATATCGAAGGCCCCGTATTCTAGGCGCTGGGGGTCCAGGTCTTCGGGGGTCACGCAGGTGACCAGGCGGGTGAGGTGGCGGGCGCGGGTGGTGGCAAGCACGAAGCTTTCACGGCCGCTGCGCTCGGAAAGGTGCCCGAAGTGGTGGGCTGCCCCCTGGGCTGTTTTGCCGGCGCCAAGGGCGAAAATAATGACGTCCCGTTCCATATCGACGGCGCGGGAGACATCAACGACGCGGAAGGATTCGTCCCCCGCTGCGAAGTAGGGGGCGAATTGGGGGTAGCGCGCTAGTAGCTGGCGGACGGCCTCGGCGATACGCTGGGCGTGACGGGCTGTGGTGGTAACTACGGCCAGGGTCTGCTGGGGGCTGCGGTAGGCGTGCTTGATGACCATTTCGGCTACCCGCTGCACCTCAAGGCTGGGTGAGTCGAGGGCGGCGTTGTCGGAGACCCGCCCGGTGACGTCCACATATTCCACGGTGAGAGCCGGGGTGCCGTCGGTAATTTCTTCGCCCCAGGGGTAGCTGGTGAGAGCCCCGCCGTAGAAGTGTTCGTTGAGGTAGGCAAAGAGGGCGGGGTCTACGGCTCGGTTAACGGTTGCGAGGGAACGTGCGGGCAGGACCTTGGCTAGGGCCTCGAAAGTGCTGACCAGTTTTTGGTTCTTGATAACCGGCGCGTTCTGGGCTACCGCAGAGACCATGAAGGGTGAGGGGAAGCCGCTGTGGGGGTCACCCAGGGCTATGACCTGCTCTGCCCGGATGAGGGCAGGTAGGTTAGCTGCCAGCGGGGTGGATTCGGCATCGAGCAGGATTGCTGCGTCAAAGCGCATGCCGGTGGGTACCTTGCCTGAGAGGGCGAAGGGGCTGGTAATCCACAGGGGTAGCAGGGTGGTGGCCATGGTGGGGGCATGGGTCAGCACCTGCTGGAGGTTGAACTCATGGCTCTTGAGCTGGCTGCGCAGGAAAGCCGCTTCGTGGTCGTACTCGTGGATGCGGGCGCGCCAGGTATCGGCTACGCGGGCATGCAGGCGGGAGGGGGCGGACGCCAGGTGCGAGTAGTCTGCCCGGCGAAAGCGGGTTTCGAGGTCGCGCAGGGTGTCTGCACTCAGAATCTCAAGTTCTTGAGAGGCCAGCATCATTTCAAGGGCGGTCTGCCACCAGGCAAGTTCTAGTTCAGCAGCTACAGCGCCGCTTTCGAGCTGGCGTTCGTAAAAGTCATCGAGGAGTTCGCCCAAGCCCTGGTCGCTCAGTTCCCGGGTGAGGCGGACGCGCTCAGGCAGGGTGTGTAGGAGCCATTCGTCATCGATGAGGGCGGCAAGCCTCTCTTCGAGCTGGTTGAGGGGGGTGGCTGAGAAGCGGGTGCCGGCCGGGGAATCTTCCAGCACGATAGCTAGCCCCGTGAATTCTTCGAGCAGGGCGGTGTAGCGGGCCCGCAGGTCGGCGAGGTTCTCAGGAATGGTGGGGACGCGTTCGTCCTTAGCCAGGCCAATCCATTCTTCGCGCTGGCCCTGAACGATGAAGAGGTTCTCGTGCAGGTCTGAGATGTTGACGCCGGGCACGATGTATTCTTTGGCGGCCCGGCGCAGGCGGGAGCGCTGGATGCTCGACATGTCGATGCCGTGCTCTCGTCGCCAGGTTCCGCTCGCGGTGGCGGCGATCAGGTCGGTGACAGGTCGGTCGAAGATATCGGGGCTGAAGCGGGTGAGGGTATCAGCGATACGCTCAAGCAGGTCAAGCTGGGTTCCCCAGTCGTCCATGGTAGTGGCGGGCTTCAAGCCGGTTTCGTCGGCCATGAGAGCCATACCCGCTGATACTTCTTTCAGGGAAGTACGCAGGCTCTTGACGAGGGCGTGGGCGGCTTCAGTGTCTTCTGGGCTGGTGAGCTTAGCCCGGTGCCAGGCTGAGGCCCTGGTTGAGGGGCGGAAACCGCCGAGGTCAGCTAGGCGCTGGAGCTTGTGGACGGTCTCTGTGCGGCGGGTCAGCTCGTCCATGGTGGTGCGGGCTAGACGTACCTGGGTAGAGGGCGCCGGGTCCTGGGCGGTAAGCGCTGCCAGGGTTTGAAGGGCATCGTAGACAGAGCAGCCCCAGCGGGATTCGGTGAACCGCAGCGATTCGGTGTGGCCGCGCAGCTTGGAACGGGTTTCTACCAGTTCCCGGTGGATATCGGTGACGTTGGGGGCGGGAGCCTTCTCATCGCGCACAATCGCTGAGATGAACTCCTGCCGGTAGGCCTCTGAGTCCCGTTCGGTCAGCAGATCGAAGGTGAGGTCGGTGAGGTGGGTACGTTCCAGCAGGCGGTTGAAATCGTTGAGGGTGGAACGCTTCTCCCCTACCACAAGCACAGATTTCCCCTGGTGAATCAGTGCCGCGGCGATGTTGGCTGCGGTGCCGAGCTGGTCGGTACCGGGAGCGGTGGTCACAGCCAGGGAGTGCCCCAGGTGGGCCAGGTCGACGATATCCTGCCCGCTGGCGTCCGCATCCACCACCAGCATGTCGGTGTCAGGGTCGCGGCTATCAAGGGGTTCGCGGGTGTTGTGGATGGGGGCAACGAAGGGCTGCTCCAGCGGGTTGAGCTTGAGCTGGGCAATATCGCGGACGAGCGGGGTGTGGGCGGTTGCCGGTAGCTCCCCGGTGCTTTCCTTGAGATCTGCGAAGGTCGAGATGAAATAGGTAGAGCGAATCGTCATGCCGGGGACGGCTCCGGTCGTAGCCCGCATGCGCTCAATGACCGGTTCGGGGTCTAGCTTGCGCATGGAGTTAGCCAGCTGGGCAACGTCCATGGTACCCAGGTCGATGCCGTACTCTTTCTTGATCTGCCGCACCATGGCGGGGTTGAGCTGGGCAGGGCCGGTCAGCTGAATCTCGAAGTCATCGCTGGTGGGGTGGGGGGTGATAGCAAGAGGAGCCATCAGGATAGGGGCGATAAAGCGCTTCTCCCCCACCATTCCGTCCTCGCGCACATCGCGTGAAAGCCAGGAAGCTGTACCCGCTACGAAGTAGCCCGCGTCCAGCCCGTGCCCGGTCGCCAGCTCAAAGATTTTGGTGCGCAGGGCACGGGCAGCCACCATACCGGCTTCAAGTTTGGCCTTGTCGCGCAAGATGGTAGAGAGGCGGGTCTTTCTGCCCATAAACATCTGGGCAACACCCGAGGAATTGGCGTCGGTGAGGTCGATGTGCACGTAGTCGACCTGGTTGAAGTCCAGCATGGCATCGGGGCCGGTGTAGGTTTCCATCTGCTCGGCCCAGGCCTCAAGGCCAGCCTGCACCTGAGCTGTTACCTGTTCATCAGCAGCAGAGTCGGGGGCTTCCTGCGGGGTCTGCGCATGGCCCTGGGACCAGGGGGCGGCGCCGGTAGTGCGCTCGTTAGCGGTTTCAGGGTCTACCTGCTCGTTCACTGAATCTACTCTAGCTTTCTGCACGTGTTAACTTCCCTACCATCATAGAGGTTTCAGGCCCGTAGCACAGGTTCGCGGGTCCTATAGGAAGGCCCCGTTCCTAAGAACAGGGCCTGTGAGGTTTCTTTAGCCTGTAGCCAGGTTGACGTAGGCCAGCAGGGTGAGCAGAGATAGCAGACCGAGCAGAGCCATACCCGCAAGAATGATCCAGCGCAGACGGGGAGCGAAGGGCTCACGAGGAGCATCCCAGAGGGATCGGGTGTAGAAGTAGCTCAGCAGGAACCCGGGAATATTGCCGGTGAGAAGCTGCTGGGCTACCGCAAACATGCCAAAGGTGCGCTCGGTGTTTTCGTTTTCGGTTTCTGCAGCCCGAAGTAGGCCCACCATAATCAGCGACATACAGCTTACGATGAAGGCAAGGGCGATAGCCGGTTCGTTGAGCATTTCGCGAAAGTCGACGTTTTCTCCACGAGATACCGCGAACTGGTAGAAAAAGAAAATAAAGGGGCTGATTAACCAGTACCAGAAGAGGAAGGTGCGGAGGCGCTGGGTGTCGCGCAGGGCGTAGAGCAGGGCGTTCATGAATTCTTTTCTTGGGTATCGATGTACTGGATATATTGGCGCACCGTGTAGTCCAGCAGGACGGTCAGGGCGACAAAGGAGTGGTAGGGTTCCTTGGCGCTGAGGGTAACGGTGGGGGTGGACTCGTAATGCAGCGAAAAATCTGCGGCAGCAGAGATGGTGTTGACGCCCAGTGCTGTAATGGCAATCATGGGAATCTTGCGGGCAGCCAGGGCACGTACGGTGGGTAGGGCGCTTTCAGTTTCGCCCGAAAGCGAGGCAATAATGACGAGGTCATCGGGCTTCATCACCCCGATGCTCCCGCGGAATTCGCTGGAGGCCGGGATAACGTGGGTGAATTTACCGCAGGCCAGCATAGACTTCGAGAACTCTTGAATCGCGGTGCGCTGGGCAAAGCCGGTGCCGTAGCAGTAGATGGTACGAGCCGATTCAATTTTTTTCAGAATCGGTTCGAAATCGACGTTCGTCAGCCCCTCGTAGGTTTTGAGAATATCGGAACGGCCGCTTTCTAGAAAATCCCTGTTAGGGGCGGCAGCGTCAGAGAGAGAATTTTTCACGAAAAACTTCAGTTCGGCAAAACCAGAGAAGCCTAGCTTCTTCGTCAGGCGGATAATGCTGGACGTTGAGGTAAAGGTCTTGTGGGCCAGAGCGCTAATGGTTGAGTCGGCAACGAACTGCTCGTTGTTGAGCATGAAGGCGAGTATCTCGCGCTCGGTGTCGCTGAGGCGGTTCTGGTGCGCGTTGACGAGTTCCTGTAAGTCCACAAAGGGCTCCTGAAGTTTTGCGGTTCACTGCAATTCTATACAGTATAGGCGCTAAAACATCAGGAGCCCTGTGTTAGGTCATTGGTAGTAGGTGTCTACTTACCAGCGTTGACCATTTCTTCGAACTTGTCGCGGACCTGGGGTACGTCCATACCGACGATAACTTGCAGGGCCTTGCCCTTGTTGACCAGGCCGAGTGCGCCAGATGACTTGAAGTCAGCTTCGGTAGCGACCAGTGAGGGGTCATCTACTGAGACGCGCAGGCGGGTGGCGCAGTTATTCACATCGGTGATGTTGGCGGGGCCGCCGAGCAGGGCCAGGAAGTCGGTTGCGCGCTGGGTGTAGGGGTCGGATGCTACAGCGGTTGCTGCTGCACCTTCTGCGCCCAGGGTGCCGTTCTTCTTGGCTTCCTTGTAGTCAGCCTTGGTGTAGAGCTTGGTTTCGCCACCGTCTACTTCGCGACCGGGGGTATTGAAGTCGAACTTGAGGATCAGGAAGCGGAAGACGACGAAGTAGATCAGGGTGAAGCACAGACCGATACCAATCTGGGTGAGAACCATACCTGAGTGGTTGGGCCACATGGGGATCCAGTTCTGGAAGAGGAAGTCAATCAGACCGCCGCCCATGTTACCGACAACGCCGAAGGCGTACATGGTAGCTGACATGGTTGCGGCCAGGACTGCGTGTACTGCGAACAGCGGGGGTGCCAGGAAGAGGAAAGTGAATTCGAGGGGCTCGGTGATACCGATCAGGATTGCGCTGAGGCAGACGGGGATCAGCAGAGCCAGGGTTTCCTTGCGCTTTTCGGGGCGAGCAGTGGTGTAGAAGGCTGCTGCGATACCGAGGGGGCCGAAGACCTTGGAGTTACCGTGCAGGGCGAAGCCGCCACCGGGGAAGAGTTCCTTGACGGGGGTGGTTGATGCTGCGAAGGTTTCGAGGTTAGCAACCCAGTACTTGGTGATGCCGTCCGGAACAACGGCGGGGCCGAAGACGAAGGGGGTGTAGATGAAGTGGTGTAGGCCGGTGGGGATCAGGATGCGCTCAAGGAAGGTGTAGAGCCATACGCCGAAGACGCCGGATGAGATGAAGAAGCCCTGCAGGGAGCCAATGCCGGTCTGGATGGTGGGCCAGATAGCGACGAAGGCGAGCGCGATAGGCATCATCAGGAAGAAGCCCAGGCCGTAGACGAACTGGGTGCCCTGGAAGATACCGAGGAAGTCGGGCAGCTTGGTGTTGAAGTAGCGGTTGTGCAGCCATACAACGATAGCGGAGATGATGATGGCGCCGAAGATGCCGGTGTCGAGGGTCTTGATGCCCGCGATCATCTTCAGACCGGTACCTGCTGCTCCTTCGGAGAGGTCGACAGTGAAGTCGACGCCGAACTTGTCGCCCCAGATGCTGAGGATAGAGTTAACGAAGTAGTTGAAGGTCAGGTAGATCATGCCTGCTTCGAGCACGGCACGGGCCTGGGCGGTCTTAGCCAGAGCGATGGGAAGACCCAGAACAAAGAGGAGTTCCATCTGGTTGAAGACGGTCCATGCGCCTGATTCCCAAACGGACCAGAAGTTGTACCAGCCGGTACCTTCTGCGGCGATGCTGCCCAGAAGCTGCTCGTTCTTGCAGATAATGGCGATACCCACTGCAAGACCGGCGAATGCAAAGATGAGGACGGGGGCCAGCATGGCCGAGCCGAACCTCTGAATCTTCTCCATCATCGGATAAGAACCTTTCGTGTATAGGTGGGGCTCGCCGTCTGCTTGCTGCGTTGGTGTGTGCGGAGCGCCACCCGTGTGATTACTAGGCCTATCTAACCATTCTTTGGGGGCCCGCGAGAGTGATTTGGGGTACTTTGGCATTAATGCCGTGAACTGGCACGTTTTTCGGGAGCGGGTAAAAGTGCCGGGGCTCGGGAGCCGGGTTTGTTGGGGGCAGACAGGCTCGGCGCACCTAGGATGGGTAGCCGTAGGTTTCCCTTCTTCACCCGCGAAAGTGACGCTTGTCCTCGATGAAACTATTAACTCTGAACACCCACAGCTGGCTTGAGGTGCACCAGATTCCCAAGATTTTTGAGTTGGCTCAGTTTATTGTGCGGGAGCAGGTTGATGTGGTTGCTCTGCAGGAGGTCAACCAGTTTGTGAAGTCTCCCATGGTAGATGCCCCGCTGGGCTTTGCCGGAGGTGCTGACCGCCCCGTCCGTCAGGATAACTATGCTCTGCTGCTCAACCAGTTTTTGGAGCAGCTAGGGTCCCCCTACTACTGGGCCTGGTCAGTTTCCCACTTAGGCTTTGACCGCTACGACGAGGGTGTAGCCCTTTTGACCAGGCAACCTTTTGAAGGCTGCAAGCTGGTTGATCTTTCTCCTGCTTATACAGATCAGGACGTGGCCCGGCGGGTTGCCGTGGCGGTACACCTGGGCGAGGAGTTCGGGGGTGCCTGGGTTGCTAGCACCCATATGAGCTGGTGGCAGCTGGCCGGAGTACCCCTCTTCTCGGATGAGTTCACCCAGTTAGAGACCCAGATGCGCACGCTGGCAGGGGACGCTCCCATCATCCTGGCAGGAGACTTTAATAATGCTGCCCAGGTGCAGGGTGAAGGCTATGACCTGATGCTAGAGCGTGGCTGGATCGATACCTACCGGGTTGCTGAACAGGTCACCGGAGAATTTACGGTGCATAAATCTATTCATGGCTGGGATAACCTGACCCAGGCCCTGCGTATCGACCTAGTACTCACCGACCGGCCCACGCGCGTCCGCACCCACGAGGTTGTCTTCCCCGACACCGATGAAACTGCAATCTCAGATCATTCCGGTCTATTACTAACCCTCGATATCTAGCCAAGCCGCAAAGGAGCACATGATGGCACGCGAAACCCAGTGGTGGCAAGAACCCGTTGTCTACCAGATTTACCCCCGGTCTTTTAACGACTCCAACGGTGACGGTATCGGAGATTTGCCCGGTATCACCGAGAAAATCCCCTACCTGGCAAAGCTCGGGGTGGACGTCATCTGGCTCTCGCCCATCTACAAGTCCCCCAACGACGATAACGGCTACGACATCAGCGACTACCGCGACATCATGGACGAGTTCGGTACCATGGCTGACTTCGATGAGCTGCTTGAAACCGCCCACGGTGCCGGTATCAAGATCATGATGGATCTGGTGGTCAACCACACCTCTGACGAGCACGACTGGTTTGTGCAGGCCAAGAGCAGCAAGGACAACCCCTACCGCGACTACTACATCTGGAAGGACCCTGCAGGCTACTCCGAGGACGGCACCCCCATCCCGCCCAACAACTGGGTCGCCGCCTTCTCCCCCTCCGTCTGGGAATGGGAACCGGCCACCGAACAGTTCTACCTGCACCTCTTCTCCACCAAGCAGCCCGACCTCAACTGGGAAAACCCGGTCGTCCGCAACGAAGTCTACGACCTCATGCGCTTCTGGCTCGATAAGGGCGTCGATGGCTTCCGCATGGACGTCATCAACCTCATCTCCAAGGACCCGGCCTACCCCGATGACCCCCAGGTAGCAGCCGGTGGCGGCACCGACTCCATCACCATGGCAGCCAACGGCCCCCGAGTGCACGAATACCTCGCAGAAATGAACAGGGAAGTCCTCTCCCACTACCCCGTCATTACCGTGGGCGAGGCTCCCGGCGTCACCACCGCCGACGGTCTGCTCTACACCGGCTTTGATCGAGGCGAGCTCCAGACCCTCTTCCAGTTCGAGCACATGGGCGTGGACGCCAACCCCAACCCGGCCCTGGGCAAGTGGAACGATGAGCGTTTCGACCTGCGCGACCTCAAGCGGATTCTCACCAAGTGGCAGGTCGACCTAGCTGGTAAGGGCTGGAACGCCAACTACTGGAACAACCACGACCAGCCCCGCGCCGTCTCCCGCTTCGGCAACGATTCACCCAAGTACCGGGAACTCTCCGCCAAGATGCTGGCCACCGTGCTGCACGGCATGGCAGGTACCCCCTACATCTACCAGGGCGAAGAGCTGGGCATGACCAACGTCTTCTTCACCGACCTGGCTGACTACAACGACCTGGAAATCCACGACCACTACGCCAAGCTGGTTGGCTCCGGTGTGGTTGACCACGACACCATGCTGCGCTTTATCTCAGCCTCCGGCCGCGATAACGCCCGAACCCCCATGCAGTGGACGGCCGGTGAGCAGGCTGGCTTCACCAGCGGCACCCCCTGGCTGAAGCTTAACCCCCGCTACACTGAAATCAACGCCGAGGCAGCCCTAGCCGATGAGAACTCGGTCTTCTACCACTACCGCGACCTCATCAAACTGCGTCATGCCCACCCCATCATGGTCAACGGTGTCTATGAGCTGATTGATTCAGCAGAAGTACCCGCCACCGAAGACGGCCAGGTCTACGCCTACCTGCGCCACGGCACCGGCCCCACCGAGCACCAAACCCTGCTGGTCGTGGCCAACTTTACCGACGGCGTCCTCACCCGCACCTTCACCGAACCAGGCGGTGCGCGTACCCTGCTCAGCAGCAACTACACCGACGATGCAGGCGCAACCCTGCGCCCCTACGAAGCAAAGATTTACCTCTACGAAAGGGACTAGACCATGGCAAATAATTCAGGAAAGACCTGGTGGAAGGAAGCGGTCGTCTACCAGATTTGGCCGCGCAGCTTCAACGACTCCAACGGCGACGGTATCGGCGATATCCCCGGCATCACCGCCCGCCTGCCCTACCTGGCAGACCTGGGAATTAACGTCATCTGGCTTTCCCCCGTCTTCGCCTCCCCCAACGACGACATGGGCTACGACATCTCCGACTACCGGGCTATTATGCCCGAGTTCGGCACCATGGACGACTTCGATACCATGCTCGAAACCGCCCACTCCCTCGGTATCAAGATTCTGATGGACCTGGTGGTCAACCACTCCTCCGATGAGCACGAGTGGTTCGAAAAGTCCCGGGCCTCCCGCGATAACGACTACCGCGACTACTACATCTGGCGGGATTCTTCGGGCGTCGATGAGGACGGTAAGCCCCTCCCCCCCAACAACTGGGGCAGCGAATTCGGCGGCCCGGCCTGGGAATACGATAAGACCACCGATCAGTGGTACCTGCACATGTTCTCCCGCAAGCAGCCCGACCTCAACTGGGAGAACCCCAAGGTCCGCCAGGAAATTTTTGACCTGGTCACCTTCTGGCTCGATAAGGGCGTCGACGGCTTCCGTCTGGACGCCATCAACATCATCTCCAAGCCCGAGGGCCTGCCCGATGACCCCAGCGTCGACCCCGAGAAGCACTCCTCGTCTATTCCGTTCGTAATCGCTAACGGCACCAAGGTGCACGAGTGGATGCACGAGCTCAACATGGAAACCTTCGACAAGTACGACTGCATGACCGTGGGCGAGATGAGCGCCACCGGCCCCGATGAAGCTGTCCAGTTCTCCGGTTTCACCACCGACGAGCTGCACATGATCTTCCACTTTGAGCACATGGGCCTGGACTCTGACCCTGAGGCCGGCATGGGCAAGTGGTCCCGTAAGCCGGTTGAGCTGACCGAGATGAAGCAGATTCTTAACACCTGGCAGACCGAGCTGGACGGCAAGGCCTGGGGCTCCCTCTACTGGAACAACCACGACCAGCCCCGCGTGGTCTCCCGCTTCGGCAACGACTCGGCTGAGTACCGCGAGCTCTCCGGCAAAATGCTGGCCACCGTGCTGCACGGTATGCAGGGCACCCCCTACATCTATCAGGGCGAAGAGTTCGGCATGACCAACGTGCAGTTCGACTCGATCGAGGACTACAAGGACCTGGATTCGATTAACTTCTACACCGATATGGTCACCGAGCACGACCGCATGAGTTCGGATGAGGCTATGGCCCTGATCTACGCCAAGGGCCGCGATAACGCCCGCACCCCGGTGCAGTGGAGCGCGGACGCCGGCGCCGGCTTCACCACCGGCACCCCCTGGATCGGGCTCAACGAGAACTACACCGAGATCAACGCGGCTGAAGCGGTCAACCGCGAGGATTCGCTGTGGCGCTACTACCAGCAGCTGGTAGCCCTACGCCGCGGTGAGCTCAAAGACCTGCTGGTCTACGCTTCCTTTGCGCCCCTGGACCCTGAAGACTCTGAGGTGTACGCCTACGAGCGACACGGGGACAGCGAGAAGCTACTGGTCGTCGCTAACTTTACTGACGGCGTCCTGACCCGCTCCTACCAGGTGCTGGAGGGTGCGGATGCTCAGGTGGTGCTGTCCAACTACGCGGACGCCGCCGAGCAGGCTGCTGGGGCTGAGCTGACCCTGCGCCCCTACGAGGCCCGAATATACCGTATCGCCGCCTAACACTAGGTACCATCTAATTCGGAAAAACCCACGAACCAGGTGGGTTTTTCTGATTTAGATGGTCTTTTCTGTTAACCGGTGCGTGGTACTCTAAAACCCCTCAATCACTTTTAGAGAAAGGCCACCCATGGCTATCCAGTTCAACCCTTACTTCACCTTCGCAGGTAACGCCCGCGAAGCCATCGAATTCTACGCTGAGGTCTTCGGCGGCGAAATCCAGCTTGCAACTTTCAAGGACTTCCAGGCCCCCGTCGCCCCCGAGCACGAAAACCTGGTCATGCACGCCGAACTCATCACCGAGCACGGCTTCAACCTGCGCGTCTCCGACGGCGCTGCCCTCTCAGAAGCCCCGGCGCAGGCCACCACCAACATGGAAGCCTCCATCATCGGTCCCACCGAGGACGTCGACACCGCCCGCCCCTGGTTCGACAAGCTCTCCGACGGCGCAACCAACATCCAGCCCCTCACCGCTGCCCCCTGGGGCGCCACCTTCGGCTCCCTCACCGACAAGTACGGCATCGCCTGGATGTTCAACTTCGGCGGGTGACTTCCTCCCCTCCCTCACGGGAGGGGCTTCCTACCAACTAACCCGCGATTCCGACCAGGCGAGTTCATCACCGGCCATCACCACCACAGGCTAGTTCTCGATGGGTTCTTGCTTCACACAAGGACAGCGCCAGCAAGCTGACGTCTTACATCCTCTCCACAAGCGTTTAGGCTCTCGGCAAGCCCTGCCGCGAGCATGATATTAACCGCCGCATTGTAATCACGGTCAAGCCAGGTTTCACATTCCTGACATTGCCAGACCCTGATGTTCAGGGCTTTCTTCCCACCTGGGGCCCCGCAAACAGAGCAGGTCTGGGTGGTAGGGGCGAACCTATCAATCTTGATAAGCCTTCCACCGGCGGTAGCTAGTTTGTATTCCAACATGCTTACCAGCATTGCCCAGGCAGCGTTATTGATTGATTTCCCTAACCGGGTGCGCGACAGCCCTGTAATGTTCAGTGTTTCTACTGCCACTGTTTGGTTTTCACGGGTGATAGTAGAGGTGAGTTGATGCAGGTAGTCATTGCGCTGGTTGCGGATTTTTTGGTGGATTTTAGCTATAGCAATGGCAGCTTTTGTACGGTTGTTTGAGCCTTTCTTGGTGCGAGCAAACTTGCGTTGAGCACGGGTAAGTTTGCGCTGGTTTTTCTGGTAAAACTGTGGGGTGTCAATCTTGTATCGCTGCCCGCTAGTAGTGGTGATAGTGGCAAGGTGGGTAAGCCCCAGGTCAATACTGGCAGCCTGGGCGGGGGTGGCAGTGTGGTGCTGGGCTTCGAGGATAAAAGAGGCCCAGTATTTGCCGGTGCTATCTTTGCTGATGGTAAGGCTGGTGGCGTTCTCTACATTGCGCCCTGCTTTGCCTTTGACCCAGCCAACCTTGGGGATATAGAGCTTGAACTTCCCATGCTTGGCGTCATAAACCTTGACTTTGAAGGAGTTGGCCCCAGGTAGGCGAAACGACTGCACCCCTTTACGAGTGCGTCTGGGGGTTCTTGCTTTCTTGCCTGCGGCACGTTTTTTCACCATTGCAGCGTAGGCATCTTTTGCCTGAGCACAGGATTCTTGCAAGGCAGCTGCCGGGGCCTGTGCAAGCCAGGGGAAAGCTGTCTTTTTGTTACTGACGGTCAGGATAGAGCGTAATTGTGAGTGGGTCTTACGCTGCAGCACCTGGTTCTCGTACTCGTAGGCTCGGTAGGCAGTGTACTGGTTGAAGATGAACCGGACGCAGCCGAAGACACGCGCCAAGTCTTGTTCTTGCCCGCTGGTTGGGTAAATCCTCGTTTTATATCCTCGCTTACTCATTGTTCACCTCCAACCTACCGTAAAATACTACCTAGAATTATATACTCTACAATAAGGAAAACCACTGTGAATAAAGATGATTACAGGCGCGGCAGGCATGTGGTCTATGATTTGCATGCTCATATTGTCCTAACCCCCAAATACCGCAAAAAAGTGATGACCGAGCGTGTCCATGCTCTGATTGAAGAGACCACCAAGGAAGTCTGCCACCGCTTCGATGTTGTGGTAGATGAGTTCTATACAGATCAAGACCACGCCCATCTGCTGATTACATACCCACCCAAGGTTTCTCTATCTACCCTGATTGGGGCTATTAAGACCAACACTGCTAAGCGGGTGCGAGCTGCTAGGTTTGAGGAAGTGCAGCGGGCTTTATGGGGTGAACATTTTTGGTCACCGTCGTATTTTGTAGCTTCAACGGGCGGGGCTCCTTTGGAGAAGGTGAGGGTCTATGTGCAGCAGCAGGGGCAGGTGCCTCGTGGGCCGGGGAATCCTTTGTGGTGATTTGTCTACGCCCTGACGCCCCCGCACACATCAGCCAAACACAGCCCCACCCAATATCAAAATCGACCCCACCTCTGTTCGAGAGGCGGGGCCATTTTCTAGATTATCAGTAATTTATCCGTTACCGATTTTGAATAACTTGACGGGTAACTACTGATTTACTCTGAGCATATTCAACCAAGTCTTTGATGATGATCTTCTTGATAGCTGAAATCAATATTAGTATTGATTCGTAGTCAATAACATCATCCAATCCGCTAGGAAGAATCAATATGTCTTTCTGGACGCGCCCACTCCATGTCGCCAGAAAATCTCTCGAATACTTAGGGTAAAGAACTTTTTCCAGAGCCGCGCTTAAGAACAAATTAATTTCATGATTTCCTGGATTTTGTTTATGCGAAATAAAGTAACTCTCAGCAAGGATTCCCGTCGACTCTTTCTGAGCATAGACCTTCCCAGCAGCAATAGCCCCGTTATAGACGACTGAAATAATATTATCCCTGACCTCAGCAACACCGTTCTTGGCCCAGTACATTATTCCATTATCACCATATTTACAGTAAACAACAGGTGTTGCAAATATTTCACTTCTATTTTTTTGAACATCACTCTTCGAAAATTTTTTAACTGAAATTTTTTCAAAAATATCTTCTACAGAGAATTCCTTCCAGTTGAGCGAGTCAAAGTTTGAAACTATAGCCTCCTCTTCAGAAGTTAGGATATAGTTGTCAAGACCTGAAGCCTCCAAGTAAGCTTCTAGCTCCGCTAGATGCGCAGCTTCTAGCTCCGCTAGGAAAGACTCAATGAAATCAAAGTCAATCTCTCTACCCGAAACAGGCAATTTGATGGATTGAGATTCTATTACCTTAATACTATAACTACCAACCCCCCACTCAAAAGAGCTAAACGACTGATTTATTGCAGCTACAAAAAATTGGGCATTCTTTTTTGAGAAAAGTTCAATTTTGGGCTGAAGAATCTTTATTTTATCACCAGTAAAATATGGGTTTTTCTGGTAATAAACTGTCGCAGTATCCTGACCGAAAGATAGAGTGTTGCCAGAATTTAAAAACTCAACAGGTGCATCCAATAATCCTTTTATCCCATTATTTTGTGAAGTTCTTACAACATATGGATAACCAGATTTATTAAGCAATTTCACTTTATTTGCGTTAAAACGCTTCTTTGACGCTTGGACATCAAATAAATCACCAATAGCAAATTCTCCCCACTCAACGTTTTCCAGTTTCTTGCTGAGTGAGGCATTTATTTTCCCAGGCGGTCATCCTCCAGTTTTCGGCCCTGCAAAATATTTGAGACTTCCCAGGCCAGGTAGTCACTCACAGTTTTCTTGAGGTCTTCCAAAGTGGGTTTAATATCAACCGGGGCACTTTGGTTCCAGTCATCTCCAGCAGCAGGGTCAACGGTTCCCTCGTAGAAGTCCTGCTCAGCAATCAAGCTGCGCTTCCGTGCACCGTAGCGCACTAGGTCCACCACTTCTTGGTAGCGGGCCTTAGCATGGTCAGTATCCCGCAGGTTAACGCTGCTCTTGGACTTCTTTCGATTTGCTCTGGTATAGCCATCATGAGAGAAGTCGATAAAGCGGACCGTATCATCTGCCTGGTGGGCTTCCCCCACCTTAAAAACATAAATATGAGTCTGAACGCTAGACTTACCGATGAAAAGGTCGATAGGCATCTTAATACTAGCTAGCAAGGTATTCTTGGTAAGAATCTGTCGGTTATAAACTGAGGCCTTTCCAGAACCGGCAGAACTCTGAATAATAATGGCCGCATAACCAGTAGACATCATAGACAGAGCCTTCTGAACAAAGACCATACCATTACCCTCAGCAGAATAGGGAGGGTTGAGGATAAAGGCAGTAGCAGGGAATTTCTGATTTTGCTCGCCAATTTTTAGTTCCCCAGAGAAATGAAGGGAGTCTTCATTCAGAATACGAGAGCTACCATCACCCATCATAATCATGTTGAGGATAGCCAGCATATAGATGTTCTGAAGAATCTCCAACCCCAAAAGCTGTTCAGCTTTGATGGCCAGAATCTTTTGCTGAAGTTCATCCGGTGAAGAAATAGAATCGTGGGCATCAGCCAGCATCTCGTTCATAGCCGCAACAAGCAGACCTGCTGAGCCAGTAGCGAAATCCCAAACATAGGAATCTTTATTTACTCGAGCTAGCCTGGCAAGCAGAGTTGCCACATAGGAGGGTGTAAGAACAACATCGTTAAGCTTATCTTGGGTAAAGCCCAACCAGCTATAGAGGCTTATTCAAAAGTCCCACCCGCAGCCAAAAACACCAACCCCCGCACCACCGCAAACACCCGCCCATACAACCCCA
>NZ_JBHSTW010000027.1:0-28940 GCF_042660305.1 Rothia nasimurium
GGGGTTGTATGGGCGGGTGTTTGCGGTGGTGCGGGGGTTGGTGTTTTTGGCTGCGGGTGGGACTTTTGAATAAGCCTCATAGCCACAGCCAAGGTGGGCGGGGTGAAAACCTCATCGTTTGAGAGGTTCGCTATGCAGGTCAAAACATCAGGGTTATGGCCCCTTAACAGAGTGTTTTCTGTCATCTATCCGTCCAGTTCTGCTATCTGCTTGACCGTCATTGGCTTGTGGGTGTGTACCGGATCAAAAATACTCTCTGCCTCAAGCTCCCCAAACAGACTATCTGTATGCTCATTACCTTGAGCAAGGTTCTTGCCCCTGGCAAGATTCTCGAAAGAAAAATCTCGGCGCTGAAATTTTCCCTTAGCCAGGTAGCCCCACTCAGGAAAAATTATCGCTTCGCCGTTGGGCCTGAGCAGGGTGAGAGCGTCAGCTTGAACAATATTGACATCCAGAACCTTACGAGCTGCTTTACCCCATTCGGGGGTGCTGCTGTCATTGATAAAAGCGTCAAAGATACTAGCCAGGTTCTCACGGCATATTTGGGCATTATCTTCAAGCAACTCGATACCGTATATGCACATCAGTCCGAGTAGGGCGTAGTGCCGGCGTTCAAACTCATTTTTGCCGTAACGGCCCTGAACGGTTGCTAATTTTCGGAGTAGCACCTGCACCAGAAAGTTGCCTTCACCGCAGGCTGGTTCCAGGAACCGTGAGTCGATACGTTCAGATTCATCTTTGACAAGGTTGAGCATTGCCTCAACGATATGAGCAGGTGTAAACACTTCACCATGGTCGGCAACTCGTTGTTTAGATTTAACGAGGAGCTCTTCCTTGAGATCAGCAGAATCTGCCATGATGTACCGCCTTGCAGTTATCGTCCGAACGGGGGGCGCTCTTATCGAGACTATCTACCACCCCTCAACATCATAACTTTTCGCTTACCAATTCGTTATCCCCATAAGCTGATACCTCAACTCAGATGGGCGTAAGCAATGCCTTGCTAGCAGCTACACGACATGAGAGGTTAATTCCCTTTAACCTGAGCCACCGACCGCCGCAACATGCTCACATTGGCCTCGGAATACAAAGGATCAAGCGCCACCTCAAAAGGAATCCTCTGCTCCCTCACCATCTTCCTTGCAAACATGGAGAAAGCATCAGAAACCGTAATTCCCAGCTCCTGACACAAGACCTCAAGATTCCTCTTAGTCTGCTCATCCAACTTCACCTCTACCGCAGACATCACCACAACATAGCCCTCCTGAAACTCAGCCTAGATTCACTGTAAGGCTTACCCAGAAATAACTGAAGCCCAGCCTGTCATTGCCTCAGCCTTACCCCACCCCACCGCGTCCTTCCCCACAAACCCACAAGCCAGCAAACAAGCCATGAGACAATAGAACCTATGGACTTCAAAGAACGCCTCAGCACCCCCGTCGTCATGGAAAACCCCCAGGCAGACCGCGTCAAAGATATCGCCAAACTTGCCACCCGGGCAGCCCGCACCAAGACCGGGCACTTCCTAGTAGAGGGGCCGCAGGCCGTCCGCGAAGCCCTCAAAGCCCACCAGGTCAAGCCCCTGCTCGACGCCGTCTACATCACCGAACGCGCCTTCGACCGCCACCCCGACATCGTCGACCTGCTCGAAGAAGCCCACGGAACCCCTACCCCTGAGCCCGGCCGTAAGGTCTTCATGCGTATGGTGACCGAGCCCGTCCTCGCGGCCATGGCCGAATCCGTCAGCCCCCAGGGCATTATCGCCGTCGCCTTCCAGAACGACATCGCCCCCTCCGACATCTGGGGCGAAGGGGCCATCAACCCCAAGCTCATCGCCGTCCTGGCTCGTGTGCAAGACCCCGGCAACGCTGGCACTATCCTGCGGGCTGCCGACGCCGCCGGTGCTGACCTGATCGTCACCACCAAGGGCTCCGTTGACCTCTACAACCCCAAGGCAGTGCGCTCCACCGCAGGCTCCCTCTTCCACGTACCCGTGATCCAGGGCATCGACCTTGAAGATTTCGCCGAGGACGCCAAAGCCCAGGGCATCGGCGTCCTTGCAGCGGACGGCTACGGCCGGGTTTCCCTCGATGACCTACAGGACGCCGCCTTCGCCCTGCGTAACGGCGTCGAACCCCGTAAGAAGGTCAAATACGACCTGGCCAAGCCCACCATGTGGCTCTTCGGCAACGAAGCGGCGGGCCTGAGTGATGAAGAGAAGGCTGCTGCCTCCCTGCGCGTGGCTGTTCCCCTGCGCGGGGCCGCCGAGTCGCTGAACGTCGGCATGGCAGCTGGTGTCTGCCTCTTTGCTTCATCCCTGGCCCAGAACCGCAAGGGCGACTAGTGGGGGAGCAGCCTACTGCGGTCTACCCGGTGCAGGTGGTCGGGGCGGCTATCGTCGATTCTTTGACCAGCCCTACCCGCCTGTTGGTGGGTCAGCGCTCGGCTCCTCCGGCGCTCGCAGGCCTGTGGGAGTTTCCCGGCGGCAAGGTTGAGGCCGGTGAATCCTGCGAGGATGCCTTGCTCCGTGAACTGGGCGAAGAGCTGGGCATTACCGCCCAGCTCGGTGCCGAGATTGTCGGCCCCCACCCCCAGGGCTGGGTGCTGAACGAGAAAGCTGCTATGCGGGTTTGGTTTGTAGAAATTACGGACGGACGCGCCACCGCCCTGCAAGATCACGCCGAGTTGCGCTGGGTTCCGCTTGATGCCACGGTGCTGGAGCTGCCCTGGATTCCCGCTGACTTTCCTATTGTCGAGGAGTTGCTGGCGGGCGTCCGCGCCGCCTAACCTGTAGCGAAGCGTAATAGAACTCGCCTCGGTGAGAATATAAGGTGTCTGACTTTTATCTCCGGTATGATGTGTAGTACGCAACACATCTTTCACATGGAGGTTTAGACATGTCGCAGACACCCTACGGAACTAACGACCACTCCGCACCGAACGACACACAGGCCATGTATATGGGTGGCCAGCCCGGATTCGGGCAGCAGCCGGTAGCTCCCGACGCTGAGCAGAAGCACAAACGCTCACAGGTCATTCTCTTAGCTACAGCTGTTGTTTACCTGCTGGTGCAGGTACTAGGCTACGTGCTGACACCCGCAACTATCGATGTGCTCGGTGAGACCGTGCCCACCGACCAAAACCCCGTGACCACTGTGGCGGGAACCGTTATTGGTCTGGCACTTTTTGCTCTGGTGTACTTCCTCATGGCTAAGTACAAAAAGGCTGGTCGCATCACCGGCTATGTTTTCGCGGGTCTGGGAATTCTTGGCGCAGCCTTCTCGGCGCTGGGCTCATTCTACATCTCGCTAATTGTCGTTGTTCTTTGCATTGTTTGGCTGGTTCTGGCCATCGTCTGGATTGTTGCGGTATCGAACAAGTCCGTTGCTTCAATCCTGCGCTAGACCTTATCTTCTAGCTGTGATGGGCCCTCCGGTTGATCCGGAGGGCCCATTTCTGTGCGCGCTTCACATTCTTGTATCGTGACCGGCTAGTTGTTACGCTAAAAGAAAGGAGGCTGATGATTTATGAAAGAAAAAGAGAAACAGCAACTGGCCTTTAGCAGGGGAGAAGTGCCCACGGTTATCCGGGTAATGCAGGGCATTTTAGTGCTGTCGGGCATCGCCTATCTGACGCAAATGGTTACTTCCCTTGATGTCAGCGACGCACGGGGAGTCGTAAGTGCTGGTATTTCAATTGCCCTCACCTTCCTGCTATATATCTGGGTTATCCGCCGCACCGGCACCTGGCAAAAAGCAGGAGCCGCTAACCTATTCGGGTTTGTCTGTACCGTCATCAGCACTGTTTCGCTTCTTTCGCTGGTCTGGGTTGCACCTCCTGCTGCCGGTGCAGTGGCTATGATCGGGTTCCTGGTGTGGTCTCTAGCCAACCTCACCTGGCTTGGCCTAACTTTCACCCCTGTTGCCCGTGCCTTCTTTGAACGGGTTGATGTTATTCCAGCGCCCTAAGTGCCTGCTGGTGGTCACTTACCTGCGGGCAGCGTCCGCTCCGTTCCCATTGAGCGCGAGCCTGCTTCACCTTTTTGCACTAAACTATTGTCTTGATGCCCTGGGCGCGGTAAGCGCCCGTTTCGCCCACAATGTGAAGAGAAGTGCAGATGACTGATTCTTTGCCCGAGGTGCCTGAGAACCCCACACCCTTCCAGGTGCTGGCTAACATTCGCGCCATTCTAGAAAAAGACCCCGAGAACGGTCTGGCGACCGTCCGCGAAGCCTTCACCGCCGAGTTTGAGCGTGCGCAGAAGGAAATCGCTGAAAAAACCGCTGACTTCGAAGAACTTAAGCGCGTGCGCCTGGATTTCACCGGCGATAAGGCTGGCTTCACCCTGGCTAATAAGCAGATGCGTGATCTGCGTAAGGAGCACAAGGCTGAGGTGGGTAAGCTCATGGGCCAGGCGCGCGGACGCCTGACTAAGGCTCTTGAGGCCCGTAACGCTGAGCTGGAAGAAGAGCGCGACGCTCGTATTCTGGTTGAAGAGGCTGTGGACGTGACTGCCCACACTCCTCGCCGCCGTATCGGTGGTCGCCACCCCATCAGCGTCCTGCAGGAGCAGATGTGCGATATCTTTGTGGGCATGGGCTGGGAGATTGCCGACGGCCCCGAACTTGAGTCAGAGTGGTACAACTTTGATTCGCTGAATTTCAAGCCTGACCACCCGGCTCGTGAGCTGCAGGATACCTTCTTCGTGGAGCCCACCAGTGCCCACCTGATGCTGCGTACCCACACCTCCCCGGTGCAGATGCGCTCCCTGCTTTCCCGCGACCTGCCCCTTTATGTGGTCTGCCCCGGCCAGGTCTACCGCACCGATGAGCTCGATGCTACCCACACCCCGGTCTTCCACCAGATTGAGGGCCTGGCCGTTGATAAGGGCCTGACCATGGCTGACCTCAAGGGCACCCTGGAGCACATGGCCCGCGCCATGTTTGGCGAAGAAGCAAAGATTCGCCTGCGCCCCAACTACTTCCCCTTCACCGAGCCGTCCGCTGAGCTGGACGTCTGGCACCCGGACGCCAAGGGCGGCCCCCGTTGGATCGAGTGGGGCGGCTGCGGTATGGTCAACCCCAATGTGCTGCGTGCAGCCGGTGTTGACCCTGAAGTTTACTCAGGTTTCGCTTTTGGTATGGGCATCGAACGTACCCTCATGTTCCGCAACGGTGTGCAGGATATGCGCGACATGATTGAAGGCGACGTCCGTTTCTCACAGCAGTTCAAGATGGAGATCTAACCCATGCGAGTACCCCTTTCCTGGCTGCGTGAATACGCACCCGTCCCGGCCGACGCACGCGCCGAAGATGTCATGGCTACCCTGGTCACAGTTGGCCTGGAAGAAGAGGACGTCCACCGCCCCACCGACGAGCTGACCGGCCCCATCGTGGTGGGTCAGGTGCTCTCCATGGAGCCCGAAACCCACTCCAACGGTAAGACCGTTAACTGGTGCCAGGTGCGCGTTGTGCCCGAGGGCCAGAAGCAGACCCTGACCGGCAAGGGCATTGAAGAGTCCGGCGTGCAGGGCATTATCTGCGGCGCCCACAACTTCAAGCCCGGTGACAAGGTTGTTGTGACCCTGCCCGGTGCTGTGTTGCCCGGCGGCTTCGCTATTACCGCCCGCAAGACCTACGGCCACAAGTCAGCCGGCATGATCGCCTCCGTCAAGGAACTGGGTATCGGTGAGGACCACGGCGGCATCCTGGTGCTCTCAACCCTGGGTCTTGACCCCGAGGTTGGCACCGATGCCATGGAGCTGCTGGGTCTCTACGACGAAGCTGCTGAAGTCAACGTAACCCCCGACCGCGGCTATGGCTTCTCCATTCGCGGTATCGCCCGCGAGTACTGCCACGCTACCGGCAACGACTTCGATGACTTTGTGCTCGACCTGGCTGCCAAGGCCCCTGCTGCCAACGGCGCGGGCCTGCCCGTCACCCTGACTGACTCTGCCCCTATTCACGGTAAGGACGGCGCCACCCGCTTCGTTGCCCGCTCGGTCAGCGGCGTGGACGCAACCGCCCCCGTGCCCACCTGGATGTCCTCCCGCCTGCGCCTGGCGGGCGTCCGCTCCGTCTCCCTGCCGGTGGATATTTCCAACTACGTCATGCTCGAAACCGGCCAGCCCCTGCATTTTTACGATGCAGATAAGCTGACCGGCGGCATCACCGTGCGCCGTGCCGAAGCTGGCGAGAAGCTCACCACCCTGGACGAGAAGGAACGTGAGCTTCACGCCGAAGACCTGCTGATTACCGACGAGTCCGGCCCTATCGGCCTGGCCGGTGTCATGGGCGGGGCCTCCACCGAGGTCAGCGACTCCACCACCCGTATCGTGATTGAGGCAGCCCGCTTCGATGAGGTCTCCATCGCCCGCACCGCCCGCCGCCACAAGCTCTCCTCTGAGGCCTCAAAGCGCTTTGAACGCGGCGTTGACCCCCAGATCCAGGCAGCGGCCGCCCAGCGCGCCGTTGACCTGCTGGTTGAGCTGGCCGGTGCAAGTGCCGATGAGGGCGTGACGGACGCCGGTGGCAGCTTTACCCCCACCGTCATCTCCCTGCCCGCCGACTACACCGCAGGCCGTATCGGCATCGACTACACCCAAGAGCAGATTGTTGGCTCCCTGGAACAGATCGGTGCCAGTGTTGAGGTCGCTGAGGGCTCTTACGAGGTCACTGTGCCCTCCTGGCGCACCGACCTGGGCGCTAAGGAAGATCTGACCGAGGAAGTTGCCCGTCTGGTCGGCTATGACCAGATTCCCTCCACCCTGCCTGTGGCCCCTCCCGGCCGCGGCTACACCGTTGAGCAGACCCTGCGCCGCCGGGCCCTCAACGCCCTGGCAGCTTCAGGTCTGACCGAGGTCTTTGCCTACCCCTTCGTCTCCGATGAAGACAACATCCTCTGGGCTTCCCCGGTTGCCGGTGAGCCGGTGGACTCCATCCGCCTGGCTAACCCCATCTCGTCCGCCCAGGGCTGGATGCGCCGCTCCCTGCTGCCCGGCCTGACCGAGGTACTCTCCCGCAACCTCTCCCGCGGCTTCAAGAACCTGGCCATCTACGAGACCGGCTCCGTCTTTATCCCCGGCACCCAGCTGGGGTCAGCCTCCATTCCCGGTCTGGGCGTCAAGCCCTCCGATGAGGTTTTGGCAGATTTGAACGCCGGTATCCCCGACCAGCCCCGCCACATCGCCGGTCTTTTCGCCGGTGCTGAGCATGAGGAAACCCCGGGCATTACCGCCCGTGCCTTTGACTGGCGCGATGCCCTGGACTCTGTGCTGCTAGTAGCTGACGCCGCCGGCGTGAAGCTCACCCTTGCCAACGGTGAGCACCAGGCCTTCCATCCGGGCCGCACCGCCGTGCTCAAGAACGCAGCTGGTGAGGTCATCGCCTACGCCGGTGAGCTGCACCCCAAGCTGCTGGCCAAGCTGAACCTGCCCGAGCGCACCAGTGCCTTCGAGCTCAACTTCACCGCCCTCATCGCTCAGGCTGGTGAGGCGGTTCAGGCTACCGGTATCTCCGGCTACCCGGCAGCTAACCAGGACGTTGCCCTGGTGGTCGACGCTGCGGTTCCTGCCGCTGACGTGGCCGCTGCCCTGGCTGAGGGCGCCGGTGAGCTGCTCGAGGACGTCCGCGTCTTCGACGACTACCGCGGCACCGGCATCGAAGAGGGCAAGAAGTCCCTGGCCTTCGCCCTGCGCTTCCGCGCCACCGACCGCACCCTGACAGCCGACGAGGCCTCCGCGGCCCGTGAAGCAGGCGTTGCCCTGGTTGCCGAACGCTTCGGCGCGGTACAGCGAGCCTAAGCACCGCAAACCCTCACAAGGGGTAGAGCCCGGTGGACGCGCGTCCGCCGGGCTCTTTGCGTGCAGCGGGTGGGTTGTGGGGAAGTTCAGGGCAGCGCCTGGGAGGCACCGCTGAAAAAGCTGACCCTTCTGCGAGACCGATAAGCCTTTTAGGGGCTGACGCGATAGAATGGACTTCCGCCTTCATCTAGGCAATCACCCACAACCTCTGGAGATGCACCGTGAGCGATCAGCGTTACCTCGAAGACCGCGATAACTTCGACGAAGATGACCGCACCGACGACTTCTTCACCTTCACTGAAGAGGAAGAAGGCTACGAGGAACCCCGCGGGCCACTTGGGCCCAAGCTGGCTGCGGCGGGCATCATGATTCTGGCCTCTATCTTTGCCATTATCCTGCTGATTGGCGGCATACGGACCTTCAACGAGGCCCGCGCCAACGAAGGCTACGAGGGGCGCTCCTGGGTCATGACCGGCACCTTTGAAAAGGTCACCAGCGACCTGCAAGGTGATAGCAACGTGGCGACTTACACCGGTACCCTGCCCGATAACACCGCAATGACTGGTAAAACCTTCATTTCGGAGATTGCCGACCCTGTGCAGGTCAACCCCGGTTCTACTGTTGAGTTCCGCGGCTCCCAGACCGGTACCGTCAGCGCTGACTTCCCCGAGACCGTCGATGCCCTGCTGGTGCAAACCGGAGACGCTAACCTCACCGTGGTCCGTACCGGCGAAGAGGGTAGCCTGGTGCCGGTGACCGAAGATACCGTTGCATCGCAGAAACGTAGCGCCATGCTGCGTCTTGCCGGCGCAATTCTGGTCTTTGGTGCCGGTGTTGTCGGCACCTTCATGATGATTCGCAAGCGCAAGGGTGCAGAGAGTCTCGACTAGGTTGAGCTGCTCCCAGCCCCTACCCTCAACACCAGGGGGACCGCATTTTCAAAAAGGGACCGCACATTATGCGGTCCCTTTTTAGTTTTCAGGTCCCCTTGTGGGTGATGGTGCTGGGGCGGAAGGACGCCCGGGGGCGGCTTGGCGCTCGCAGGTTCACATTGCGAAACGTAGTGCATAAATATTTACTACTATGCAAAAACATGCAAAAATGGTGCTATGACTATTACCGTAGCTGTCACAGGAGCCACCGGGTACGCCGGTGGCGAGATTTTGCGCCTACTGGCAACCCACCCCCACGTTGAGGTAAAAACCGTGGCCGCGCACGCGTCCGCTGGTTCCCGCCTGGGTGACCTCGCCCCCCACCTTCGCGCCTACTCCGACCTGGTCGTTGCTGACACCACCGCCGAGGCCCTGAGCGGGCACGACGTTGTCTTCATGGCCCTGCCCCACGGTGCCAGCGCCGAGATCGCGGCCCAGCTACCCGAGAATACCCTGGTCATCGACGCCGGGGCAGACCACCGCCTTGACAGCGCGGACGCCTGGGAAAAGTTCTACGGTTCTGCACACTCCGGCACCTGGCCCTACGGTCTGCCCGAACTGCCCACCGCCACCGGCAAACAGCGCGATAACCTCGTGGGCACCAAGCGGGTTGCGGTGCCCGGGTGCTACCCCACGGCGTCCATCCTGGCCCTGGCTCCCGGTTTTGCCGCCGGTCTGCTCGAACCCACCGACGTGGTTATCGTTGCCGCTTCAGGTACCTCAGGGGCCGGGAAGAGCCTCAAGCCCCACCTGCTCTCAGCCGAGGTCATGGGCGGAATGAGCCCCTACGGGGTCGGCGGCTCCCACCGGCACACCCCCGAAATCGAAGAGAAGCTCACCCACATCGCGGGGGAGCAGGTGCAGATTTCCTTTACCCCAACCCTCGCCCCCATGCCCCGAGGCATCCTCGCTACCGCAACCGCGCGCGTCCGCCCCGGCGTGACCGAAGCCCAGCTGCGTGAAGCCTGGCAGCAGGCCTACGCCGACGAAAAGTTCGTGTACCTGCTCCCCGAAGGGCAGTGGCCCACCACCAAGAGCGTGCAGGGCTCCAACCACGCCGAAATGCAGCTGGCCTTCGACGCGCACGCCGGGCGCGTGATCGTCACCAGCGTCATCGACAACCTAGCCAAGGGCACCGCCGGCGGTGCCATCCAATCCATGAACATTGCCCTCGGGCTCCCCGAAAACGCAGGTCTGCTCCAGGAAGGACTCGCACCGTGACCGACACTATCCACCAGATCGAAGGCATCACCACCCATGGAGTCACCTTCCCCCGGAGCTTCCGCGCTACGGGCGTCCGCGCTGGAATCAGCGCCGTTGAGGGTAAAAAGGACGTCGCCCTGGTCGTCAACGACGGGCCCGTCAAGCACGCTGCCGCCGTCTTCACTAGCAACCGCTTCGCCGCCGCCCCCGTGCTCTGGAGCCAGCAGGTCATCAGCGACGGCCGGGCCGACGCCGTCCTGCTCAACTCCGGCGGCGCTAACGCCTGCACCGGTGCCCCCGGCTTCCAAGACACGCACAAATCCGCTGAACTCGTTGCCGACCTGCTCGGCGTCTCAGCCGGCGACGTGCTGGTGTGCTCCACCGGCCTCATTGGCGAGCGCCTGCCTATGGACAAGCTCACCGCGGGCGCAAAGGACGCCGCAGCCTCCTTGGGCGTGAGCTCCGGCTCTTCGCTGGCGGCGGCTGAAGCCATCATGACCACCGATACCGTCTCAAAGCAGGCCGCTATCGGCGTGGAAATCGAAGAGGGCGGCTCCTATCTGATCGGCGGTATGGCCAAGGGCGCAGGCATGCTGGCCCCGGGGCTGGCTACCATGCTGGTGGTTATCACCACCGATGCCCTGGTCTCACCCGACAACCTCGACACCGCCCTGCGCGAGGCCGTGCGCCTGAGCTTCAATCGGGCCGACTCTGACGGCTGCATGTCGACCAACGACACCGTTATTCTCATGAGCTCCGGCGCCTCCGATATCGAACCTGACCTGGGCGTCTTCACCGAAGCCCTCACCAAGGTCTGCCAGGACCTGGCCTTGCAGCTCATCGGGGATGCCGAGGGCGCCAGCCACGACATCCACGTACGCACCCTGGGCGCCGCCAGCGAAGCGGATGCCGAAGAAGTCTCCCGGGCAGTATCCCGCTCCAACCTCTTCAAAACCGCCATCTTCGGCAACGACCCCAACTGGGGCCGCATCCTCTCCGAAGTTGGCACCACCTCAGCCACATTCGACTCCGATCAGGTCAACGTCACCATCAACGGCGTACAGGTCTGCACCGGCGGCGGCATCGGCCAAGACCGCTCCCTCGTTGACCTCGCCGCAGACCGCAAAGTAACCGTCGACATCGACCTGGGCGCAGGCCAGCACGAAGCCACCATCTGGACCAACGACCTCACCCACGACTACGTCCACGAAAACTCGGCCTACTCCAGCTAACCGAAAGATCCCCATGGCAGAGCAAAAAAACGCCCACGCCCGCTTCGACACCGCCCAACAAAAAGCCAAAACCCTCATGGAAGCCCTACCCTGGATCCAACAGTTCCGGGGCAAAATCATGGTCTTCAAATACGGGGGCAACGCCATGATCTCCGAGGAACTGCGCGCAGCCTTCGCTGAAGACATGGTCTTCTTACGAACCATCGGTATCTGCCCCGTCGTCGTGCACGGCGGTGGCCCCCAAATCACCGCCATGCTCACCAAACTCGGCATCGAAAGCGAGTTCCGCGGCGGCCTGCGCTACACCACCCCCGAAGCCATGGACGTCGTCCGCATGGTACTCACCGGCCAAGTAGCCCGCGAGCTCGTCTCCCTCATCAACGCCCACGGCCCCTTCGCCGTCGCTATGAGCGGCGAGGACGGCGGGCTCCTACGTGCCCGCCGCATCGGCACCGTGGTGGACGGCCAAGAAGTCGACCTCGGCCTCGTCGGTGAAGTGGTCGGCGTGAACACCACCGCCATCATGTCCATGATCCAGGCCGGCAAAATCCCCGTTATCTCCTCCGTCGCCCCCGAAATGCACGACCCCGAAAAGTACCCCGAACATAACCACGGGCTTGCCGGGCTCACCGGAGAAATCCTCAACGTCAACGCAGACACCGCAGCCGCAGCCGTCGCCGCCGCCCTCGGAGCCGAAAAACTCGTCGTCCTGACCGACGTCGAAGGCCTCTACGCCAACTGGCCCGACAAAGACTCCCTCATCTCATCCCTCACCGTCAGCGAACTACGCGAGATGCTCCCCAGCCTGGTCTCCGGCATGATCCCCAAAATGAGTGCCTGCCTGCAGGCCGTAGAACAGGGCGTGCCCAGAGCCTCCATCGTCGACGGACGCCTCGCCCACTCGCCCCTACTCGAAATCTTCACCGACCGCGGCATCGGCACCCAGCTCACCCCCGACAACGTCGACGATACCCCCTGGCACCACCCGGCCCCTGACTTCCAGGTCAAGCCGGTGACTTATTAGGACTACTTAACTCAGCGAGCTACACAGATATTTCGCTCGCTAACTTCAACGGGAAATACCATGTCTCAAGAACAACTATTAAACAACTACAAAGATGAGCTACTCGGGGTCTTTGGCGACCCCTCCCTGGTGCTGGTCTCGGGGCAGGGCTCACGCGTGACGGACGCCGACGGAGCCACCTACTTTGACCTACTTGGCGGTATCGCCGTCAACGCTCTTGGCCATGCCCACCCCGCCTGGGTAAAAGCCGTCAGCGAGCAGGCCGCAACCCTGGCCCATGTCTCCAACTTCTTCACCAGCCCCCAACAGATCTCCCTGGCCCACCGCCTGCTGGGCTATCTGGGCACCGAGTCGGGCCGCGTCTTCTTCTGCAACTCCGGCACCGAAGCTAACGAAGCCGCCTACAAACTCGCCCGTCGCCACGGCAACCTCCACGGTAAAGGCACCATCCTAGCCCTGGACCACGGCTTCCACGGGCGCACCATCGGCGCCCTATCCCTCACCTGGAAACCCGCCTACCGCCAGCCCTTCGAACCCCTCCCCGCCGGTATCAAACACATTCCGGCCACCCTCGAAGCCCTGGAAGAAAACCTCACCGACGACGTCGCAGCGCTCATCGTTGAACCTATCCAGGGGGAAGCCGGCGTCCTGCCCCTGCCCGCAGGCTATCTCACCCGCGCCCGCGAACTCACCCGCGCTCGCGGCGCCCTGCTCATCGTGGACGAAGTCCAAACCGGCATGGGCCGCACCGGCCGCTGGTTCGAACACTCCCGCGAACTAACCGGCGACAACCTGCCCGACGCCATCACCCTCGCCAAGGGCCTGGGCGGAGGCTTCCCCATCGGCGCCATGATCGTGGTCGGCGACGACAACGCCCGCACCCTCGAAGCAGGCATGCACGGCACAACCTTCGGCGGCAACCCCCTCGCCACCGCAGCAGCTACCGCAACCCTCGAAACCATCGAGGCTGAACATCTCCTCGACTCAGCCGCCCAACGCGGCTCAACCTTCAGAGCCGCTATCGAAGAACTAGACGGCGTAGCAGAAACCAGGGGAGCAGGGCTACTCATCGGCATCGTCCTCACCGACGACACTACCGACTCCGGTGCGCCCCTGGCACCAGCCTTCGTGACCGCCGCCCGGGCCGCAGGCTTCATCGTCAATGCCCCGGACGCCCGCACCGTCCGCATCGCCCCGGCCCTGACCATCACCGACGCTGAACTAGCAGAGTTTACCGCTGCCTTCCCCACGATTCTGGCTGACGCGCGACAGCAGTAAATGCAGATGGAAAAATATCGGTGAACATCGCGGATGCCTTTCTGCCGACTAACCTTCTCACAGGCTCGCTAGCGCTCGCATGTGATTCATGCCAGCCCCAGCCAGTCGGCGCAAAAGGCATCCGCGATGTCTACTCTTATTCACATACTGCATAACTATCAGTAACTGTGCATATAATGAAAGGTCAGCTGAAACGCTGCCCCCAACCCTAGGAGAAAACCGTGGTCCGCCACTTCCTCAAAGACACCGACCTCACCCCCGCCGAGCAGGCGCAGGTGCTCGATTTGGCTGCCTCCATGAAGGCGGACCGCTACGGCTACAAGCCTCTGACGGGCCCCCAGACCGCAGCCGTCATCTTTGATAAAACCTCGACCCGCACCCGCTTCTCCTTCCATGCAGGTATCGCAGAACTCGGCGGCAACCCCCTGATTGTTAACCCCGGCGAAGCCCAGCTTGGCCATAAGGAAACCATCTCAGATACCGCCAAGGTGATCTCCCGCATGGTTTCCACCATTGTCTGGCGCACCTACGCCCAGGCGGGTCTTGAAGAGATGGCTGAGCACTCCCGCGTGCCCGTCATCAACGCCCTCTCCGACGACTACCACCCCTGCCAGATCCTCGCCGACTTGCTCACCATCCGCGAGCACAAGGGCAAGCTGGCAGGCCTCACCATGGTTTACCTGGGCGATGCCGCCAACAACATGGCTAACTCCTACCTGCTCGGTGGCGCCACCGCGGGCATGCACGTTCGTATCGCGGGCCCCGAGGGTTACCTTCCCGCTGACTCCGTCGTCGCAGAAGCCCAGCAGCGGGCAGCCGAAACCGGCGGCTCAATCCTGGTCACCACCGACCCCGACCAGGCCCTGACCGGCGCCGACGTCGTCATCACCGACACCTGGGTCTCCATGGGCCAAGAGGACGAAAAAGAAGCCCGCACCCAGGTCTTCAAGCCCTACACCGTCAACACCGAGGCTATGAATAGGGCTGATTCCAGCGCTATCTTCCTCCACTGCCTTCCCGCCTACCGCGGCTACGAAGTCACCGCCGACGTCATCGACGGGCCCGCCTCCGTCGTCTTCGACGAAGCAGAAAACCGCATCCACGCCCAAAAAGCCCTCATGGCCTTCCTGCTCGCCGAGTCCAACCTAGCCACCGACGTCCGCACAGCCCTCAGCTAAACCGACCAGAAAAAGAGAAGAAACAATGGCGATTCCCTCCACCAAAACCGCGCGGCAAGCCCGCATCATCGAGGTGCTCCAAACCCACCGCGTGCGCTCGCAGGCCGAACTAGCCCAGCTACTCACCGACGACGGGCTCAAAGTCACCCAGGCGACCCTCTCCCGCGACCTGGTGGAAATTGGCGCCGAGCGCGTGCGCGACGAAAAATCGGGGCTAATCTACGCCGTACCTAACCACCCCGTCCGTCGGAGCACCCAGGAAGGCCCCGACGCTCGCCTTGTTTCCCTCTTCAAAGAACTGCTCGTGACTGCCGAGGCCTCAGCCAACCTGGTCATCCTGCGTACCCCGCCGGGCGCAGCCCAGTTCCTGGCCTCAGCTATTGACCAGGCCGGGCTAGAGCCTCTGCTGGGGTCCATCGCGGGCGACGACACCGTCATGGTCATTACCCGCGACCCCAACGGCGGCGAAAAAGTAGCCGCCCTCTTCCTCGAGTGGGCGGCTTAAGCAAAGAAAAACTAAAAACAGGGGCGGGCTACCTCGGTAGCCCGCCCCTACTTTTTAGGCGAAGAGCTTCTTCATCTCTTCAAGGTTGAAGAATTCGGCGACGTCGGCCGGGGTCTGGCTCCCCAGGGTCTCGTCGGCTCCGGCGTCCAGGAGCATGCGGGCAATTGGCAGATTGTTACGGAAGGTCGCGCAGACCAGGGCGGTCTGGCCCCGCTCGTTGAGTCGGTCAAGATCAGCGCCCTCGTTAATCAGCAGCTGAACCAGCTCCGAGTGCTCGTGGTAGGCGGCCAAAATGAGCAGGGTGTCGCCCTTTGCGTTGGTCAGGTCAACGGGTACGCCCTGGTCAAACAGGGATTTGAGGGCTACCGGCTTGTTGTCCCGTGCCAGGTCGAAGACCGAGTTGAGGAAGTCGATGTCCTGCTCGGTCAGGCTATGGTTCGCATCTGTCATACTTTCACTTTCTCAGAAAGCGAGCCTCTTTAGCAACCCTGTCTAGACCACCCTACAGCTTGTGCCCACCTTATTTAGAACTTTCGTTCAGAAGTGTTGACCGGGTGGGTGTGAAAGAATAGGCAGGGCCAGCTAGGCCCCGCAAGGAAAGGCTCCCTTAGTGAATATCAAGCACGACCAGCAGACCGTAGCTCCCTCTTCCCAGAATAATCTGGCTGCCCTGCTTGCTGCCCGCGCTAGCTCTGAGCGCCAGGCCCTGACCTGGGCAGGTGGGTCTTTGACCTACCAGCAGCTGGCTCAGCTGGTCGGCTCTGCCCGCATCTGGCTGGGGGAGCGGGGCCTGGTTCCCGGCGACAGGGTGGCCTTGGCCCTGCCGAACGTACCGGCCATGGTGGGCCTCTACTACGGTGCCCTATCGCTCGGGGCGGTGGTGGTGCCTATGCACCCCCTGCTGTCGGCTCGTGAGGCTGCCTATCAGGTGCAGGACGCCGGCGCCCGGCTTCTGGTTGCTGCCGCTGGTACCCGGGTGGGGCAGGAGAGCGAGCAGATTCTTGATGAGGTGGAAGGCCAGCTTACCCTTGAGGTGCTATCGCCCGATGCGATGTTTGGTGTGGACGCTCCCGCCCCGCAGCCCTGGGAGGCTCACCCGGTTGCCGCTCAGGACCCGGCCGTTATTCTCTACACTTCGGGAACCACCGGCGCCCCGAAGGGGGCGACCCTCACCCACGCCAATATGCTCTCCAACGCCCTGACCTGTGTGGATGTCTTTGGTTTCACGTCAGACGACGTTATTTTCGGGGGCCTTCCTCTGTTCCATGCCTTTGGGCAGAGCGTATCGATGAACGCGGTACTCGCAGCGGGTGCCGCTATCGCCCTGCTCCCGCGTTTCACTCCTGGTGGGGCAGCCCAGCTGTGTGCCAGTGCTGGAGTTACGGTGTTTGCTGCGGTTCCCACCATGTACAGTGCCTTAGCCAGCTACCTGGGCACTGACCCTGCCCTGGCGCACCGGCTGCGGGGGCGCGTCCGCTTCGGTATATCGGGCGGGGCTGCCCTGCCCGCCTCCGTCCACGCTGATATTGAGCGTCTGGTAGCCTTCCCCATCTACGAGGGCTATGGCCTGAGCGAAACTGCACCCGTTGTGTCATTCAACCGGGCTGAATACGGCCTGGTCATTGGTTCTGTCGGCAGGGCCCTACCCGGGGTAGACGTGAAAGTGGTCGATAGGCAGGGCCAGTCGCTGGCTACCGGTGAAGCGGGTGAACTGTGGGTGGCCGGGCCCAACGTCATGGCCGGCTATTGGGGGCGTCCCGAGGCCAGTGCCGCGGTGCTCAAGGGCTGCTGGTTTGCTACCGGCGATGTAGCCCGACTCGATGAGGCGGGAAATATCTTTATCGTTGACCGCCTCAAAGACATGATCTTGCGTAACGGCAACAGCGTCTACCCGCGGGAAATTGAGGACGTCCTCTACACCCACCCCGCTGTCCAGCTGGCAGCCGTGGTGGGGCAGCCCTCTGAGACCGTGGGCGAAGAAATTGTGGCGGTAGTGGTGCCGCGCGAACCCCTGGACGCTTCGCAGCAGGCTGAGCTGACCGCGTCCCTCGATCAGCTGGCCCGCCGGGAACTTGCCGCCTACAAGTACCCGCGTCGCTATGTTTTCAAAGAGGAGCTACCGCTGGGGCCCACCGGCAAAATTTTGAAGCGGGTACTGGCAGAGGCCCTCACCCAGGAAGTCTAGGGGAGAGCCTCTACCGTTCGCCGGTTACCTTAGGCGGCAGTTAGCTGCGCCCGGCGGGACCGCATGGAGGCCGAAAGCGAAGCACCCAGCAGAATCATGCGGAAGGTGCGCTCTGCCGAGTCGGTCAGCAGCTCTTCACCGTTGACCAGGGCATCTTCGAGATCCATGGGCAGGGGGATAATCGAGGCGAAGGCGTCGATACCGGCATCGTGTACGCGGTAGGCCTTCTTACCGATTGAGCCAGCCAGCGCGAGGACCGGGGCACCTGAACCCTGGGCGCGGGCGGCGATTTCTGCAGGAACCTTGCCCTTGGGGGTCTGGAAGTCGATAGCGCCTTCTGCGGTAACGACCAGGTCAGCGTGGCGGATTTCTTCATCAAGGTTGATGCCGGCCAGGCCGGAGTCGATGAGGGCCTCAAAGCGCGGGGTGAGCTCGGCGCCGATGAAAGCCAGCCCTGCCCCCAGACCGCCGGAGGCACCAGTACCTGCGCCGGTGTGGAAGTCCATGTGCAGCTTGCCGTCGGTCATGGTCTCGTAGGTTTCTTCCAGTAGGTTGGCCCAGTGGGTTAGGGCCGCATCCAGCTGTTCAACCTGCTCGGGGGTTGCCCCCTTCTGGGGGCCAAAGACGCGGGCAACGCCCTTGGGGCCGGTCAGGATGTTGTGCTGGTTGAGAGCCAGGACGATGCGTACCTGGGAAAGGCGGGGGTGTAGACCGGAGTAGTCGATGGACGCAGCCTCGGTCAGGTGGGCACCGCCCAGGGGGATTTCTTCTCCGGCCTCGTTGAGAATACGGGCACCCAGTGCTGAGAGGGCACCGGCACCGCCGTCTGAGGTGCCTGAGTCGCCGCAGCCTACCAGTACGGTGTGTACGTCTTCGTTATCGAGTGCCGCAGCAATGAGCTGCCCCACCCCGTAGGTGGTGGTTTCAGCGGGGTTACGCAGATCCTTAGGGACCAGGGAGAGCCCCGCTGCCGCTGCCATTTCAACGACCGCGACGCCGTCCTGGGCTCCGCCGAGCAGGGCGTAGTGGGAACGAACCTGCTGGCCTACCGGGCCGGTGACCTTGGTGTGTACGAGCGTGCCGCCGGTGGAACCGGCCAGCATCTTTGCGGTGCCTTCGCCGCCGTCGGGAATCGGCATGGTCACGGTGTTGACGCCGGGAATGACGCGGCGGATACCGGATGCAATGGCGTCCGCTACAACATCAGCTTCAAGAGAGCCCTTGAAACCGGAAGGGGCGATTAGAATACGCTGGGGAATGGACATAGTCATGGTGTTTCTCCTTGTAAAGGTGTGGTGATTTAGAGGTAGAGCGGCAGGCCCAGGGCCGGCCAGATGAAGAAGGCGAAGCCGGCAATGAGCGCTGCGTGGAGCGGTGCCAGCCAGGCCGAAAGCGTGAGAAGGTCGGACGGGGTGTAGGTGGGACGGCCGTCAATGGTGGCAAAGAGGGCTACCGGTTTAGCGCTGGATGTCAGCGTGTGGCAGAAGCCGGCGGCTGCGGTTGAGATGAAGGCGGCTGCTACCGGGTTGACCCCCAGGGGAATCGCGGCGGTGATAATCAGGGGAACTAGAACGGCCGAGCGGGCTGAGCGGGACTGAATCACCAGGTGGGCCACCGTCGAGAGGGCGATGACGAGAAGCACGAAGGCTGCCGCGCCGCTGCGTCCTAGCCCTGAAACCGGGGCGAAGATTGACTCTGCCAGCCAGGTCGCTGCCCCCGACTCCGAGAGAGCGGTACCAATGGCCAGGGTCGTGGCCATGAAGATGAGCATGGGCCAGGGGGCCTTCTTGAGGGCGGCAGCCAGCTTGACGGATCCGAAGCCAGGGGCACTAGCGGCCAGTGCGCCGAGCACGGCCACAATCACCGGGTCTACCTCGTGGAAGGACTCCGTGCACCAGAGCAGGATTGCAAGGCCGAGTACCAGGGCGATATTTTTCTCTGGCTGGGTAAGTGCGCCACGTACGGGGGTGGAATCTTCGGTTTCAAAGTCTGCCAGGTCGATGTGCAGTTTTGCCGGAGCGTCGTCGCGGGTGGGGAAGAGCGCGAAGACCAGTTCGGTGACCAGAAGCGAGGCAAGCAGACCCAGGCCTGAGCCCAGAACCATCCATTCAAGGAAGCCGATGGTTTCTAGCCCGTAGGCCACCAGGATTTCGGCGGTGACCAGGTGGGCACCTGCACCGATAAACGAGGCAACCGCTGAGACCAGGATGGTGGAGGGCGCTAGGATTCCCAGGGCCTTGACCAGCTTGGGGCGGTCGGGCATAGCTTCTGCCATGGCCAGGTAGATGGGCAGGGCAAGGGCTGCTCGGCCTGAAGGTGAGGGGACTAGGTAGACGGTCAGAAAGAGGGCTAGGTTGTAGAGGTGGGCGAGCTGACGCGGGGTGCGGGCCAGTGCTACGAGCCGGGCGGTGAGACGGCGGGTGAGACCTGAGGCGGTCAGCGCTTGGGCCATCACCACAGCGGCCACCAGCAGCCAGACAGCCGAGGTACCCAGTGAGGCGGTGAACTGGTCGGTGCTGATGATGCCGGTGAGCACCAGAGCTACCGCAGCTGCGAGTGAGACGTAGGTGTCTGACAGCGGGCTGAACACCCAGGCCCAGATCGCCAGAATAAAGATGGTGAGGGTGAGGGCCCCTTCGAGGGAGAGCTCTTCTGAGGTGACTCCGGTCAGGGCTGTGCCCGCAATCAGGAGCACCGCCAGGAAGAAGGATATAAGCACCTTGACGGTGATGAAGCTGGGGGCCTGTACCGGTAGCGGCGCGGTGTGGGGCGGCGGCTCCTGCGCCGGGGTGGAGGTTGAGGTGTAGAGAAGTTTCATTAGACGAACCTGTAGCCTGCCCCGCGTACGGTTGCGATGTAGTCGTCGCCGATTTTCTTGCGAAGGGCGCGAATGTAGACGTCAACGATGTTGGAGTTGGGGTCGAAGTCCATACCCCACACCTGCCCCAGGAGCTGCTCTCGGGAGAGCACCTGGTTCTTGTGGCGCATGAAGGTCTCTAGCAGGGCAAACTCGCGGCTGGTGAGCTCGGTGCTGGCTCCTGAGACGGTGATCTGGCGGGTGAGCACATTGAGGACGAGGTCGCGGTGGGTGAGGGTGGATGCGCTGCTTTCTTCGCGGTTGGTATCGAGCAGGCGCAGGCGGATGCGGGCCAGTAGCTCGGCAAACTGGAAGGGCTTGGTCATGTAGTCATTAGCGCCGTTTTCGAGCCCTTCGAGGGTGTCTGAGACGGAGTCGCGGGCGGTGAGCATGATGATGGGGGTGGTGATGCCGTCGGCGCGTAGGGCCTTCATGATGGTGAATCCGTCCATGCCGGGTAGGCCTACATCGAGGATGATGAGGTCGAAGTCGCTGACCTTGGCCAGGGCGTAGGCTGAGCGGCCTTCGTCGATCAGGGTTGAGGTGTAGCCGGCTGACTTGAGGCCCTTGACGATGAAGGACGAGATACGCGGGTCATCTTCAACGATCAGGATATGGCTCATAGCGGTGCTTCTTTCTGATGGTACGGTCTGGTCTAAAAGTATTATTTGGTCCAGCTGGGGTAGCGCACGCTGGAGACGCTGTCTGCTAGGGCCTCGGTGTCGTCCTTGCCGCTGTCTGCCGGGGCAGTGACCGGTAGGGTGATGCCGAAGATAGCGCCGATACCGTCGTCCGGCTGGGCAATCCAGACGGACCCCTCGTGGGCTTCTGCGATGGAACGGACGATCGCCAGCCCCAGCCCGGCCCCCACGGAGTGCTTCTTGGCGGTGGCGGGGTTCTTGGCGTTGTTGCGCTTGAAACGTTCAAAGAGGGTGGCGGCATCTTCTTCGCTGACGCCTGGGCCCCGGTCGCGCACCCAGAGGTTGAGGGTACGTTCTGCCCCCTTGCCCTCGAAGCGGGAGCCGATGGAGATGGTTGACTCTTCGGGCGAATACTGGGCGGCGTTGGCGCAGAGCTGCACCATGGCCTGGGTGATGCGCTGCTCGTCAAGCTGTACCTCGCCCTCGGCGATGTCGGCCATCATCCAGCGGTGGCCGGTGAAGGCCTGCACCTTGGAGTCCAGGGTAATCATCAGTTCTGCTACCTCAACCGGGTGGGGCGCCACGAAGTCGGGCCTTTCTGATTTGGCGAGGGTGAGCAGGTCAGCGACGATACGGCCCATGCGTTCTAGCTCGTCATCGACCAGTTGCAGGGTCTGGTTTTGTTCCTCGGTGCGGTCCATGAGTTCTAGGTGGCCGCGCACGATGGTGATGGGGGTGCGCAGCTCGTGGCTGACGTCGTCCATAAACTGGCGTTCAATCATGGCTGACTCCTCCAATCGGTCGAGCATCTGGTTAAAGGTGCGGCCCATGGCTGCTACGTCGTCGTCGCCGGTTACGGTGACGCGGCCGCTAAAGTTTTTGTCGTTGATGTCCTGGGCTACGGTGCGCAGGCTGCGAATGGGCTTGGTGATGCGGGAAGCTACAAGCCAGGCGATGACGACCGTGGCTGCTAGCCCGCCCAGGCCCACCCAGATCATGGTGACGATGGTGTGCTGCACCGCGTCGAGTTCTGGCTGGATGTATTCGACAACGACCAGGTAGCCTGCCTGGCTGCCGCTGTCGGTGTTGAGGCTGACTTCTACCTTGCCCCAGTGCACCGGCCCGGCCGGGGTCTGCTCAATCCCCGACGTCCTGCTGTTGCCGGTGATGCTGGCCAGCAGGTCTCTGTCCTGGTGTAGCCGGTAGCCGGTGTCTTCGGTGAACTGCTGTTGTTCGTCGATGAAGATAACCTGCTGGGGTGTGACTCCGATGAGCTGTTCGCTGTAGCCGGTGTATTGGCGGGAAACGAAAGTTGTGAGCATCTGGTCAAGATTCTCAAAGGGGGCAGCGGTAGTGGGGTCGACGCCGAGTTCGGCAAAGGTGCGGAACTCGGAGATTTCGCTGCTGGTGTTTGCCGCTGCCTTGGTGCCGACTTCGCTGATGAGGATTTCTCGCACCGTAAAGATGAGGCCGGTGATAACGAAGGTGGTGACCAGTACCATCCAGGCGACGATACGCAGACGCACGGAGCCTGTGCGCTGGTGGGTGGTTCGGCGGGGCCACCATTTAGTCGTCATCGCCATCGTCATCTACCTCGTAGTCGTCATCGTCGTCGGCTTCGGTGGGGTAATACTCTACCTGGGGTGCCGGGGGAGCGACGGGTGCGGGGGCCTGCTCAACCACCACGGGTGCTGGGGCTACCGGGGCGGGTTCTGCCGGGGCCTGCTCCGGGGGAGCTTGCTCGGCTGGTGCTTGTTCAGCAGGAGCCTGGTCAGCAGGTGCTTCTTCTGCTGGGGTCTGTTCGGGTTCCGTGGCTGCCTCGGAGCTTTCTGCCGCGGTGGGCGTTGCGCTGGCAGTGCGAGGGGAGGCGGACGCCGTTGCACTCGGTGAGCTGGTGCGGTCGAGCACGATGGGGTCAACTTCATCGCCGAGCTGGCCGCGAAAGGTCATGACCAGGGCAAGGGCCGCGACGATGGCGGCGGCTGCCAGGAGCAGGATTCCGAACATGTATTTCTTGAGCATGGTTCTAGTGTGGCAGTTGTCTTTAAAGGTTCTGTGAGTATTCCATTAAGGTTTTTTCATTTTTGGGCGCGCGTTTCTCTTGCTGGTTCTGGGGTAGCGCGCGATGATAGTAGCGCGTATCACTGACTGATACGTTTTGCATAATTATGTCTGAGTGTGCATAATTATTTATAGAACCTGCGGGGCTACCTTGCCCCACAACGTCGTATATCAAGGAGCACCATGAAAGAGCGCATCGTCCTGGCCTACTCAGGCGGTCTAGATACCTCAGTTGCCATCGGCTGGATTGGCGAAGCAACCGGCGCAGAAGTCATCGCCGTTGCCGTAGACGTAGGGCAGGGCGGCGAGGACCTCGAGACCATCCGCCAGCGCGCCCTCGACTGCGGTGCCGTTGAAGCCTACGTGGCAGATGCCCGCGATGAATTCGCCAACGAGTACTGCATGCCCGCTCTCAAGGCCAACGCCCTCTACATGGACGCTTACCCCCTGGTATCGGCTGTGTCCCGCCCCGTCATCACCAAGCACCTGGTAGCAGCAGCCAAGCAGTTCGGCGCCACCACCGTTGCCCACGGTTGCACCGGCAAGGGCAACGACCAGGTCCGCTTTGAGGTTGGCATCCAGACCCTGGGCCCCGAGCTCAAGTGCATCGCCCCCGTGCGTGACCTGGCTCTGACCCGCGAGAAGGCCATCGACTACGCAGAAAAGAACAACCTGCCGATCGTCACCACCAAGAAGAACCCCTTCTCCATTGACCAGAACGTCTGGGGCCGCGCTGTTGAGACCGGCTTCCTTGAAGACATCTGGAATGCCCCCACCAAGGACGTCTACGACTACACCGACGACCCCACCTTCGCTCCCACCCCCGACACCGTCGTCATCTCCTTCAAGGAAGGCGTCCCTGTTGCTATCGACGGCCAGGCAGTTACCCCGCTTGAAGCTATCGAGATTATGAACCGCCGCGCAGGTGCCCAGGGTATCGGCCGCATCGACATCGTCGAAGACCGCCTGGTCGGCATTAAGTCCCGCGAGATCTACGAGGCCCCCGGCGCAATGGCTCTCATGGCTGCCCACAAGGAACTCGAAAACGTCACCATCGAGCGCGAGCAGGCTCGCTTCAAGAAGATTGTCGGCCAGCGCTGGACCGAACTGGTCTACGACGGCCAGTGGTTCTCACCGCTGAAGAAGTCCCTGGATGCCTTCATCAATGACACTCAGAAGATGGTCAACGGTGATATCCGCATGGACCTGCACGGTGGCCGCGCCGTTGTGACCGGCCGTAAGTCAGAGACCTCCCTCTACGACTTCAACCTGGCCACCTACGACGAAGGAGACACCTTCGACCAGTCCATGGCCCGCGGCTTCATTGAGCTGTTCGGCATGTCCTCCAAGGTCGCTTCAGCCCGCGACCAGCGCCTGGGCCTCTAAACCTCACCCAGCCCGTGCCGCCCAACCCCGCGCGTCCTTACCCTGCTCAAGGGTGAGGACGCCGGCGGGCGGCTTTGCCGTACCCCGCACGATTTTCCCAACCCCGCAAAGGTAACTTTTATGTCAGCTGAAAAGCACGGTACTAACGACGGCGCCCTCTGGGGCGGCCGCTTCGCAGGCGGCCCCTCTGAGGCTCTTGCCGCCCTGTCGAAGTCAACCCAGTTCGACTGGCGTCTAGCGCCCTACGATATTGCAGGCTCCCGCGCCCACGCCCGTGTGCTGGCTAAGGCCGGTCTGCTCACCGACGACGAACTGGCCGGCATGATTGCAGCCCTCGACCAGCTTGAAGCCGACGTCCGTTCTGGCGCCTACACCCCGGCGGAGTCGGACGAGGACGTCCACGGCTCCCTGGAAAAGGGCCTGATCGAACGTGCCGGTGCTGACCTGGGAGGCAAGCTGCGCGCTGGCCGCTCCCGCAACGACCAGATTGCCACTCTGGGCCGAATGTACCTGCGTGACCACGCCTCCATCATTGCTAAGGGCGTCATGGATACCATCGATGCCCTCATCGCCCAGTCCGAGGCCCACCCCTACGCCCCCATGCCTGGCCGCACCCACCTGCAGCACGCCCAGCCCGTCCTGCTCTCCCACCAGCTCCTGGCCCACGCCTGGGCGCTTTCTCGCGACCTCGACCGCCTGATTGACTGGGACAAGCGCGCCGCCGTTTCCCCCTACGGCTCCGGGGCGCTCGCGGGCTCTTCACTGGGCCTGGATCCGGAAGCTGTTGCCGCTGACCTGGGCTTCAACTCTGCAACCCACAACTCCATTGACGGCACAGCCTCCCGCGATGTCTACGCCGAGTTCGCCTGGATCGCCGCCATGATTTCGGTAGACCTCTCCCGCATCTCTGAAGAGATTATTCTCTGGGCCACCAAGGAATTCTCCTTCGTAACCCTGCATGACTCCTTCTCCACCGGCTCATCGATTATGCCGCAGAAGAAGAACCCCGATATCGCTGAACTTGCCCGCGGTAAGGCCGGTCGCCTGATCGGTGACCTCACCGGCCTACTGGCAACCCTGAAAGCCCTGCCCCTGGCCTACAACCGCGACCTGCAGGAAGATAAGGAACCGGTCTTTGACGCCATCGACCAGCTCGAAGTTCTGCTGCCCGCTGTCTCCGGCATGATTGCCACCCTCACCTTCAACACCGATCGCCTAGCAGAGCTGGCTCCCCAGGGCTTTGCCCTGGCGACGGACGTTGCCGAGTGGCTGGTGCGCGAGGGCGTGCCCTTCCGTGTGGCCCACGAACTGGCCGGTGAAGCTGTGCGCGTCTGCGAAGAAAAGGACTGCGAACTGTGGGACCTGACCGACGAGGATTACCTGGCTATCTCACCTGCCCTGCACGCGGGCGTCCGCGAAGTGCTCACCGTTGAGGGGTCTTTGAACTCCCGCAGCGCCCAGGGCGGCACCGCCCCGTCCGCTGTTGCCGCCCAGCTGGAAGCGCTCAAGAGTGAGCTAGAACCTGCGCGTGCTTTCGCAGCCCGCCCCCAGGTCATCAGCTAGGCTAAAAGCATGATTAAGCCCGTTGATTCTTCCCTGCCCCTTGAGGAGCAGATTCCCGCTGCCTGCGCGCAGATTCAGGACTACCCCAAGGAAGGCATCCTCTTCTACGACGTCACTACCCTGTTCGCTAACCCGCAGGTCTTCCGGGCGTCGATGGAAGAGCTCGCCCAGCGTTTTGAGGGTCAGTTCGATATCGTAGCTGGCGTTGAGGCGCGCGGTTTTTTGATGGCTTCGGCTATTGCCTACATTGCCGGTACCGGCGTCATGACCGTGCGTAAGGCCGGTAAGCTGCCGCGCGATACCTACATGAAGGAATACTCCCTCGAATACGGCCAGGCCGCGATTGAGATTCACAAGGACGACATCCCGGCAGGTTCCCGTGTGCTGATTGTGGATGACCTTCTGGCCACCGGCGGCACCCTTGAGGCGGCCACCCACCTGATGGAAATGGCTGACCTGAAGGTCGCCGGCATCGGCGTGCTCCTGGAACTTGAGGGCCTGGGCGGACGCGAGATCCTGGCCGGCCACCGCCTGGAGGCCCTGTCTCTGGTCGCTGAGTAGAGCTGTTACACAGTGAGGTTATCCGTACGTGGCAGAGTTGACTGCCTCGTGCGGATTTTTTATTCCATTTTAAGGTTTTATCCTTGCCAAAATCGGGGGGGGGTAACTTAGAGGTATCACATACATTCGCACCCTAATGGCCTGAATGCCCAGGGCTGATCGCTTTCTTTGGAGGAGCAATGAAGAAAGTTCTTTCCGTCGTCGCTGCTGGTTTTATCGCTACATCGCTTTTGACCGGTTGTGGAAGCAAACTCGGCGATACTACCTGCGAGGATTACTTTAATCAAGCAAAGAATGACACTGCACAGTTAGAGGAAACAACCAAACTTCTGATGAAAGAAAATGGAATTTCAGAAGATTCTTCGGCTACTGTTGGTGAAGACTTTGCAAATGAACTTAGGCAATACTGTGGATTTACAGAAACCGAGTATGGTTTTTGGGGAAATGTTGAAGAAGAAGCGGGTGTTTCTAACCCGACCGCTAAGCTCAAAGACTTCAAGTACGAGGGGTAATTTATTATGCAGCATTCCAAGAGCCTCCTATCTGCTGCTTTTGTTGCTATGGCTTTATTGACCTCATGTTCATCTGGAGAAACCAACGAATCTAGCGGTGAATCAAGCTCTGCGCCAACTAGTACAGCCGCGACTCCTTCAATTTCTGTATCTAGTAGTTCGTCTATTGCCGCTTCTTCAACTCCTTCTAGCACTGCATCTGGCAACGATTCAAATGCTTCAACAGGAAACAGATCTGACTTATTGACTGCGGTATCCTCAACAGGCAACCTTTCAAATGGGGCTGTACAGAAATTTACTGCTGTAGGTTCTGTCACTGACTTACGCCAAAATCAGATACTGATTCTAAATACGCGTTCTGCACCATATGTGGCTAAGATTTCTTTGGACAGTGGTGAAGAAGAGCAGCGGATTGAAATTACAGATGCTGATGTGCCTGAAGGGTATCAGCTGACTCAGATTGATGATGCGGCTTTTATCGGTGATTCAATTGTGCTGAAATATCAGGCTAATGAGGGTGCTGATAAATATAACTCAGGTAACACTGTGTATGCTTTTGCTCAGTTTTCTATGGCAGATGGTGAGCAGCAGGGGAAAACATTCTTCACCAAGGAAAACCCGCTGTCTCCTTCTTACGGCAATGCTCCTTGGGTAGCGGGTGTTCCGGGTCAGTCCATCGTCTTAACAGTTCCTGTTGAACAAAATTTCTCTGACGGTGCTGCCGAAGAAGGGAACATAGCAATTTTTGAAGATGGTAAGGAGCCTCGTCTACGGTCTCTCCAGAAGCCTGGGTTTAATCAGCCCCATGCCTTTATTGATGGAGAACTAGTAGCTCTTTCCAGTGATTCAAAGGTGCCGGGCCTTATAGCTTCAACTCAGGTAGGTGAGGACAGCTTTATTGCTTTGCAGAACTCTAATCACTTCTTAGTAAACCGTGTTGGCTACACAGATGCACTGTCAGGTCTAGAGTCGCCGACTCCTCTGAATCGTACAAGCTTGGCTCAAGCAGATTATATCAATGGCTATTGGTGCGGCCAAGATAATAAAATTTATAACTTAGTAGTTAAAGAAATCCCTGATTATGGAGACGTTTTATGTAATGCTGTCTCGGAGGATGGAACTGTCTTGGGTCGAAAAGGCGATAAATCTCTTCCTGTTCTCGTAACTAAGGAGGGTGTTATTGTTGATCTACCTTCAGAGGTTCGCGGGGCGAAATTTATGAGCTCTAAATATTTTATTAGCGGTTCAAATATCTATCAGTACTCAATTGAAAAGTAGTTAAAATAATGTCAGAAGAAAATTATAATCAGCCATCTCGCTCTAATCCCTATCAGCAGATGTCTCAGTCTCAGGAATCAACAACTGATGCATATGGGAATCAGATTCCTTTTGATGCTAAGTCATCCGTTTCAACCATGAACTATCTATCAATACCGTTTGGGATTATTCCAGCATTCTTTTATTGGATTTCGAATAAAGACAAACCTGGATACGCGTTTGTTAGGGTCAATGCTGCAAACACCTTCAATTTTGCTTTGTTGGTAGTTCTAGTAAATACGGTGCTTGTCTTCATACCTGTTATCGGTTTTTTCTGTGCGATTGGTGTATGGATTTTTGCGATTACGCGCTACTGTAAGGCTGCTGCTGATGCAAAGGCTGGTGCTATAGCAACTTTTCCGATAAAAATTCCTGTTTTGAGTTAGTGGTTTATCTGCGGTATGTTTTCTAACCTGGTTTTCTGAAAGCCAGGTTAGATTTTTCTATGTCTAGATTGATCTGGGGAGCAAACGTATATTCTTGCATCTGCTATGCTGCTAATGTCAATTATTTCTGCGTATATTGTGAGGTCATGATGCGTCGTAAAATTTTTTTATCTATTGGGGTAGTTACCTTGTTTGGCTTGACTGCTTGCGGGAGCGGTGTGGATTCAGCTGATCCTTGAGGCTTATTCAAAAGTAGACACGCACCCCACACCCACCAACTAGACAACGGCCCCACCCGCGGCAAAAATATGAGCGTTA
>NZ_JBHSTW010000028.1:0-1077 GCF_042660305.1 Rothia nasimurium
AGTTCGAGGGTGCCGGTGGTGGGGTTGAGGCGGATTGCTCCGTCGTCGGCTAGGTTGTGTAGCTCCTTTGTGAGGGTGGTGGTGCTCATGGGGTGGGCTTTCCTTTGGTGCGTGTGCGAACGATTATGGTGTTGTAGTTCATATTCTAAGGTAGTGGGTATGCTTGCATAAAGAATATGCATAGCGTGTTACTAAAAGTGCTTTGAGCGAGCTCCCAGGCAACGGACAATAGGGGCATGTCTCAACTGTCGAATTACCTGAATAAGGCCAATAAGCAGAAGCTGACCCAGATGCAGATTGTCAAAGAGGCTGCTTCTGCTGGGCTTAGTATCTCTCAGACCACAGTATCGCGTTACCTGTCCGGTTTACACCCCACCCCGGCGTCTCGGGCTGTACTTGAAGTATTCTCCCAGGTCTTCGACATACCCCTAGGGCGCCTGCTACGCCTGGGCGGGCTACCTACTGAGATGGGTGCCTTTGAGCTGCCAGATAAGGCCCAGGTGCTCGATAAGGGTGAGCGGGATATGGTGCTGGCTTTAGTTAGTTTCCTCGCTGACCGGAAGATTGCCGCAGCTAAAGACCAGCACTCCCAGGCTGGTATCACCCCGGCCGGTACGGTCTTTGACCCGGCCGGGGTGGAAGATCACCGCTACCTAGCCCAAACCTATGGTCAGGATTGGGAAGAGAACTATTACCAGGTCGCTGCCCGCCGCACCAGGGAGGGTGAGGCAGAAGATGAGGCTGGGCTCTCCCTCGATGAAACCTACCTAGGCGGGGGTAACGAGGATGTATAACCCGTATCAGCATGCCGCTGAGCTGGGGGTTCAGGTGCGCTGGGCGGTACTCGATAAGCGGGTGCAGGGGTTCTACGAGCACGATGCGCAAACCATCTGGCTCAGTGAGTCTTTGACCTTCCGCGAGGCCAGGTGCGTGCTGGCCCATGAGATTGTACACGCAGAGTTCGCAGACCAAGGGGACGCCGCGGCCAGTGAGAAGGTTGAGCTGCGGTGCGACAAGATTGCAGCAAGCCGGCTCATCTATATACCCCAGCTGATCCGGGCGATGAGCGAGTACGAG
>NZ_JBHSTW010000029.1:0-1339 GCF_042660305.1 Rothia nasimurium
GGGACTGTCAGATTAACGGTGTAAACCCACAACAAATCTAGCGACCAGCCACCTGCGGCAACCGATCACCAAAAACAATAGCAAAAGCATTCAACGCCGGCTTCCACCGAGTCATCCACCGCCGAGCACCAGCACCTGAAGGATCCAAAGACCGAACCGTCAAATACATAAACTTCAAAGCCGACTCCTCAGACACAAAATGCCCACGCGACCTGGCAGAACGCCGCAACCTAGCATTCAAAGACTCAATCGCATTCGTCGAATACAACACCCGACGAACCTCCATCTCATACGACAAAAAAGGAATAAATTCCTCCCAGCGACGCCACCACAAAGCACTAATAGCCGGGTACTTCTCATCCCACTTCTGCCCGAAGGCCTCCAAAGCCGCCTGCGCAGCCTGCTCGGTCACCGCCTGATAGACCGGCTTCAAATCCCGGGAAATCGCCTCCCAGTGCTGCCTGGGGGCGTAATGCATGGAATTGCGGATCATGTGAATGACGCAGTTTTGCACAATCGTGCGTTCATAGACCGCATTCACGGCCTCAGGCAGGCCGGTGAGCCCATCACAGACCAGGTAGAAGATATCAGCGGTGCCACGGTTCTTCAGCTCGGTCAGGATCTGTAGCCAGAATTTGGCTGATTCGCCTGCTCCTTCAGGGCCTGCCCAGATTCCTAACACATCCCTAGCGCCTTCGACGTTGACTCCCATAGCCACGTAGAAGGGGCGGTTGCTTACCTGCCCTTCGCGGACTTTCAGGTAGATTGCATCGATAAACACAGCCAGGTAGACCGTTTCTAGGGGCCTGGCGGCCCATTCATTCATCTGGTCAAGGACCGTTGCGGTGATACGGCTGATGGTGTCTTTACTGATGCTGGCCCCATAGATTTGCTCGAAGTGGGCTGCGATGTCACCGTAGGTGAGTCCTTTGGCGGCCAGGGAGAGGATGATTTCATCGACGTTTTTGAGTCGACGGGCTCGTTTGGGCACGATGGTCGGTTCGAAGGAGCCGTCGCGGTCGCGGGGGACTTTGATGTCGATGGGGCCGACGGTGTCGGTGAGGATTCTTTTGGTGCGGTAGCCGTTTCTGGTGTTTTGGCTTGTCTGATTGGGGTTTTCGGCGTGTTTGGGGTAGCCGAGGTGGTCGGTGAGTTCTTCGTCGAGGGCAGCTTGGATGATGTCTTGGGTGAGGGTTTTGAGTAGGGTGTCGCTGCTGAGGTCTAGGCCTTGTTCTTTGGCTTGGGTGATGAGGTTTTGGGCGAGTTGGTGTTCTGTTGTCATGGTGTTATTTTCTCCTGTTGGGGTTGGGAGGGTTTACACCGTTTTCCTGACAGTCCC
>NZ_JBHSTW010000030.1:0-1581 GCF_042660305.1 Rothia nasimurium
TAACGCTCATATTTTTGCCGCGGGTGGGGCCGTTGTCTAGTTGGTGGGTGTGGGGTGCGTGTCTACTTTTGAATAAGCCTCTCTGGCTCTCACGTACTGTTGCAGATGTAAAACAGATCCATGATTTCACTTCAGATGTGGCTTCTATGAAGCTTCCGTTTAGAACACCAGAAATTGAACATGTTTTTGAATCCGATAAACTGATTATCAGCATCGAAGAGCGACTTGAGGGAACCCCTCTTACCGATTGTCTAGCAACGGGAAAAACATCAGACTTGGATGTAGCTATTGACGCAATTATTTCAATTTTAGTTTCTCTGCGTGAAACATCCAAACCACAGAACGCCCACATGCTTCCGATGTTTGATATTAAAAATCCTGATAGTCACATGAGCGGAACTGAGTTATTAAGAAATCTTGCACAGAAACGTCTTGATGCATCCCCAGCTCTTTTGGAAATTTTTCCTGATGCTTTTGATTTTCTTGAACCGTTAGAGTATTGGTTATCAAGTCTAGACGGCCCTGAAGTGCTCACTCATGGAGATCTTTGTGGTGAAAATATATTGTTGGATAAAAACGGACGCGTCTCAGCCGTGCTCGATTGGGGTTTTCTAACATGTTACGCACCGCCTGCTATCGACCAGGGAATTTCAACTGGAATTCTAGATATGTATTCTCCACATGCGCAAGAAACCGATGAAAGATTTGTGTCTCGATTACTCACAAGAATTGATAATGCAGATTATAAGGACATATTGCGTGCTCGTGCTTTATACGCTCTTATTTCCGCAACAGCTTATTCAGCAAAAGGTGAAGACGGACATTTTATGTGGTGCATGAACCAATTTAATCGCTTTGAAGTGAGGGAGGCAGTGTTTAGCAGCTGACATTAAAAACGTTCAAATATCCTCTTTCCTCGAAATGGATTTCTCAAGAAACTGGAGTAAATACAAAAAGAGCTGCTTCTACTGATTTAGAAAAAGCTCCAGAAATCTCTTTTGGAGAACTTGAAATCCTGGCTCAAAACGTGTCGACCTAAGGATGATTGAGGCTTATTCATAAGGGGTAGCAACCACCAACTAGACAACAGCCCCACCAGCGGCAAAAAATTGAGGATAAATCATCACAAATATTCTCAAAGCCAAACCGGTCAGACCGTTGCCCCACAAGCCTATAACAGGCCTTAGCCACCAGCAATTCACCACGCTACTGACAGCCCTCAACAACCACCTCACCTGGATCAAACCCGACCAAAAACCACGCAAACTCACCCTGGCCCAGGCTCTGAAAATCACCCTGCTCTACCACCGGCACAATCTGACCGAAGAACTCCTGGCAGGATTCCACCACGTCTCTCAACCGACAATTTCAAGGACTATCAACCTGATAGAACAGGCACTAGTGAAGATCCTCAGGCCACTCATCCAGCCTCTTGAAAAAGCACTCGATGCACCAGGTTCACTGGTCATCGACGGCACACTGATACCGGTCTGGAACTGGGGGACTGTCAGATTAACGGTGTAAACCCACAACAAATCTAGCGACCAGCCACCTGCGGCAACCGATCACCAAAAACAATAG
>NZ_JBHSTW010000031.1:0-6983 GCF_042660305.1 Rothia nasimurium
TCCGATGGGGTATCGGAGCCAGGCTTTGGCAGCCCTGACGGTCTAGGATTAAACCAGTCCAACTTTCGGGGGCTAGTTCACTGCGTGTGGAGGGGCTTTTCTCTGTGGAGGGCCGGTTACTTCTGGGTGGTTTCGGTGGCCCAGGGAACTGCGGTCTCGTCGGCCTCTACGTCGCTACCCGACTCGTCGGGGTTGCGGGAGAGGTGAACCAGGGCCAGGCCCAGGCCGCCCCAGATGAGGGCGATGGAGACAATCAGCATAACGATGGCGATGGAGCTCATGCTAGGCACCTTCCTTTTCGGTGGCTGACTGGGCTGCCGACTGGGCGGTGGCATCTACGTGGCCGTGGACGACCTTGCCGCCGGCAATCGGGGGAGCCGGGGGAGTCAGCGCTGCGCGGGAGGTCTTAGACCAGGGCAGCATGGAGATGATGATGGCTACGACCAGCAGGGCGATGACCATGCCCCAGCCGAAGATGTTGAGCATCTGGTCGGGGTAGCCCTCGTAGGGTTCGTTGATCAGGCCGATGAAGGTGTTGATCAGGGAGTAGCCCAGGATAAGGGGGGTGACGCCTGCCAGCAGGATCATCCAGAGCTTGCCCATCTTCCAGGACGAACGCTCGTTGAGGTGGTCACGGAAGATCGGCAGGGCGCGCAGCAGGTAGGCAACCACGAAGATGGAGACCAGGCCTGCGGCGAGGATGCCGAACTGGTTGACGAAGTTATCCAGGATATCCAGGACGTAGAGGCCGGAGGTGGTGGCCATGAGCAGGGTAGAGATTACCGCGATGGGAGCAATAACCAGCAGGGTGGAGCGCACGCGGCCCAGGTTGAACTTGTCTTCAACACCGGCAACGATTACCTCAACGATGGAGATCATGGAGGTGAAGCCTGCAAAGAGCAGGGAGCCGAAGAAGAGTACACCGATCAGGGTGCCGCCGGGTGCCTGGGAGATGATGGTGGGGAAGGCGATGAAGGCCAGGCCAATACCTGAGGTTGCTACCTCGGAGACCTGGGTGCCAGCGGCGGTTGCCATGAAGCCCAGGGCTGCGAAGACGCCAATACCGGCCAGCAGCTCGAAGGAGGAGTTAGCGAAGCCCACAACCGCGCCGGATCCGGTCAGGTTGGTCTTGTTCTTCAGGTAGGAGGCGTAGGTGATCATGATGCCGAAGCCGATGGACAGGGAGAAGAAAATCTGGCCGTAGGCTGCAACCCAGACGCCGGGCTCGGTCAGAGCGGCCCAGTCGGGGGTGAAGAGGGCATCGAGGCCGGTCATTGCGCCGTCCAGGGTAAGTGAGTAGCCGACCATGACCAGGAACATGATGACCAGCACGGGGATGAAGAAGACGTTAGCCAGGCCCACGCCCTTCTGCACGCCCAGGGACATGATGAGGGCCAGAAGCACCCAGATGCCGATCAGGGGGTAGAGGATGCCGGGCACGAAATCGAAGGTGAGGGCTACGGGGTCAGCCAGCTGCAGGACGTCCGCGAAGAAGAAGGTCTGCGGATCGTCACCCCAGGCGTGGGTGAAGGAGTAGATAAAGTAGCGGGCGGCCCAGGCAAGAATCGCTGCGTAGTAGATAGCGATGATGAAGTTGATGCCCATGTGCCACCAGCCGATGAACTCGGTTTTGCGGTTCAGGCGGCGGAAGGCCAGGGGAGAGGACGCGCGGGCGCGGTGACCGATGACGTAGTCAAAGAAGAGGAAGGGCAGGCCCGCGGTCAGCAGGGCGACCAGGTAAGGGATCATGAAGGCGCCGCCGCCGTTATCGTAGGCGACGTAGGGGAAGCGCCAGATGTTACCGAGGCCAACGGCTGAACCGATAGCTGCAAAGATGAAGACCTTGCGGCTTGAGAAGCCTTCGCGTTTCTTGGGCGCCGAGGTGGGGTTTGAACTCATGTGAGTAGTCCTCCGCAGGGCTAAGTGTGAATGAATCTTTTGTAGTATGTGGGTTCAGGCTAGCAAGTGATAAATAAATCTCAAATAGTGGATAGAAAATTGGGTAAAAAAATCCCGGCGGTTTCCCGCCGGGAGTAGCTCTAGGCGTCGCGGTGGACGACGGCGTGAGCGAAGGACTTGAGGGCTTCCTTGACCACCGAGTCGGGCAGGGGCTCGATGGCTGCGATAGCGTCATCAGCCCACTGGTAGGCAATCTCCCAGGCTTCTGCGGTGACCGGGTGAGCTGAGAGCGCTGCAACGGCTTCGGCTAGAGCCTCGTCGCTGGTGAGATCGCCCTGAATCAGCTGCTGGACGTGCTGGGCTTCCAGGTCGCCGGTTGCGGCAGCCCGGTCGAGCAGGATGGTGGGCAGGGTGGGGACGCCCTCGCGCAGGTCGGTGCCGGGGGTCTTGCCGGATGCCGCACCCGAGCTGGTGACGTCGATGACGTCGTCGGCCAGCTGGAAGGCCACGCCTACCAATTCGCCGTAGCGGGCCAGCATCTGCACGGTTGCTTCGGGGGAGTCAGACAGGATAGTGCCGTAGGAGCCTGCTGCCGCGATGAGGGAGCCGGTCTTGCCCTCGATGACCTTAATGTAGTGGCTGAGAATGTCTTCGTTCTTCTCGGGGCCGGTGGTTTCAAAGAGCTGACCCAGTACCAGGCGTTCAAAGGTCTGAGCCTGAACAGCTAGAGCGCGGCCACCCAGCTCGGAAACAATCAGGGAGGCGCGGGAGAAGATGAGGTCACCGGTCAGAATGGCGACCGAGTTGCCCCAGATGTTCTGGGCGGTATCTACACCGCGGCGCTTGGGGGCGTCGTCCATAACGTCGTCGTGGTAGAGGGTGGCCAGGTGGGTCAGCTCAACGACAACAGCTGCGTCGATGACCCGGTCGTTGATACCACCACCGGCCTCTGCAGCCAGCAGGGTGAGCAGGGGGCGCACCCGCTTGCCACCGGCAGAAAGCAGGTGGCGGGAGGCTACGTCTGCCAGGTGGTTGGTCTGGGCAACCGCGCGTTCTAGGCGCTGCTCAACCTCAGAAAGGGCCTCAAGAATCTTGGGGCCGAGTTCAGCGTCCTGCGCAATGAGTTCAAACCCCTTGGGCAGGTTGAAGTCAGCTTCGGGCATGAGCGCTTCAACGCTCATAGGGGAGCTGGTGGGTTCAGTCACGGTGTCTTTCACATTTCTTCGGTGGGTGGCTGCGGCCCAGAGCCGCGGCAAGCTGCTGGTGTAAGTCTACCGGGTTTACTGCTCGGGCTTATAAGCGCGGTGCAGGGCTACGATGCCGCCGGTCAGGTTCTTGTACTGAACGTTCTGCCAGCCTGCTTCGGTGAAGTGGCGGGCCAGCTCGTCCTGGGCGGGCCAGGCAAGAATGGACTCGGCCAGGTATTCGTAGCTTTCGGGGTTAGAAGAGACCTTGCGCGCAATCGGTGGAATCAGCTTCATGATGTAGTTGCGGTAGATGGCGCGGAAGGGGGCGAAGGTGGGGGTGGAGAACTCGTTGATGACGATGCGTCCGCCGGGCTTGGTCACGCGGTAGAGCTCGCGCAGGGCCTGGGGGTAGTCGGCGACGTTGCGCAGGCCGTAGCTCATGGTGACGGCGTCAAACTCTTCGTCGGCAAAGGGAAGGGCGGTGACGTCCGCCTGCACGAACTCGATGTCGGGGCGGCGGCGGCGGCCTACGGCCAGCATGCCCTCGGAGAGGTCGGCAGCGATGACCTTAACACCGGCGTCGGCGAAGGGCTCGGACGAGGTGCCGGTTCCGGCGGCGACGTCAAGGACCTTCTGGCCGGGGTGGGCGTCGACCGCAGCAACGGTCTGCTTGCGCCAGTAGATGTGTTGGCCCAGCGACATGATGCCGTTCATCAGGTCGTAGCGCTCGGCTACCTGATCGAACATGGAGGAGATGTCGGTGGTCTTTTTGTTAAGGTCTGCTCGGTTCACCCTGCCTATTTTGTCATGTTTGTGTCTAAAGCTCACCTTGGGGGTGTGTAAAAAATTTATAATGAATATTCATGCATAGGTTTGCATTTTTACGCATAGCGGGGCAGAATAAAGCTCAAAACACATCGCACCTACACAGTTTTAGATACGAGGTACACCATGAAGAAGGCCCCCTTCGCTCTCGCAGCAGCCGCCCTGATGCTCACCGCCTGTGGCTCCTCTAGCACCGGTACCACCACCGAGTCAGGCGTTTCCCTGATTTCAGAGGGCAAGCTGACCGTCTGCACCAACCCTCCCTACGCTCCTTTCGAATACGAAGAAAACGGCAAGATCGTTGGCCTGGACGCCGATATCGCAGCAGCTATCGCCTCAGACCTGGGCGTCGAAGCCGAAATGTTCACCACCAGCTTCGAGGGCATCCAGTCCGGTGTAGCCCTTTCTTCCAAGCAGTGCGACATTGCCCTGTCTGGCATCACCATCACCGATGAGCGCAAGACCGTCATGAACTTCACCGACTCCTACGTCGACGACAACCTGGCGATCCTGGTTCCCGCTGGCTCCGACATCAAGGGTGATGCTGACCTCTCCGGCCGCAACATCGGTGTGCAGCAGGCTACCAGCGGTGAAAAGTACGCCCAGGAAGCTGGCGCTAACACCGTCCAGTACGAAGACAACGGCCTGCTCCTGCAGGCACTACAGACCGGCCAGGTCGATGCCATCGTCGGTAACATCACCGTGCTGTCTGAAATGCTGACCTCTGACTCATCCCTCTCTGTAGCCCAGGAAATCGAGACCGGCGAGCAGATTGCCGGTGCCGTAGCGACCGAGAACACCGCCCTGCTTGACTCCGCCAACGCCACCCTCAAGAAGATGGAAGAGGACGGCCGCATGGCAGACCTGCGCGAAAAGTACCTGGGCGTATCCCAGTAATCGCGGATAACGGGTAGTAGCATAAACCCAAGCTCACCAACGGGGGTAGGCTAGCGCAGGCGCAGCCTACCCCTCACCCGTATACCCCTTCTTCTACGCCGATACGAGCCCGGGCAACCGGGGAAACAAAAGGAAAAGACCACCCATGGCACTGTCGACCCGGCAGAAACAAACCTACGCCCGCTACGCCCAGTACGCCCTGCTGGCTATCATCGCACTCGTTGTTATTCTTGTCGCTGACTGGGGAACCCTGCGCGATAAGGCCTTCAACCCCGAGATTATCGCCCAGCAGTTCCCCAACATCATCACCGTTGCCCTCAAGAACACCCTGATTTACACGGCCCTAGGCTTCGTGGTGGGCCTGGCTGGCGGTGTTCTGCTGGCCCTGATGAAGATTTCATCGGTTGCCCCCTACCGCTGGCTGGCCTCCCTCTACATTGAGCTCTTCCGAGGTCTGCCCGCGCTGCTGGTCTTTATCGCTTTTGGTTACGGCATTCCCCTGGCCTTCGGCCTGCGCCTGAATAACTACGTCACCGTCATGCTGGCCCTCGGTATGGTGTCGGCCGCCTACATCGGTGAGGTACTGCGCGCCGGCCTGGAAGCTGTACCCAAGGGCCAGTACGAGGCAGCCCGCTCCCTGGGCATGAGCCACACCCGCGCCATGGTCACCGTCATCATCCCCCAGGCCTTCCGCATCGTCCTGCCCCCGCTCACCAACGAGATTATCCTGCTCACCAAGGACTCCTCCCTGGTCTACCTGCTCGGTATGTCGGTGGCCCAGTACGAACTGACCAAGTTCGGCCGTGAGGGCATCTCGGGCTCCGGTGCGGGCCTCACCCCGCTCGTCCTGGCAGGCGCCTGCTACCTGATTATCACTGTCCCGCTGGGCTTCCTCGCCCGCCACTTCGAAAAGCGCGCCAAGGCCCGCTCCCGCAAGTAAAGCACCCACCTACCCCAGGAAGAACCAGCCATGACTCTCCAGACCGCACCAGCGTCCGTCACCATCACCAACCTGTATAAGTCCTACGGCGACGTCGAAGTGCTCAAGGGCATCGACATGTCGGTAGCCCCCGGCGAGGTCGTCTGCCTGATCGGCCCCTCCGGCTCGGGCAAGTCCACCCTGCTCCGCTGCGTCAACCTGCTCGAAACCCCTAACTCCGGCAGCATCGAGGTGGCCGGTCACTCGGTAACCGACCCCGATGTTGATATCGACGCCATGCGCCGCTCCGTGGGTATGGTCTTTCAGCAGTTCAACCTCTTCCCCCACCTGACCGTGCTCGAAAACTGCACCGTTGCCCAGGTCAAGGTGCTCAAGCGCTCTAAGGCCGAAGCTAAAGAAATCGCCCTGGCCAACCTCGAAAAGGTAGGCCTGGCCGATAAGGCAGCCCGCCACCCCGACCAGCTCTCCGGTGGCCAGCAGCAGCGCGTAGCCATCGCCCGTGCCCTCTCCATGAACCCCGCCCTCATGCTCTTTGACGAGCCCACCAGTGCTCTTGACCCCGAGACCGTGGGCGACGTGCTCTCCATCATGCGTCAGCTCGCCGCCGAGGGTATGACCATGATCGTGGTAACCCACGAGATGGCTTTCGCCCGCGATGTGGCTGACCGCGTGGTCTTCATGGACGGCGGCGTGGTCGTCGAAGAGGGCCCCTCCGACGCCGTCATCGGCAACCCCCAGCACGAGCGCACCCAGCTCTTCCTCTCCCGCGTGCTCAACCCCACCGCCCAGTAGATTCAGCCCGGTAGGTTCAGCACCGCCAGAGCATAAAAGCAGCCCAGACCCCTTGATTGAACTAGCCCCCGAAAGTTGGACTGGTTTAATCCTAGACCGTCAGGGCTGCCAAAGCCTGGCTCCGATACCCCATCGGAGCCAGGCCCTTTAATCGCTCCTGAAGCCTACCGTTGTTATACCAATAGATATAGTCATCAACCGCCTGACAGAAATCCTCAACACTGGCAAAGCTCTCACCGTGATACACCTCAGACTTCAGGTGCCCAAAGAAGTTCTCCATCACCGCGTTATCGTAGCAGTTACCCTTACGCGACATCGATTGCACCCCACCAGCTCCTTCAATCAGCTTCTTCCAACTGGAAGGGACTGTCAGATTAACGGTGTAAACCCACAACAAATCTAGCGACCAGCCACCTGCGGCAACCGATCACCAAAAACAATAG
>NZ_JBHSTW010000032.1:0-5403 GCF_042660305.1 Rothia nasimurium
GGGTTGTTATCTCAAAACCATACAGTGGACGCAAACAAAAACAAACTCAGTCATAAAAGTGTAAGCCTTCGGACTATTAGTACCAGTCAACTCCACGGGCATTCCCCGCGTCCATACCTGGCCTATCAACCCCATCATCTATAGGGATCCTCACGTGGCACAAAAACCACCAGGAAATCTCATCTCGAAACAGGCTTCCCGCTTAGATGCTTTCAGCGGTTATCCCTCCCGAACGTAGCCAATCAGCCATGCACCTGGCGGTACAACTGACATACCAGAGGTTCGTCCGTCCCGGTCCTCTCGTACTAAGGACAGCCTTTCTCAAATTTCCAACGCGCGCAGCGGATAGGGACCGAACTGTCTCACGACGTTCTGAACCCAGCTCGCGTACCGCTTTAATGGGCGAACAGCCCAACCCTTGGGACCAACTCCAGCCCCAGGATGCGACGAGCCGACATCGAGGTGCCAAACCATGCCGTCGATATGGACTCTTGGGCAAGATCAGCCTGTTATCCCCGAGGTACCTTTTATCCGTTGAGCGACGGCCGTTCCACAACGTACCGCCGGATCACTAGTCCCGACTTTCGTCCCTGCTCGACCTGCCAGTCTCACAGTCAAGCTCCCTTGTGCACTTACACTCAACACCTGATTGCCAACCAGGCTGAGGGAACCTTTGGGCGCCTCCGTTACTTTTTGGGAGGCAACCGCCCCAGTTAAACTACCCATCAGGCACTGTCCCTGACCCGGATCACGGGCCGAAGTTAGACATCCAGAGCGACCAGAGTGGTATTTCAACAACGACTCCACACGAACTAGCGTCCATGCTTCACAGTCTCCCACCTATCCTACACAAGCCACACCGAACACCAATACCAAACTATAGTAAAGGTCACGGGGTCTTTCCGTCCTGCTGCGCGAAACGAGCATCTTTACTCGTACTGCAATTTCGCCGAGTTCATGGTTGAGACAGTAGGGAAGTCGTTACTCCATTCGTGCAGGTCGGAACTTACCCGACAAGGAATTTCGCTACCTTAGGATGGTTATAGTTACCACCGCCGTTTACTGGGGCTTAAATTCTCAGCTTCGCCAAAAAAGGCTAACCAATCCTCTTAACCTTCCAGCACCGGGCAGGAGTCAGTCCGTATACATCGTCTTACGACTTCGCACGGACCTGTGTTTTTGATAAACAGTCGCTTCCCCCAATTCTCTGCGACCCATACACGCTCACCACCGCGCAGGTGGGTCACGCTCAAGGCTCCCCTTCTCCCGAAGTTACGGGGACATTTTGCCGAGTTCCTTAACCATGATTCTCTCGATCGCCTTAGTATTCTCTACCTGATCACCTGTGTCGGTTTCGGGTACGGGCGGCTAAAACCTCACGTCGATGCTTTTCTCGGCAGCATAGGATCACCAAATCCCCCACAAACGGGGTCCCATCACGTCTCAGGCCAACACCGGCGCATTTAACAACCGGATACCCTACACGCTTAGACCACGACAACCATCGCGTGGCTTGGCTACCTTCCTGCGTCACACCTGTTAATACGTTTACCTCCAAAAATCGGGTCCTGCAGTCCACCACAAGCTCCCACACCCAAAGGCGCAGGTTACAAGCGGCTTCTCACAGTTAGCATCAAAATATCAGTATGGGCGGTTTTTCGCCGGTACGGGAATATCAACCCGTTATCCATCGACTACGCCTGTCGGCCTCGCCTTAGGCCCCGACTAACCCAGGGCAGATTAGCTTGACCCTGGAACCCTTGATCATCCGGCGCACGGGTTTCTCACCCGTGATTCGCTACTCATGCCTGCATTCTCACTCGCATACCCTCCACCACTGGTTTACACCGCAGCTTCACTGGATACACGACGCTCCCCTACCCAACCAGTAAAAACTGATTGCCATAACTTCGGTGGTGTACTTGAGCCCCGCTACATTATCGGCGCAGAATCACTTGACCAGTGAGCTATTACGCACTCTTTCAAGGGTGGCTGCTTCTAAGCCAACCTCCTGGTTGTCTAAGCAACTCCACATCCTTTCCCACTTAGTACACGCTTAGGGACCTTAGTTGATGGTCTGGGCTGTTTCCCTCTCGACAATGAAGCTTATCCCCCACTGTCTCACTGCTACGCTCTCACTTACCGGCATTCGGAGTTTAGCTGACGTCAGTAACCCTGTGGGGCCCATCGGCCATCCAGTAGCTCTACCTCCGGCAAGAAACACGTAACGCTGCACCTAAATGCATTTCGGGGAGAACCAGCTATCACAGAGTTTGATTGGCCTTTCACCCCTATCCACAGCTCATCCCCTCCATTTTCAACTGAAGTGGGTTCGGTCCTCCACGACGTCTTACCGTCGCTTCAACCTGGCCATGGATAGATCACTCCGCTTCGGGTCTAGATCCTGCCACTGACTCGCCCTATTCAGACTCGCTTTCGCTACGGCTTCCCCACACGGGTTAACCTCGCGACAGAACACTAACTCGCAGGCTCATTCTTCAAAAGGCACGCTGTCACCCCTAAAGGCTCCAACGGCTTGTAAGCACACGGTTTCAGGTACTATTTCACTCCCCTCCCGGGGTACTTTTCACCATTCCCTCACGGTACTGATTCACTATCGGTCACTAGAAAGTATTTAGACTTACCAGGTGGTCCTGGCAGATTCACACGAGATTCCACGAGCCCCGTGCTACTCGGGTGGCACACACGCGGTCTAACACATTACGATTACAGGACTCTCACCCTCTCCGGTCGCCCATCCCAAGGCGTTCACCTACATGCTAGAACATCACGTCAACAGCTGGTTGAAACTGTTATGCGTACTCCCACAACCCCCATGATGCAACCCTCAACCGGTATCACACACCACAGGTTTAGTCTCTTCCGCTTTCGCTCGCCACTACTCACAGAATCATTAGTTATTTTCTCTTCCTGAGGGTACTGAGATGTTTCACTTCCCCTCGTTCCCTCCAACCAGCCTATACATTCAACTGGTGGTAACAAACCATGATGGCTTGCTGGGTTTCCCCATTCGGACATCCTGGGATCAACGCCCTGTTATCGGCTTCCCCAGGCTTTTCGCAGATTCACACGTCCTTCATCGGCTTCTAGTGCCAAGGCATCCACCGTGTGCCCTTAATAACTTACACACAGATAAAATCAAAGATATTAACCTTGACTAACTAAGTACAAAATCAAAAGTATCAAAAGAACACAATCCAAAAATTGAATTGAGATTTCTTCAAATAAATTCGAAGATGCTCGCGTCCACTATACAGTTCTCAAACAACAACCCGATACCACTCGAGGCAACCAGGAAAAATACCTGACCACTACTCTCATGCCGGGAACCTGAGAGCAACAAACCACATGGCTTGTTACCTCAAAACCCAAAAGCGCACCAGCATTACACACATTCTCATCAGCACCACAAGGGCACCTGAACTAACATTCCACCCATGAGCAAACCACCCAAACGACACTCGCGTTCAGCGTGGCTCAACCAATATGTTGAAGCTCCTTAGAAAGGAGGTGATCCAGCCGCACCTTCCGGTACGGCTACCTTGTTACGACTTAGTCCCAATCGCCAATCCCACCTTCGACGACTCCCTCCCACAAGGGGTTAGGCCATCGGCTTCGGGTGTTACCAACTTTCGTGACTTGACGGGCGGTGTGTACAAGGCCCGGGAACGTATTCACCGCAGCGTTGCTGATCTGCGATTACTAGCGACTCCGACTTCATGGGGTCGAGTTGCAGACCCCAATCCGAACTGAGACCGGCTTTTTGGGATTAGCTCAACCTCACAGTATCGCAACCCTTTGTACCGGCCATTGTAGCATGCGTGAAGCCCAAGACATAAGGGGCATGATGATTTGACGTCATCCCCACCTTCCTCCGAGTTGACCCCGGCAGTCTCCTATGAGTCCCCACCATTACGTGCTGGCAACATAGAACGAGGGTTGCGCTCGTTGCGGGACTTAACCCAACATCTCACGACACGAGCTGACGACAACCATGCACCACCTGTATACCAGCCCCGAAGGGAAACTCTATCTCTAGAGCGGTCCAGTATATGTCAAGCCTTGGTAAGGTTCTTCGCGTTGCATCGAATTAATCCGCATGCTCCGCCGCTTGTGCGGGCCCCCGTCAATTTCTTTGAGTTTTAGCCTTGCGGCCGTACTCCCCAGGCGGGGCACTTAATGCGTTAGCTACGGCGCGGAAAACGTGGAATGTCCCCCACACCTAGTGCCCAACGTTTACGGCATGGACTACCAGGGTATCTAATCCTGTTTGCTCCCCATGCTTTCGCTTCTCAGCGTCAGTTACAGCCCAGAGACCTGCCTTCGCCATTGGTGTTCCTCCTGATATCTGCGCATTTCACCGCTACACCAGGAATTCCAGTCTCCCCTACTGCACTCTAGTTAGCCCGTACCCACTGCAAACCCGGGGTTAAGCCCCGGGCTTTCACAGCAGACGCGACAAACCGCCTACAAGCTCTTTACGCCCAATAATTCCGGACAACGCTCGCGCCCTACGTATTACCGCGGCTGCTGGCACGTAGTTAGCCGGCGCTTCTTCTGCAGGTACCGTCACTTTCGCTTCTTCCCTGCTGAAAGAGGTTTACAACCCGAAGGCCGTCATCCCTCACGCGGCGTCGCTGCATCAGGCTTGCGCCCATTGTGCAATATTCCCCACTGCTGCCTCCCGTAGGAGTCTGGGCCGTGTCTCAGTCCCAGTGTGGCCGGTCACCCTCTCAGGCCGGCTACCCGTCGTCGCCTTGGTGAGCCGTTACCTCACCAACAAGCTGATAGGCCGTGAGCCCATCTAAAACCAGTACATATCCCTTTCCACCAGCATCCCATGCGGGAACTGGTCGTATCCGGTATTAGACCTCGTTTCCAAGGCTTATCCCAGAGTTAAAGGCAGGTTACTCACGTATTACTCACCCGTTCGCCACTAATCCACCCAGCAAGCTGGGCTTCATCGTTCGACTTGCATGTGTTAAGCACGCCGCCAGCGTTCGTCCTGAGCCAGAATCAAACTCTCCGTTAGAAAAATAATGAAGTAGTTGATGATCCTGGTCTCTGATTGTTAGCGAACCATTCACCACGGGGTGGTGTGGTTCGAGCTGACGAATCTGAAACCAATTGATTATCAAATTCAGTGAGAAACCGTTGGTTTCTCACATGTTGTATAAATATTTGGTATCAGTTCAATTTCCGCACTACCTGGTGTTCCTTGTGAACACTAGTGTGTAGTGTGGACGATAAGAATGTTATTTATAACATTGGTACGCTATTGAGTTTTCAAGCAACAAACCGCATTCTCAACCCTAGCCAGATGCTGGCCGGTGTTTCGTATCGGTCATTCTCAAGTTTTTGTGTTACCCGTTTGGGCAACTC
>NZ_JBHSTW010000033.1:0-535 GCF_042660305.1 Rothia nasimurium
TTTAAGGATAACCAGGACGAATACGAACAGCACCATAATGATTTTGATGATGTATTCGAGCTGTAGGAATGACATGTGGGTGCCGATAACACCGCCGGCGATGAGTGCTAAGCCGGAGGTGGGGAAGGCAAGGATAGCTGGCTGAATACGGTAGTTGAAGTCCTGGTTGCCGGAGGCGGCGTTATAGGAGGCTACAGATGTATCGCCTGCCATCGAGTACAGCAGAGCAGAACGTACCTGCCACTTGTAGTAGCACAGTTCCTCACCAGACTTATCATCGAGCTTGTCCTGTGCAGGGGCGTTGAGTGTTGAACAGCCCTTGAGTTTTTCGCCCTTGAGTTTTTCGCCCTTGATAGCTGCTGTTTCAGCTGCGGTGTAGGTCTGAGTCCATCGCATGTATTCAGCGACAGTGGGGTGTCCATCTTCGTTGGTAGTGGGGACTACACCTGCAGCTGGCAGGGTGACGGGCTTGCTTTTTTTGCCATCCCAGTCCATGTTTGCGTCTTCTTTGTAGATAACCACAGAGCCGGGGTCG
>NZ_JBHSTW010000034.1:0-1182 GCF_042660305.1 Rothia nasimurium
GCTGCGGGGCAACCCTTGATAGGGATGCTAACGCGGCGGTTAATATCATGCTCGCGGCAGGGCTTGCCGAGAGTTTAAACGGGCGTGGAGGGAGCGTAAGACGGGTGCTTGCATCTGCTGTGACCTGTGAAGCGCCAACCCACCGAGAGCTAACACCTATCTTGGGGTGTTAGTTGGTAGGAATCTCCGACTCTTTAGGGCGGAGAGGATGTCAAGAGCCCCATCCTGATCTTCCTGGCCAGCCTGCTCGTACTCCCTGTAGGCTCTGGCCTCACGGCCCTGACTTTGCGCCTTCTGGCATGGGTGCTGGGCAAGGTTAGTATCGACAGGTTCAAGAACGGGGCAGAGGTTGATACCTGGGCTGTTGCCCACGTGGCGGCCCGGTTAGCCACCTCACACACCAGCGTCATCTCAATTAGTTTCGCCGGGTGGGCGGTCAATATCATCTCCCCGGTCAAGCGTTCTCAGAAGCAGCAGAGCCGCGAAACTGAGCACACCGTGGCAAAGGCTGTGCGCCAGGCTCTCAATGAGGCTGGGTACCCGACCAAAACGAAAACCTACTAGCTAGCAGCAGGTGGTGAGAACGACGTTTCTCGCCACCTGCTTTTTTACACCCCGTGAGGGGACACCCATAGGCGCATCTATAAGTGTGTATATACAATAGGGTTTATGATTACCCTCGCCCTGACCCTTATCTGTGGTATCTCTATCGCGCTTACTTTAGCCCGCGACCGTCTCACGCAATCAAAGAAACACCCACGCCTCGGGAAGGCCATTACCCGTGCACAGCCCGCGCTCATTGGGGTGCTTTTAGCGGCGGTAATAGCACTAGGGTGGTCTGTTATTGCAACCTCACCTGCACTCATTCTCTACCTTGCCATGCCCCTTGTAGGCTGGCTTTTCTATGGGTTCAAAGAGTGGAGGCTGCGCAACCCGGGGCGCCTGTCCTACATACTCGCAGGCACTTTGTCAGGGGCCCTAGGAACTTTGGCTGGGCGACGTCGCCGGCGCAAGCCCTACACCATGTCTGAGTCTCAGAGACAGCGAGTAAAGAAGCTCCCCGAGAAACCCCGCTCATACTGGGGTGTTATTTTTCCTTCGTGGGTTTCTCTGGTTCTTCATACAGATAAGCCGATTTGGTGCATTCTGTCGCAAGTAACCGTCCTGTTGGGCGCTCTGACA
>NZ_JBHSTW010000035.1:0-86859 GCF_042660305.1 Rothia nasimurium
GAGCTTCGTGCTCGCATAGGAGATGCTCCCCATTAGTTGGTGACTGTTTTTTAGTAGTCCAACTTATGGGGAGCAGTTCATTACGGGGCCTGGGGCTTTACTGCTGTCTGCGTTACTTATCTTCTGCCTTATCCTCGGCCTGTTTGCCGGGCGAGGGGAAGAGGGAGCGAGCAACGACGTTCAGCAACAAGAAAGCCTGCACCGCGATTGACGCATTGAAAGAGATGAGCACTGCTGGCGCAAGATGGGTTCCCCCTATGGCGGCAGCGGAATTGAGAACCACGATAGCTACCAGGGAAGCAATGACTACCGAGACGATAACCCAAAATATGATCTTCTGATACTGAAGATTCTGCTCAAGGCCATCGTTGATGATCTGGAGCTTACGCTGCGCCTCGGAATCTTGGGGAAGGTCTTTGGCGACTTTCGAGGTACCCACAGACTCCTTGGAGAGATCGTCGCGATACTTGGTCCATCTTCCACCGCCTGCAGCTGCCACAGCTAGTACTCCTTACTCAGGGTTGACGGTCAAGCGATGCAAACGCATGCTCATAGCCGGCAGGGAAACACCAAAGAAGCGAGCCATCTCCACTAGGCTCTTGCCCTCCTTCTGGAGCTCGTCAATCTTTGAGGCAGGCATGAGCAAGGAACCTGCAAATTCATCGGCATAGAACTCATGGATGTCGTAGTTGCCAGGCTTGCGCAGGTCAATGAACGAGTAATCGAAGTCCTCAGCTAAGGTGGTGCGCTCGGCCAGGTGCCCTAGTTCATGTGCCCAGGTAAAACGCTGACGCTCAGCTTTGTCCTTCTTATTGATAAGAATCTGTGCTGGCTGGCCGGGCTCTTTAACGATCATGCCGGAGATGTCCCCAAGCTGGTCATCCAGGCGCCGCTCGGCATACATCAGCTCAGAGACCATTGTGAGGTCTACAGGGAAGGTGAGGGCGTCGCCGAACGCTTCGAGAGCCTTTGCCGCTTCATCTCTAGCTGCTTGGTAAACGAGGGTGTTGTCGTCGTACTTGGCCATTGCCTTCTCCTTTCTCCTGGAATGGTACTGAGGCAGGGACACGAATAGACGTAGTTATATCCAGATTCTAACTCATTTATCGCCTCTGATAACCCCTTATGAGATACCTGATTTTGTGCCGTTCCTCGTTTAAAGGCAGTCAAAACAGCCTGTTTGGAAAAAGCAAAACCCCCGACCTGGAATGTTTCACCAGGTCGGGGGCTTGTTGTGTGCCCAAGGTGGGACTCGAACCCACACTCCGAAGAACCGCATTTTGAGTGCGGCGCGTCTGCCAATTCCGCCACTTGGGCAAGTGCGAAAGCTCTTCTACAATACACGTTTTTGCCCGCTAAAAGCCAATCGGCCCTCACCCTGGAAGAAAGGGCCCGCCCCCGACTAAGATAGGAACCGAAGAGGGTACGCACCGTCACCCGTTGCATGCACGCCCACAAGGTTGTGCGCGTGCGAAAATAGATAGCGAACCTCAACTAAACGCTGAAACGACCTAAGGAGCAGGGTATGTCAGAGCAGACCACCCAGGAGCCCGAGAACCACGATCAGCAGCCCGCACGCACCGTCGTCGTCGCTGAAGACGAGGCGCTGATTCGCCTCGACATCGTCGAAATCCTCAAAGACCAGGGCTTCAACGTCATCGCCGAAACCGACAACGGCAAAAAGGCTGTAGAACTGGCTGAGGAGCACCGCCCCGACCTGGTGCTCATGGACGTCAACATGCCCATCATGGACGGCATCGAAGCAGCCGGCCAAATCAGCGAGAAGCAGCTGGCGCCGGTTGTCCTGCTCACTGCCTTCAGCCAGAAAGAGCTGGTAGACCGCGCCACCGAAGCTGGCGCCATGGCCTACGTGGTCAAGCCCTTCACCCCCAACGACCTGATTCCCGCCATCGAGGTGGCAATTAGCCGCTACGAGCAGATTCGTGCCCTTCAGGACGAAGTCACCAGCATCAAGGAACAGTTCGAGACCCGCAAGCTGGTTGACCGCGCTAAGTCCCTGCTGATGACCAAGATGGGCCTGAGCGAGCCCGAGGCCTTCCGCTGGATTCAGAAGACCTCCATGGACCGTCGCCTGTCCATGCGCGAGGTGGCAGAAACCATCGTCAAGCAGGTGCAGTAGGGGAGTACCCCGCAGCCTATAGCAAGGCCCGCCCCGGCCGTGAAGCTGGAGCGGGCTTTGCTGTATCAAAAGAAGGGGGGGCGGACGCCTGCCGGTGGGGTAGGCGTCCGCCCCTGCTTCGTGGTGCTAGAGGGCGTCCTTGTGGTCGCTCCTAGTTCCGATTCCCCAGAGGGTAATGGCGGCGCTGATGGTCACAGCGGCCCACCAGAGGCCGCCCTGGCTCAGGGCCGTCACCGTGAAGATGAGGGTCAGTACCAGGAAGATATTGCCGATGAGTTTGCGGCGTGCGGTCATGGTGGGCCTTTCGTGAACTGGAGGTTAGTGGGCTGCTGCCAGGCTGCCGTCGCGTTCGTCGGTCTCGGGCAGGTCGTCCTCGTCCGCGCCGAAGGCCTTAGCCACGCGCTCGGTGAGTGAGGCGATAGCGGCGTCGCCGGTGACGTTGGTGGCGGTGCCAAAGGAGTCCTGGGCCAGGTAAAGGGCAATCATCAGGGCAATCATGGACTCATCGAAGCCCAGCATGGACTGGAGCAGGCCGATAGCGGTCATCACGGCGCCGCCGGGCACGCCGGGGGCTGCAACCATCATGAGGCCCAGAACCAGAACCACGGGGATCATGGCGGTGAAGCTGAGGGAGCCGCTGGTCATGTACACCACGGCAACCGCGCAGGAGGTAATGGTAATCATGGAGCCTGAGAGGTGGATGGTGGCGCAGAGGGGGATTGCGAAGTCCACGATCTTGCCCTTGATACCCACGTTCTTAGCGGACGCCACGGTCACGGGGATGGTGGCGGCTGATGACTGGGTGCCGATTGCGGTGAAGTAGGCGGGCAGCATACCGCGCAGCATAGTGATGGGGTTGCGCTTGGAGACGGCGCCGGCGACGGTGTACTGGATAGCCAGCATGACCCAGTGCAGGATGATGACCATGATGAAGACCTTGCCGAAGACCGCAAGAATCTGGCCGACCTGGCCTGCCATGGTCATGTTGGCGAAGACGCCGACGATGTGGACGGGCAGCAGGGGGATGATGACGTAGCCCAGGAGCTTTTCGATGATGGTCTGGAAGTCCTGGAAGAGGTTCAGCATGTTCTTGCTGTTCAGGGCGGTGATGCCCAGGCCCATGATGAAGGCCAGAATCAGGGCGCTCATGACCGACATGATGGGGTCAAGGGTGAATTCCAGGTAGCCGGCTGAGAGGGCTTCTTCGGGGTTTTCGAAGGCGGTGAGCTGCTGGCCCTTAAGGATGATGGGGTAGAGGAAGTGGGCCACAGTGACGGCAAGGAAGCCCGCTGCGATAGATGAAGCGTAGGAGAGACCTACGGTGGTGCCGAGCAGTTTGCCTGCGCCCTTGGCCAGTGAGCCGATACCGGGCACGATGAAGCCGATGATAATCAGCGGAATCGCGAAGCTCAGGAAGGCGCTAAAGACGGTGGAGAAGGAGACAAAGAGCTGGACGACGAAGTCGGTGGGAATGGCTGTTCCCAGGGCGTCGTTGATTCCGGAGATGAGGCCGGGGGTGAAAGCACCGATGAGGATACCGCCGAGGATTGCGACGATAATCCACACGAGCAGAGGAATCTTCTTCATGGGGTTCCTTGGTGTTGTGTGGTCTTGTGTGCGTTTGCACGGACTGCCAGTTTACCAGGGCGCCGCCAGGGGTGCCCGGAGTTAAGGGGCGGACGCCGGGGCTTAGGGGTAGATTGCTAGGGCAGGTCGATGATGTTGTTGGTAATGCGGGCGGTAGCAATGAGCTTGCCCGCCTCGTCAGTGATATCGATGGCGTGGACGCAGACGGTGCGGCCCAGCTTGACCGCCCGGCAGGTCGCGGTGACGGTGCCGGAACGAACCGAGCGCAGGTGGGTGATGTTCAAATCAACGCCCACAGCAGCCTTCTTTTGCTTGGCCACCGAAAGAAAGGCAGAGATAGACCCCAGGGTTTCTGCCAGGGCGGCAGAGGCGCCCCCGTGAAGCAGGCCCACCGGCTGGGTGTTGCCCTCCACCGGCATGGTGGCGACGGTCAGTTCGGGGGAGGCTTCGAGAATCGTGATGCCCAGCTTCTGCGCCAGGGCCCCCGCGTCTAGCCGTTCAAGGATCTGCTGGTAGCGGGCGTCCTGCTCCCGGGTCTCGGTCATGGGTGCTCCTTAGAAAATAGGGGGAGATTGTCTGCCTTCAATCGTAGGGCAGGGGCAGGCGGTAGGATGGTAGGCGTGATGACTAGACCTGAAACTTCTGCACCTGCACCCGGTAAGCTCATGCTCATTGACGGGCATTCCCTGGCTTTCCGTTCTTTCTACGGCACCCCGGTGGATGTCTTCGTGAATGCTGAGGGCCAGCACACCAATGCGGTTCACGGCTTCCTCTCAACCCTGATTTCTCTGATTAAAAATGAGCAGCCCAGCCACATTATTGTGGCCTTTGACCTCTCTGGCGGAACCTTCCGCACCGAGGAATACGGTGAGTATAAGGGTGGGCGTAATGAAACCCCGCAGGAGTTCTTTGGTCAGATCGAGCTGATTCAGAAGGCCCTGGCGGCCCTGAATATTCCTTCGGTGACCCTGCCGCGCTATGAGGCTGACGATATCGTCGCTACCTACACCCGTCAGGGGCGGGAGGCTGGCTTTGAGGTACAGATTGTGTCGGGTGACCGCGATGCCTTCCAGCTGGTGACCGATACCGTTACTGTGCTGTACCCGGTCACGACCGGCCCTACCAAGGGCATCCGCTACATGACCCCGGCTGCCGTTGAGGAAAAGTATAAGGTTGCACCTCATCTTTACCCCGATCTTGCTGCCCTGACCGGCGAGCAGGCGGACAACCTACCGGGCGTGCCCGGTGTGGGCCCCGGCTTTGCCGCCAAGTGGATTAACGAATACGGCGATCTCAAGGGCGTGCTGGACAACGCCGAGAAGATCAAGGGTAAGAAGGGCGAGGCCCTGCGCGAGCATATCGATGATGTGCTGCGCAACCGCCGCCTCAATCGCCTGGTGGACGACCTTGACCTGCCTGTAACCCTCGATGATGCTGAAGGCTACGGCCCCAACGTCGAGGAGCTAGAAGAGCTCTTTGACTACCTAGAGTTCAATTCCATCCGCAAGCGCGTCGCTGAGCTCTTTGAGGGTATGGGGCAAGCTACACCTGCGGTTGAGATTGATATTGAAACGGTAGAAACTATCACCAGCGCGGACGCCCTCACCGCCTTCCTGGCGGCTGCCCCCGAAGCGCTCGCGGCGGTTGAACGGTCGGTCGAAGTACCTGAACGCCTGGCGCAGGCCATCACCCTCTGGCCCGTGGCTGATGAGCAGGCCGGTGAAAAGGGGCTGGCCCACGGCCAGGCCCTGCACGGCCTCATGCTGGTTGCCGGTGCCCGCGCAGCCTACCTTGATTTTGAGAAGCAGGCGGACGGCGTCCGCGCGGCCCTGCGTACCTGGCTGGGGGACGCGTCCGCCCCCAAAATTACCTTCGATGTCAAGCAGAACTTCAAGTCTCTTGCAGCCCATAACCTGCCCCTGGCAGGCGTTATCGAAGACCCGGTGCTCTCCTCCTACGTCTGTGGCTTCATTCCCACCGCCCGTCGCCGCGGCCACCGCGAAATGCTTGAAGACTTGACCCGCGATTACCTGGGCCAGACCTACCCCGCCGCACCTGAACAAGAGGACCAGGGCGAACTCTTCTCCCTGGAACCGGCAGTCGATACCGCCCACCAGGCGCTCCTTGCCCGCTACGTCCAAGAACTGGCCTACGCCCTGCATCTCGATCTGGTGGCTAAAAATCAGCTCGGTCTCTACGAAGAGATTGAACTGCCGGCCGCGTCCGCCCTGGCCCGCATGGAAATTGCCGGTGTTGCTATCGACGCCAGCGCTATCACAGACCTCAAGAGCTACTACGGTGAGCATGTCACTCGCGCTACCGAAGCGGCCTACGAAATTCTGGGGCACGAGGTCAACCTGTCCTCGCCCAAGCAGCTGCAGGGCGTCCTCTTTGACGAACTAGGCCTGCCCACCACCCGCAAACTCAAGAGTGGCTACTCTACCGATGCCGATTCCTTGGAAGGAATCCTAGGCCAGGTAGATCCCGAGAGTCAGGGAGCCTCCTTCCTCGGCGAACTGCAAACCTACCGCGACTACACCAAGCTCAAGCAGACCGTTGAAGGGCTGGGTAAGGCAACCGCAGCGGACGGTCGCATTCACACCACCTACCAGCAGAATGTGGCTGCCACAGGGCGACTCTCGTCCACCGACCCCAACCTGCAGAACATCCCGATCCGCACCGAAGAGGGGCGAAAGATTCGCGATGCCTTCGTCGTGGCCCCTGAGCCGGTCGACGGCACCGACTACACCACCCTGCTCACCGCCGACTACTCCCAGATTGAAATGCGCATCATGGTGCACCTGTCGGACGATGAGGACCTCATTGCTGCCTATCAGGCGGGGGAGGACCTGCACCGCTTCGTTGGCTCAGAAGTCTTTGGTGTAGCCCCCGAAGACGTAACTCCCGAGATGCGTTCCAAGGTCAAGGCCATGAGCTACGGCCTTGCCTACGGCCTCTCACCCTTTGGGCTCTCTAAGCAGTTGGGCATCAGCGTGGACGAAGCTACCAGCCTGCGCGCCAACTACTTCCAGCGCTTCGGCAAGGTCGGTAGGTTCCTGCGCTCCATTGTGCGTGAAGCCCACAAGACCGGTTACACCGAAACCATGTTTGGCCGTCGCCGCGCCCTGCCAGACTTGGCTTCATCCAACCGTCAGCGCCGCGAAGCTGCTGAACGCGCAGCCCTTAACTCGCCCATCCAGGGCACGGCCGCCGACATCATTAAAATCGCCATGATCAACATCGACGAACGCCTGCGCCGCGAAAACCTGGCCACCCGCATGCTCCTTCAGGTTCACGATGAACTCATTCTTGAGGTCGCCGCAGGCGAAGAAAAGATTGCTGAGACCATCCTGGTGGAAGAAATGAGCGGGGCAGCCTCCCTGCGCGTGCCCCTGGATGTGCAGGTCGGCTGGGGCCGCTCCTGGCACGAAGCGGGGCACTAGCAGCCGGACCGATAGGCGTGCGGACGCCGGTCAACACACCCGGGTGCGGGGTAAGACCAACATCACCCCACTTTCCCGTGAACACGCGGTGAAAACGCCCACTAAACCATTGACCGGCACACCTGCGCACCCTAGACTTGAATCTGTGCGTGTACAGTGTCCGCCTCGGCGTCCGCACGGCACCCGCACACCATATTGTCCGTATCAACGCTCAATACAGAGAACCATGCGGACCTTACCCCGCGTAACAGCCCACAGGTTCCACCGCGGGAGCACGTAAGGGCCTGCCTGTATTGACCTAGAAAACTATCCATATTGGAGCCCTACTCTCTATGAGCACCAACGTTCCCCAGGTTGCAATCAACGACATCGGCAACGAAGAAGAATTCCTCGCAGCAGTCGACGCAACCATCAAGTACTTCAACGACGGCGATCTCGTTTCAGGCGAAGTTGTCAAGGTTGACCACGACGAGGTTCTGCTTGACATCGGTTACAAGACCGAAGGCGTCATCCCCTCACGTGAACTTTCCATCAAGCACGACGTAGATCCCGACGAAGTTGTTTCTGTTGGTGACACCGTTGAAGCTCTTGTCCTCACCAAGGAAGACAAGGAAGGCCGCCTGATTCTCTCCAAGAAGCGCGCACAGTACGAGCGCGCCTGGGGCGACATCGAGAAGGTCAAGGAAGAAGACGGCGTCGTTACCGGTACCGTCATCGAGGTCGTCAAGGGTGGTCTTATCCTCGACATCGGCCTGCGTGGCTTCCTCCCCGCTTCACTCGTCGAAATGCGCCGCGTTCGCGACCTGGCACCCTACATCGGCCAGGAAATCGAAGCCAAGATTATCGAGCTCGACAAGAACCGCAACAACGTTGTTCTGTCACGCCGTGCATGGCTTGAGCAGACCCAGTCAGAGGTTCGCTCAACCTTCCTCAACCAGCTCGAAAAGGGCCAGGTTCGTACCGGCGTTGTCTCCTCCATCGTTAACTTCGGTGCCTTCGTTGACCTCGGTGGCGTTGATGGTCTCGTCCACGTATCCGAGCTCTCCTGGAAGCACATCGACCACCCCTCAGAGGTTGTCGAAGTTGGCGACGAAGTCACCGTTGAGGTTCTCGACGTTGACCTCGACCGTGAGCGCGTCTCACTGTCACTGAAGGCTACCCAGGAAGATCCCTGGCAGGCATTCGCTCGCACCCACGCACTGGGTCAGGTTGTACCCGGTAAGGTCACCAAGCTCGTTCCCTTCGGCGCATTTGTTCGCGTTGAAGACGGCATCGAAGGCCTCGTCCACATCTCCGAACTCGCCGTTCGCCACGTGGACTTGGCAGAGCAGGTTGTCTCCGTTGGTGACGAACTGTTCGTCAAGGTCATCGACATCGACCTCGACCGTCGCCGCATCTCCCTGTCACTGAAGCAGGCCAACGAAGGTGTAGACCCCGAGTCCACCGAGTTCGACCCCGCTCTCTACGGCATGGCTGCAGAATACGACGAAGAAGGCAACTACAAGTACCCCGAGGGCTTCGACCCCGAGACCAACGAATGGCTCGAAGGCTTCGAAACCCAGCGTGCAGCATGGGAGCAGCAGTACGCTGACGCCCAGGCTCGCTGGGAAGCTCACAAGGTACAGGTTGCTAAGGCCCTCGAAGCCGATGCAGAAGCAGCAGCTGCTGCCCCCGCGTCCGCTCCCGCCGAAGCTGCACCCACCTCATACTCATCCGAGAAGCCTGCCGAAACCGGCACCCTGGCTTCCGATGAGGCACTTGCGGAACTCCGCAAGAAGCTGACCGGCAACTAGTAGGTGAAGGAAGCGGAGTTCCGATTCCAGCGAAGATTTATTTCCTCGCGCGCTCGGAATCTTCGCTTCCATCCCCGCAAGAAGCTGACCGGTAACTAATTCTCTGAATTAGTCACAGCAATCAAGGGCCCCTTCCACCTTCGGGTGGGAGGGGCCCTTGTTTGTAGGGTGCAACGTGCGTGTGAGGGCGTAGAGGCGGGCGTCATGCCTATAGTTCATGCTCAGGCTAGGGTTAGTTAACCTTGCGTTAACCTTTTCCCCAGACTATTAACAGGGCTCAAATTTTGCCTTAAGACCGTATGAACACAACCTCAAAGGGGGACTCGTGGATTCCAGCGCGAATTCGGGTTCACATCTCGCAACCCCCGCGTTGCAACGAGACACCACCGACAAATGGTGGCACCTCGCCTTCGGCGGCCTCATGGCTGTCTCACTGACACTCTTTACACTCTGGTCCCTCAACTACGTCGACCAGTCAGCTCGCACCCTCGTCCTTATCGCAGCCGTCCTCCTGGGTCTCTTCATGGCCTTCAATATCGGCGGTAACGACGTAGCGAACTCCTTCGGAACCTCCGTGGGCGCGGGTACCCTGACCATCAAGCAGGCCCTGCTCATCGCGGCTGTCTTCGAGGTATCGGGTGCCGTGATTGCTGGCGGGTCGGTCACCGACACCGTGCGTTCAGGCATCGTCGACCTGGGTGCTATTGACCTGGACCCCATGCAGTTCGTCTACATCATGATGGCAGCCCTGCTGGGCGCAGCTATCTGGCTGTTGGTCGCCACTAAGATGGGCTGGCCCGTCTCTACCACCCACTCCATTATCGGCGGTATCGTGGGTGCGGCCCTGACCATCGGCTTCACCACCGGCACCGGCGGCATGGACATGGTGCAGTGGAACAAGATTGGTCAGATTGCCATTTCTTGGGTTCTCTCACCGCTCCTGGGTGGTCTCTTCGCCTGGGTTCTCTTTGGCTTTATCAAGAAGTACATCCTGGGCTACAACGAGAAGGTCGATGCGGCCATGCTCGAAATCAAGAAGCACCAGGAAGAAGAGCGCGCAGCCCACACCCCGCACGACGGCTTCCAGCGCATTACCGACCTGCAGCAGGACGCCTACTCCAACGCTATGCTGCGCAAGAAGAAGTTCAAGCTCAAGAAGCTTGACCCTGAGGCCCCTGAGAGCGAGTACTACCGCCAGGTGCACAAGCTTGACCAGAAGGCTAAGCGTGCTGACTCCCACCGTGCACTTGAGGTTTATGTGCCTATCCTGGCTGCCTTCGGTGCGGCTCTGATTGCAGCCATGCTGCTCTTCAAGGGCCTGGATAACCTGGAGCTGGGTATCTCAACCATGGGTAACGTCATGATTATGGTGATGGTTGCGGCTATCGCCTGGGTGAGTGTTTCAGTCTTCGCCCGCAGCCTGCAGAAGCAGGAACTCTCCCGCGCCACCTTTACCATCTTTGCCTGGTTGCAGGTCTTCACCGCAGCTGCCTTCGCCTTTAGCCACGGTGCCAACGATATTGCCAACGCTATCGGCCCCTTCGTGGCAATTCTCGATGTGCTCAAGACCGGTGCCATTGGTGACGAGGCCGTTGTGCCTATGCCCGCGCTGGTGACCTTCGGTATCGCCCTGATTGTGGGTCTTTGGTTCGTTGGCCGTAACGTGATTGCTACCGTTGGTCACGGCCTGACCAAGATGCACCCCTCATCGGGCTTTGCCGCTGAGCTGGCCGCTGCCGGTGTGGTTATGGCTGCATCTGTTCTGGGTCTGCCCGTTTCGTCCACCCACATCCTGATCGGTGCAGTGCTGGGCGTCGGTATCGTCAACCGCTCAGCTAACTGGAAGCTCATGCGACCCATTGCCCTTGCCTGGATTATCACCCTGCCCATCTCAGCCGCTATCGGCTCGGTAGGCGTGTTGGCTATTTCAGCAATCTTCTAGGCTAGATCAACCCACTGGGTTTCACCCCACGAAATGTGCCCTGCGCCGGCTGTCAGCTCGGCCAGGGCCGTTTCTGTTTGGGCGCGGGTTGCTGCGTCATCAAAAACGCCCAGGGTGATGTGGGCGCCGCTGGCTGTGTAATCTGTACCCAGCACCGTGTAGCCCAGCGCGCGCAGGTCGTTCTCGAAGCGTCCTGCTTCGGCGTGGGAGGCGGTAACGGTTCCCAGTCGCAGGCGTTCGCGGGGCACCAGGGGAGCGGCGTCTAGGGTGGCGACCACCGCGTCCGTATAGGCGCGCACCAGCCCACCGGCCCCCAGCTTGATGCCACCGAAATAGCGCACCACCACAGCGCAGATATCGGAGAGGTCGGTGGTTTCGCCCTTGCGCCCTTCGGTGCGGCGGGCCAGCAGGGCCTGGAGCATGGGAATCCCTGCGGTGCCGGCGGGCTCGCCGTCGTCGTTGGAGCGCTGGGTCTGCCGGTCTGCCCCGATAATAAAAGCAGAGCAGACGTGGCGGGCATCGTGGTAGGTCTTGCGCTTGGACTCAATAAAAGCGCGGGCCTCTTCTTCAGTTTCCACGCGCTGAACATAGCCGATGAACTCACTGCGCTTGATTTCTAGCAGGTGCCGAGTCTCGTTGTGGGTGGCGAGCACGGTGTAGCGGTTGGCGCGGGTTTCATCAGTCATGGTGTCTATTCTAGTGTGCGGTGGTCGCGGCGCGTAGGCTGGTGGGAGCGGGCACCTGCCCGATGCTTAGAGACGAAAGGACGCCTGTGGTTGCGAGAATTGGTCTGACCGGCGGTATTGGGTCGGGTAAGTCGACGGTGGCGAAGATACTGGTGGAGTGCGGGGCTGTGCTGATTGATGCCGATGCTATCTCCCGTCAGCTGATGGAGCCGGGCCAGGCGGTGCTGGCTGAGACCGTCCGCACCTTTGGTGAGGGCATTTTGACCCCTACCGGTGAGCTTGACCGGGCTGCCCTGGCGTCGTTGGTCTTTGCAGACGAGTCTGCCCGTGCCCGTCTGAACGCCATCGTGCACCCGGCGGTGCGGGCTGAAGCCGCGCGGCAGCGGGAGGCGGCGGTGCAGAAGCTGGGGGAGGGCGCCGTTATTGTTGAGGACATCCCCCTGCTGGCCGAGACCGGCCAGGCGGCAGACTTTGATGCGGTGATTGTGGTGGAGGCGCAGCACGGGGAGCGGCTACGCCGCCTGGTTGAGATGCGCGGTATGAGCGAGGCGGACGCCCGCGCCCGCATTGCTGCGCAGGCCAGCGACGAGCAGCGCCGGGCTATTGCCACCTGGGTCATTGATAACTCGGGAAGTTTAGAGCGCACCGCTGCGCAGGTGCGCGAGGTCTTTGCCAAAATCACAGCCGGTTCGTTACATGAATAAATTTTTAGCAAGGAGTATTTGAACTTTTGGTCTAAAAAACCCGGTTGTGACCAGTGGAAACAGGCGAGAACAAGGAAAAGTATAAAAATCAAGTAGACTTACCTCTCCTGGAAAACAACCCCAAGCCCGCTTATCATTGATACGTTGCCCAGAGACCGGGCAGCCGCTGTGCGGGCGGTGGATGCAAGGGGCCCGCACGGTCACACACATACTTCCACCGGGATAATCCTGTGCTGAACAAGCTACACGACAGACTGGGGCTGCGAACCAACCCCGTCATTTTCTTCTCATCTGCACTCTTTATCATCGTCTTCACCCTGCTGATGATGATCTTCCCAACGGCCATGTCAGATGGCATTGGTGTTATCTCTGACTTCATCATCACCTACCTGGGCTGGGTCTACACTCTGGGTATTGCCATCTTCTTTTTCTTCCTGATTTACATGGCGATGAGCCGCTTTGGCCGCATCAAAATCGGTGATGACGACGCTGAACCCGAGTACTCCGGCCTTGCCTGGTTCGGTATGCTCTTCGCAGCTGGTGTTGGCGCCGTCCTGCTCTTCTGGGGCGCGGCAGAGCCCATCACCCACTACGCCAACCCGCCCTACGACGGGGTAGAGCCCCAGTCGGATCACGCGGCTCTCGAAGCACTCGCTATTGCTAACTGGCACATCGGCCTGGGCGTCTGGATTATTCTCACTATTCCCGCCCTGGCTTTCGGATACTTTACCTACAAGCGCAAGCTGCCCCCGCGCGTCTCATCCATCTTCCAGCCCCTGCTGGGCGAGCGCATCCACGGCCCTATCGGTAAGACCATTGACTCGGTTGCCATCGTTTCTACCGTTTTCGGTATTGCGGTTTCGGTGGGTCTGGGCGCTCTGCAGATCAACTCGGGTATGGGCATCATGTACGGTGTGCCCCTGGGTGGCTGGATTCAGGCCGCTATCGTTGCTGTGATTACTGCCGCCGGTATTACCTCGGTGCTGATGGGTATGGATAAGGGCGTTAAGCGCCTGTCCTACATCAACATTCTGCTGGCTATTTCCCTGATGATCTTCATCCTGATGACCGGCGCAACCCGCTTCGTCACCCTGGGCACCATCGAGTCAGCCGGCTACTTCCTGCAGAAGCTGCCCGTGATGATGCTCTTCAACGACGCCTTTGCAGATACCGGTTGGATTGGCTCCTGGACGGTCTTCTACTGGGCTTGGACCGTGACCTGGGCGCCCTTTGTTGGCCTCTTTATTGCCAAGATTTCTCAGGGCCGCACCATCCGTCAGTTTGTTGTCGGCGTGCTGGCTGCCCCTACCACCTTTACCCTGATGTGGGTTGGTGTCTTTGGCCTGAGCGCTTTCAATATCGAGCGCAATGAAAACGGAACCCTGGTGCAGACCGTAGTGGAAGAAGGCGACATTCCCGCTGCCCTCTTCGAGTTCCTGGGCCACTTCCCGCTCTACCAGCTGGTCGCTGCGGTGACCCTCGTGGTGATTACCATCTTCTTCATCACCTCCATTGACTCAGCAGCCCTGGTCATGGACGCGATTGCTAACGGTCATGAGGACCCGGCCCCCAAGAAGCAGGGTATTTTCTGGGCTGCCTCCATCGGCGTTGTATCGGCTTCCATCCTGGTAGCAGCAGGCGATAACGGTCTGACCGCCCTGCAAAACGTCATTATTGTGATCGGCTTCCCTGTCTGGCTTATCGGCTTCATGCAGATGTGGATGCTGGTGCGCGCCCTGCGCGAGGACGCCGGTGAACTGCCTCCCATGCGCACCCGCCAGTGGAAGCAGGTTATCCCCATCGAGGAATACCACCGCCGTGCTCAGGAAGACTTCTCGTCGATTGAAGAGGTCACTATTCGCCCCGAGTACGAGCTGGGCACCGAACCCGAGTTCGAGGGTCTGGTTCCCAATACCGGTCAGATTCCTGTGGTAACGGCCGAAGATATTGCTGAGGACGCCGCCGCGAAGAAGGCAGCCTCCAAGCCGGCTGAAGAGCAGGGCACCCACACCGCTGTGGTAACCGGTGACCTGCCCGCTACCGATATCGACCCGAAGAAGTAAGGTCTGAGCGACCGCTTGTTAGCCCCCGATGAAACTAGTACATATGTTCTAGTTTTGTCGGGGGTTTTTCGGTAGGGTAGAGGGCATGAGCCTTGCCCAAGAAATTAACCGCGTCGTTGCACCTTTTGAAGTTGTCTCTGAGTATCAGCCGGCTGGCGACCAGCCTAAGGCAATCGCGGAGCTGACCGAGCGCGTCCAGAACGGTGAAAAAGACATCGTGCTCATGGGTGCCACCGGCACCGGTAAGTCTGCAACGTCTGCCTGGCTCATTGAGGCCGTCCAGCGCCCCACCCTGGTTATGGTGCAAAACAAGACCCTGGCTGCCCAGTTAGCTAACGAACTGCGCGAGCTACTGCCCAACAACGCTGTTGAGTACTTCGTTTCCTACTACGACTACTACCAGCCCGAAGCCTACGTGCCGCAGACCGATACCTTCATCGAAAAAGACTCCTCCATCAACGAAGAAGTCGAACGCCTGCGCCACTCCGCCACCAACTCCCTGCTGACCCGCCGCGACGTTGTGGTGGTTGCTACCGTCTCCTGCATCTACGGCCTGGGCACCCCCGAAGAATACGTTGCCCAGATGGTGACCTTGCGACAGGGCGAAGAAATCGACCGGGACGAGCTGCTGCGCCGGTTTGTCTCCATGCAGTATGCCCGCAACGACCTAGACTTCCACCGCGGCACCTTCCGCGTCCGCGGCGATACCGTCGAAATCATCCCCATGTACGAAGAAAACGCGATCCGTATCGAGTTTTTCGGTGACGAAATCGAAGCTATCTACACCCTGCACCCGCTTACCGGCGACGTCATCCGCGAAGAAACCGAAATGTACGTCTTCCCGGCCTCTCACTACGTCGCCGGCGCCGAACGCATGGCCCGAGCTATTGCGTCTATCGAGGACGAGCTGCGCGACCGCCTGCAGGAGCTGGAGTCCCAGAACAAACTGGTGGAAGCCCAGCGCCTGCGCATGCGCACCCAGTATGACCTTGAGATGATGGAGCAGATGGGCTTCTGCAACGGCATCGAAAACTACTCCAGCCACATCGACGGGCGCGCTCGCGGCACAGCCCCGCACTGCCTGCTGGACTACTTCCCCGATGACTTTCTGCTCATCGTCGACGAATCCCACGTGACCATTCCCCAGATCGGTGCCATGTTTGAAGGCGATATGAGCCGCAAGCGCACCCTGGTTGAACACGGCTTCCGCCTGCCCTCAGCCATGGATAACCGCCCCCTCAAGTGGGAGGAATTCCTCGACCGCATCGGCCAGACCGTCTACCTCTCAGCTACTCCCGGCAAGTACGAGCTGGCCCAGGCCGACGGGGTCGTGGAGCAGATTATTCGCCCCACCGGCCTGGTCGACCCCGAAATCGTGGTCAAGCCGACCGAGGGGCAGATTGACGACCTGCTCGAAGAGATCCGTTTGCGGGTAGAGCGCGACGAACGTGTGCTGGTCACGACCCTGACCAAGCGTATGGCTGAGGACCTCACCGACTACCTGCTGGAGCACGGGGTTAAGGTGCAGTACCTGCACTCCGATGTTGATACCCTGCGCCGCGTGGAGCTACTCAGCGAGCTGCGCCAGGGCGTCTTCGACGTGCTGGTGGGCATCAACCTGCTGCGTGAGGGTCTAGACCTGCCCGAGGTTTCCCTGGTTGCTATTTTGGACGCTGACAAGCAGGGCTTCTTGCGTTCCACCACCTCCCTGATTCAGACCATCGGTCGAGCCGCCCGTAACGTGGGCGGTCAGGTGCACATGTACGCCGATAAAATCACCGACTCCATGCGCACCGCTATCGACGAAACCAACCGCCGCCGCGAGATCCAGCAGGCCTACAACCGCGAGCATGGCATCGACCCCCAGCCCCTGCGCAAGAAAATTGCCGACATCACCGATGCCCTGGCCCGCGAGTCAGAAGACACCGCAGAGCTCCTTGCCGCCCGCAAGGGGGCATCGGGCAAGCTGGCTCCGGTCAAGAAGGGCACAAAGTACGCGGCGACCAGCCCCGAAGCCGAAGAGCTCTTCAAGAAGGCAGAAGCCCGGGTACGTCAGGACGGCCTTGCGGCAGCTCCCGCCGAAGACCTGCTGGGTCTGATCGAAGAGATGCACGCCCAGATGATGCAGGCCGCCGAAGAGCTCAAGTTCGAGCTGGCGGGCCGCCTGCGCGATGAAATTGCCGACCTGAAGAAGGAGCTACGCGCTATGCAGGAAGCCGGGCACGCCTAGGCCGAGGGGCAGTGGCTAGGGGAAGAAGGTGTGTCTAAGGCCCTAGGGTATACCTGCCAGACAAGCCATATAATTGCACTACACTTGCAAACTCGCATCACCTTAGGGACTTATGAAAAACTCCTCTACCGCAACCCGCGTCGGCATTGTTGTAGCTGTCGCGCTCGCCACCCTGGCAGCATTCTTTGGGTACAACCTGCTGGCCAATAACCAGGACGACACCGCGTCAGTTCCCCAGCAGACTGCTTCTGCCACAGCAGAGGCCACCATTAGCAACAACTCTACTGAAGGGAACCTACGAGTTCCTCGTAACGCTCGCTTCGTCGTGGCCAATACTGAAACTCAGCCACGGCTTGCCCTCGCCCTGCCCGCAAAATGGATCGTCCTTCAAGCTCACGACTTCGACCCTGAGCAGAAGCAGGCCTACGCAGACCAGCAGGGAATTACCCTAGACGAGCTCGACGCTATTATTGGTAGCGCCCAGATTTATGCAGTAGGTGGGTCTACCGGCTCTAACGGCCAGGTCGCGAACGCCAGCGTGGTCGAACAAACCGGTGGAGCAGCCCTCGCTACCGAAGATGAACTGCGTCAGATTATCGAAACTGAAGGGTCTACACCCGATAAGTTCTCCCTACAGTCCACCCCCATTGGTGAAGTCGCTGTTATGACCTACACCAAAACTTCCAGTACCGGTACTGCTATCAACGGGGCTTACCTCAGCACCGCCCCCGATGAAAATGGCACCTACTACACCCTGACTGTAGCCCATGGCGATAAAGACGAAGTCACCACGGTTCTCAGCTACGTCGTTTCAAGCCTAAACTTCGTTCAGTAACTCTCACCGATGCAAAGCATCAATGCTGCCTCCTGCCTGGCGTTTACCGCGGGCAAGAGGTAGCTTTCTTAATATCTGCTCTTGTTTCAAGAAACCTGTGGTACTAAACTGGTGAAGTTTGCGTCAGAACCACCTTGGAGCCTCTATGAGCCAGAAAACCGCGCGTCCCAGCGTTGCCCGCATGCCGGGTATGCCCCAGATTCTGCTTACCTTCGGGCTGACCATTTGCAGTCTATCTATCCTGCTTCCTGCCTCGCCGGCTTGGGCACTGGTAGGTGGGGCAGGCTCCCTGGGTGCGGGTGCCACCAACGCGGTACTCATGGCTGTCACCGTAGCCACCCAGTTCAGCGTCCCTGCCCTCACCCGTCGCTTTTCCTGGGCACTCGTGCTGCCGGTGGGTACCCTCTTTATGGGGCTGCCCTCCCTCATTCAGGCTCTGAGCCCCGACCTACTCAACGTCCTTGTTACCTCGGGTCTGCGCGGTATCGGCTTCGGTATTGTCACCGTCTGTTGCTCATCGGCCATGTCCTACCTCATCCCCGTCGAGTACCGGGGGCGGGCTGTCGGGCTCTACGGGCTGGCAGCTGCAGGTGCTCAGATGTTCTTCACACCCGTCGCCCCCTGGGCCCTCGATACCTTCGATTACCGCTCGGTAATCTCAGCCGGTGCAATCGCAGCAATCGCAGCCCCCTTTGCCCTGCAGCTAGGCCGACTGGTTGACCACTTCATGGAAGAACAAAGGGCCGGTGAGCAGGGGAGTGACGCCACCCCTGCAACTTCCACCGCAACCATCATTGCCCGCATCTGGCCCGCGCTGCTGACCCTCACACTCGTCACCAGCGTCGGCGGTGCCTTCATGACCTTCTCCACCGAAATTGCCCCCACTGCCACTCTGGCGACCGGGGCCCTGCTCCTGCTCTGCGCCCTGGCAACCCCCACCCGCCTCTATGGCGGCTCTCTCACCGACAGGTTCGGCACCCGCCTTCTCATGACTCCGGTGCTGGCCCTCACGGCCTTGGGTGTCGCCTTTGTCGGCTGGGTCAATGGCGTGAGCCTGCCTTCAGTCATATTCCTCCTGGCTGGTGCAACCCTGATTGGGTTCGGCTACGGCTTCCTACAGTCGGTCACCATGGTGCGTGCCCTGTCGGACGCCGGTGGGGCGGACGCCACCCAGCGGGCGTCCGTCGCTTGGAACTCCCACTTCGACATCGGCACCGGCCTCGGCTCTCTTGCCATCGGTGCCGCCGCGCAGGCGACCAGCTTTGCCGCAGCCTGGGCGGGCGCGGCCGTCCTTCTCCTGGTCTGCGCCATCGTGCTCGGCCTTAAGGACGCCCGCGCGTCTGTTCAAAAGTAAGAAGATGGGTTATAGTTGTAGACCGAGCAAGGGAGTATCCCACTAATTCCTGCATCGTCAGCACGTTGATCGAAGGCGCCCAACCGGGGCAGGAAACCACCCCTCAGCGGTGGTGGGAGAGACTTGTGGATTTTGGCAAACCCCAACCACAAGAAAGGCTCCCAATGCATATCACTGGGTTGCAGTGGGGTGTAACGATTGCGTTCATCCTGGCACTGCTTGCTTATGACTTCTTCTTCCACGTGCGTAAAGCGCACGAACCCACCATCAAGGAAGCCGCGATTTGGTCGGCCGTCTACGTGGGTATCGCCCTGCTCTTTGGCCTGGTCATCCTCTTCTGGGACGGCACCCAGTTCGCCGCAGAATACTACGGCGGCTACATCACCGAGAAGGCTTTGAGCGTCGATAACCTCTTTGTCTTCCTGATTATCATGGCCTCCTTCAAGGTGCCGCGTGAGGACCAGCAAAAGGTTCTGCTCTTCGGTATTATCTTCGCGATGATCGCCCGCACCATCTTTATTCTGGTGGGCGCTGCCGCTATTGAGCGCTGGAGCGGGGTCTTCTACCTCTTCGGCCTGGTCCTGATCTACACAGCCGGTAACCTCATCAAGGGTGAAGTCACCGACAAGGAAGAAGAGGACGAAGCCAACAACTTCGTCGTTCGCCTGGCCAAGAAGATGTTCAACACCGTTGACTACTACGACGGCGATAAGCTCTTCACCGTAGAAAACGGCAAGAAGGTCATGACCCCCATGCTGCTGGTCATGGTGGCTATCGGTGGTACCGACATCCTCTTCGCCCTGGACTCCATCCCCGCAATCTTCGGTCTGACCCAGGAAGCCTACATCGTCTTCACCGCAACCGCCTTCTCCCTGATGGGTCTGCGTCAGCTCTACTTCCTGATTGACGGCCTGCTGGACCGCCTCATCTACCTCTCATGGGGCCTGTCCATCATCCTGGCCTTCATCGGTGTGAAGCTGCTGCTGCACGCTCTGCATTCCAACACTCTGCCCTTTGTCAATGACGGCCACCCGGTTCACGTTGTTGAAGTTGGAATTGAGCTCTCACTTGCTGTTATTGTAGGCGTTCTGATTGTCACTGTTCTGGCTTCTCTTTACAGCCCGAAGGGCCGCGCCCTGGCCACTATCCAGCGTGTTCAGACCCTGTCTGAGAAGTACCTGAATCTGCCCGCCGATGCTTCTGAGGCTGAGCGCGCTGAGATTCAGAGCAAGCTTGATGCTGAGGTGGCTAAGTCCCGCGAGATTCCGCAGAAGTACCGCGACGAGCTGATTGAGTCTGAGAACGAGTACCAGGACCTGGTACGTCGTGCCCGCACCGCTCACGCCGAGCGCAGCGCCTAACCGGCGGTAGGCGTCCGCCCCAAGAACTAGGGGTGCGGACGCCCGCCCCGGCTTCACGACCGCTGGCCCCATCCCGAGAGGGAAGGGGCCAGCGGTCTTTGCGTGTGGCGGTGTCACAAGAGCTGGGGCTCTAGAACTAGATTTCAGGTTTGAGTAGAATTGACCTTAACCCCTGTTTCTGCCCAAGAAGGGAGTTTCCATGTCTGCAGCCGATTATCTACCCCTGGTCTTTTGCCTGCTCTTGCTGGGCGGGCTCTTTCTGACGATAGCCCGCATGGGTGCAGCCGGCACCCTGCGCCGTAACGGACTGGTGGGAATCCGCACCACAGCAACTATGCGGTCGGATGCCGCCTGGTACGCGGCCCACAGGGCGATTGCTCCAGTTCTGCGAATCTGCGCCTGGGCTCAGATTGTTGGGGCGGCCGTCGTCCTAATCCTGGGGCTGATGGCTCACAATTCTGCAGTTATTCCGGTTGGTCTCGCCTTTCTGATCCTTCCCACCATCGCCATGATGGTAGCTGCCATGACAAGAGGAACGTCCGCCGCCAACGACGCCCACCGGGCCTGGGAACAAGACCAGCAGACCTCCCCAACCCATCGCTGAACAAAAAGGCCGAGAGGTGCAGCTACACCCCTCGGCCTTCTTGTTATAGCTAAACTCAGTTAGCGCATATCAGCCAGCAAATTCTTCAGATGGCCCAGAATCAGGGGGCCGTCAGCGCCCAGATCGTCATGGTGGTGGGTCTTAGACGTCCACACACGGGTGTTACCCACAAACTCGGCGGTCTTCATCGAGTGGGCGTAATCCACGTACACATCGGGCACGTAGGCCGCTGCAACCAGGGGAACCTCGTTGCGGGCCAGCTGGTCGTGGTCGTAGAGGCGGCCCCAGTCCTTCTTCTCCGCCAGCAGCTGGGCAACCTCAGCCAGCGGACGCAGAGCCGGGTCCTCCTCGTAATACCAGGGGAAGATATGCTCACCGGTCAGAAGCAGGGGAGAGGCGTCTTCGGCAAAGTCCGGGCGCTCCGCGTACATGCGGGCAGCAGACCAGTTCGTCGGTGAAGCGGACGGCGAGGTTCCCCCCAGCTCCTGCGCGGGTCCGTCCGCATAAATCGTCTCGTGCAGCAGGCCGTAGAGGGGGCCAGCCTGGAAGCTGACCTGGGCGCTAACCTCTGCCAGGAACTGGTCAGAGAGCCACTTATCAGACTCAGCAAAAGCCGACTCCAGTACATAGTGCAGGCCCCTAGCCCGGCCGTTACCCCCCAGAATATTGCCCAGCATCTGGAAGCGGTGCGGGGTCAGGCGCTCGCCGGTGGGCAGGTATTCCTCGTTCTTGGCCAGGTGCTCGCAGATGCGGACGGCCAGGTCCTTATCTTCGGGGTACCAGCCGTAGTATTCCTCGGTGCGCTCCTTCATGCGGTCGAGGGTGGAGCGGTAGACATCGTCCACATGGGCACGGATGGGGGCAAGCCCGGCAGTCATGCGGGAATCCTTGACGGACTCGGGCGCAAAGGAGAGGTAGGAGAGAGTCAAGAAGCCGCCGAAGCTCTGGCCCATGGTCGACCAGCGCTTGTCTGTGCGGTCTGCCAGCAGGATTTCGCGGACGACCTCGGCGTCGGCAATGATGGAGTCGGCGCGGAAGAGCTCGCAGAACTCAGCCTGTATCTCGGGGCTGCCCTGGGCGGTGATGACGCGGGCAGAGAGCGGGGTTGAATTGCCGGTGCCGCGCTGGTCCAGCAGAATCAGGCGGTGGGTCTTGGCAAGTTCCTGGACCCAGCCGCCTTCAGAGATGGGGCGGGGGCTCTTGCCGCCGGGGCCGCCCTGCAGGTAGACCATGTAGGGGCGATCGTCGACGGGGGTGGTGAGGGCATCAGAGGTGTCGATGACTTCGCGGGCGAAGATGGTGATGGTCTGGTCGGCAAAGCGGGATTCCAGGGCTGCCGCTTCACCCTTGCCGTAGATGAGCCCGTGGGTTAGGGGTACGGTGAACCAGTGGTCTACCAGTTTGAGGGAGTCGATGGTGTGGGTGACGCCGACGCGGTGGGTCGGCTGGGGTAGGCGGGGGTGGGTAGGCATGGGGCTCCTTTGCACGCAAGTGAGGTCTTTCTTCTACCGATAGGCTACCCTAGCTTCCCGGCACGGGCTCTGAGGTGGTGCGTAAGAAGTTCTAATGTGACCGCTTTAGGTGAGAGCACCCCTAGAATGTGACTGAGGTTACCGATTCAGGGCGCAAATGCAGTAATCTATCTGCATGACACAGAATCCCCTGCTCACAGAATCTTCCCTGCCCTACCGCCTGCCTGACTTCGCTGCTATCCGCGCAGAACACTATCTGCCCGCACTAGAGATTGGGCTGGCTGAAGCCCGCTCAACCTATACCGCAATCGCAGAGCTCACCGATGAGCCTACCTTCGACAATGTGGTTGCCCCGCTGGAACGCCCCAGCGATACCCTCGAACGAACCACCAAGGTCTTCTACAACCTGGTATCGGCGGACGGCACCCCCGAACTGCTAGCCCTCGAAGGGGAGATCACCGAAAAACTCACCCAGCTTGAGAACGACCTCTACCTTAACCCCGCTATCTACTCTAAGCTCGATGCCGTCTACCGGGGCCGTCATGAGGCAGGGCTGACGGACGAACAGGTGCGCCTGACAGAGAAACTCCACCAAAGCTTCACCCTGGCCGGAGCTGCCCTGAGCGATGCTGACCGTGACGAACTCGCTCGCTTGAACCTTGCTATTGCCCAGGCCCAAACCGCCTACGGCCAGCAGGTCACTCGGGACCTGAATGCGGCGTCCGTCCTTATTACCGATGAAGCTGAATCGGCCGGTATGCCCGCATCAAATAAGGACGCTGCCCGCGCGGCAGCTGTTGCCGCCGGGCATGAGGATGGCTGGCTTCTTACTTTTGAGCTCTACACCCAGCAGCCTGCCCTGGCCCACCTCTCGGACCGGGTTGTGCGCCAGCGCGTCTATACCGCCAGCGTAGAGCGAGGCAATGAGACCTGGGCTATGGCGGCTGAGATTGCAGCCCTGCGAGCGCAAAAAGCTGCCCTGCTCGGGTTTGACTCTTTTGCGGCACTCGCGGTTGCTGATCGCACGGCAGGTACTCCTGAGGCTGTGGAGAAGCTGTTCGCCCAGACCATTGAACCGGCTATGCAGAACGCTGACCGGGAGGCGCGTGCGATTGCGGCGCTGGCGGCAGAGGACGGTATAGACAAGCTAGAACCCTGGGACATGACCTATTACTCAGAGAAGGTCAAAGCCCGGGAATACGCTGTTGACCATGAGGCCCTGCAGCCCTACTTTGAGCTCAACCGGGTGCTTGAGGACGGGGTCTTCTATGCTGCCAGTCGGGTCTACGGGCTGAGCTTTACCGAACGCACTGACCTTGCTGGCTACCACGAGCAGGTGCGTATCTGGGAGGTATTCGATGCCGACGGTAGCCCCCTGGGGCTCTTCCTAGGGGACTTCTTTACCCGTGATACTAAGCGTGGCGGGGCCTGGATGAACACCTTTGTTGACCAGTCCCGGGCTGAGGGTACTCGCCCGGTGGTGGTCAATAACCTCAACATTCCGGCCCCGGCGGAAGGGCAGCCGGCTTTTGTTACCTTTGACGAGGTCAATACCCTCTTTCACGAGTTCGGCCATGCCCTGCACGGCCTGCTCTCTGATACGGAGTACCGCTCCCTATCGGGCGCCAGTGTTGAGCGGGATATCGTGGAGTACCCCAGTCAGGTCAATGAGATGTGGATGCTCCACCCGGAGATTCTGCCAAACTACGCTGTGCACTACCAGACCGGGGAGCCGGTGCCTGCCCATCTGATTGAGGCCGTACTCGCGGCTGAAACCTGGGGCCAGGGCCAGGCCACGGTGGAGTACCTGCGTGCCGCTGCCCTGGACTGGGCCTGGCATAAACTGCCCGCCCAGAGGGATGCCACCCCGGTAGAAGACCCCAGGGCTTTTGAGCAACAGGCTCTGACCGAGCTAGGGCTGTGGCACGAACTGGTGGAGTCCCGTTACCGCACCAGCTACCTGAACCACACTTTCAGTGGCGGGTATGCGGCGGGCTACTACTCCTACCTGTGGGCTGAGGTGTTCGACGCGGATACGGTCGCCTGGTATGAGGCTAACGGTGGGCTAACCCGTGAGAATGGGGACGCCTTCCGCCGCCATATTCTGGCGGTCGGCGGCACCCGGCCCATTCCTGAGAGCTTCAAGGCCATGACTGGGCGCGAGGCCGAAACAGCCCCGCTGCTAAAACGACGCGGGTTGGCCTAGAGCCTGTAACGACAAAGGTATATCGTACTGCTGTTATATTTAGAAATATAACAGCAGTACGATACATATTTATTTGAATTAGCGACTAGTGTTAAAATTTCCTGTGAATATTATATTTCCTAATTGGTAGAGTGTTAATGATTTCTATTGTTTCCACGCATGTCCCACTCGCTGGCTAAATCTTTGAGTTGTTTGATTTCGCCGATGTCTGCATTAAGCGTTTTGTTGAGTTTTAGAATTACACCGTCTTTTCCAACTGACCAATCAACCCAATTTCCTAGCGTATTCATCAGTAGGCGCTTCGGAGTGGGGGTTAAGAAACTGATAGATTCATACACTGCTTGTGTACGGCGTAGGGCCCAAACAATTTTGAACATCGAATCAATCACTTGTTTTTCACTGTAGTCAAATTCAAATCCCTCAGGCGCTCTTCCATGCTCATCGTGAGCATTTTTCCAAGCCCAGTATGTGCCGACGATATGTCTGGCTTCGGCAACCTCACCCATGGTTGCGTCCTGAATCATAACTTGAACCCGGTCGTAGGCACCTCGATTTGAGCTCAGGAATGAAGTGACTATGGTTATTATGGTGCCCAGAATCAGTATAATCGCTTCGATATCTAATGGCATTAGATTAGTTTGGCAACGAAGGGGCTTTTTAATTTAAATACTGAAACAATCTGATAGTTTTTTCCATTTCTTGCTCCTGAAGGATTATATTTAATGACCCCGTTACTATTTTGTGATCCGAGAGCAATTGAGGCATCTCCGTTAGGCTTCTTGGGATCTGAATAAATGTATTCAAAATCTCCAAGATTTACTGAAAATTCAGTTTCTATAATTTCAGTAATGACAAATCCTTTATTATTTACGGAACGATTAGATATTTTATTTTTAGTATAGGTGGAAGTGGGGCCATCCTTGAGGGTCACAAGTGTTCCGTCCACGTCTTCGTACCCATCAGCAAACACCACAACGTCCTTGTCGGAGTCATTGGTTGTCGCGGTGCTATCGGTACCTGCGCAAAGGACGTATACCTCTTCTTGCTGGGTGAGTGCTTTTAGGAGGTCTTGGCGCTTGACTAAAGGAAGCCTTCCAGACCATAGGCAATAGCCATAATCCGCGATGTCCGCAGACTTTTTCGTCAGGATATCGTGAATGGTTTCACCTGCATGCATTCCAATTTTGGTAAAGAAATAGTAGTTTCCATTGATCAAGATATGTTCATTCATACGCAATAATGTAAGGTAGAAATATGAGTTTAGCAAGCTCATTTACAGGTTTTACTCAGAAAAGTTTTTACTTTCAGTCTGACAAGAAAAAATAATGCCGGCTTCTTATTGAAACACTTCAAAGAGTGAATCAAGAAGAAACCGGCAGACTGGAGTAGAGAGCTTAGAGACTAATTTAGAAATTGCTTAGGTGTATCAGACTCGTAGCGCAGCTGCTGGCTGGGTCTGGCGTGAATCGCCTTGTGAGCGTTAGCGAACCAGGCGAGAGGGTCAGCGGCAAGCACGAGTCTGAGGCACCTTGTAAAAGAGCTTTTGAATAGTCTCCTAGAAAGCCCCCACGCTCTCAATCAGCACCACGGGCGCGCCTTCCTCGTCTGAGGCGGCTAGGTCGACCCGGGCGACAATCCCGAAATCGTGGTTGTCGTCGGGGTCGGCAAAAACCTGGCGAACCTTCCACACCCCGGGATGAGCTGCTGTATCGTCGTCAATCTCAATCAGACGCGGGGAGCGGGCCTCGGCGTCCGTATAGATATCCTCATACTCCTCAAAGTAATCATCCATGGCCTCAGCCCAGCGGTCGGCATCCCAACCCGAGCGCTCACCGTCCATCTCACCCAACAGACGGTCGCGCTCGTCCGCAAAGAGCTCAACCCGGCGGAAGAGAGCATTGCGTACCATCACCTTGAAGGCGCGGACGTTGCTCGTCACCTTGGGAGCCGACTCGGCCACAAGCTCTTCAAGAGAGTCCTGAACCGGGGTGCCTTCCTCACCGGCAGCCAGGCGCTCCCACTCGTCCACCAGGGAGGAGTCGGTCTGGCGGATAACCTCGCCCAACCACTCGATTACGTCGGTGAGCTCATCGGTCAGGGCAGATAGGGGTACGGTCTGGCGCAGGGCCTTGTAAGCGTCCGACAGGTAGCGCAGTAGAATACCCTCGGAGCGCTCCAAACCGTAGTACTGCACATAATCACCAAAGCCCATGGCCCGCTCGTACATATCGCGCACCACGCTCTTGGGCTCTACCTCAAACTCCTTCATGAAGGGAGCGCCTGCCGAGTAGGTCTCGAAGGCCTGTTCTAGCAGGTCAGCCAGGGGCTGCGGGTAGGTGATTTTGTCGAGCTCAGCCATGCGCTCGTTGTAGTCGAGCCCTTCAGCCTTCATCTCGGCCAGGGCCTCGCTCTTGGCCTTTTTCTCCTGGCCAATGAGCACCTGGCGGGGCTTTTCCAGGGTGGACTCAATCACCGAGACCACATCGAGAGCGTAGGACTCAGACTCCTTATCGAGCAGAGACAGCGAAGCCAGCGCGAAGGGGGAGAGCGGCTGGTTCAGGGCGAAGTTCTCCTGCAGTGAGACGGTCAGGCGCACGGTGCGGCCAAACTCGTCGGGCTCCGGCAGGCGCTCCACCACGCCCCCGTTGAGAAGCTCCCGGTAGATGCCAATCGCCTTGCGCTTGAGGGCGCGCTGCTTAATCGGCGGCTCGTGGTTGGCGGTGAGGAAGAGCATGACGGTCTCAAAGGGGTCAGCCTCACGCTGCAGCATATTGAGCATCATGGAGTGGGTCATCTGGAAGGACGAAGTCAGCGGCTCGGGTTCTGCGGCAATAATCTGCTCGAAAGTCTTGTCGCTCCACGCCACAAAGCCCTGCGGGGGCTTCTTCTTTTTACCCCGGAGCGACTGGGCCATCTTCTTCTCGTCCCCGTTGAACTTCTCCCGGGCCTTGGCCTCAAGCCGGTCGTTCTCAATCTCGTGTTCGGGGGCCTGAACCACCACGTAACCGGCCGTATCAAAGCCAGCCCGGCCCGCGCGTCCTGCAATCTGGTGGAACTCGCGGGACTTCAGGCGGCGGGTGCGCTGCCCGTCAAACTTGGAAAGAGCAGTTACGAGCACCGTGCGGATGGGGACGTTAATACCCACACCCAGCGTATCGGTACCGCAAATGACCTTGAGCAGGCCCGCCTGGGCTAGCTGCTCCACCAGGCGGCGGTACTTGGGCAGCATGCCGGCATGGTGAATGCCGATACCGTTCTTGATGTACTTCTGCAGCTGCTTACCGAAGCCCGCCGAGTAGCGGAAGCCGGCGGTCAGTTCGTTGATACGCTCCTTGTCTTCCTTGGATGCAATAGCCAGGCTCATGAGCGAAGCGGCTGTATCAATGGCCTGAAGCTGAGAGAAATGCACAATGTAGACCGGGGCCTGGTGGGTGCTCACCAGCTCATCTACCTTCTCCACCAGGGGCTCACGCGAATAGGTGTAGTTGAGGGGGATGGGGCGGGTTTCGCTGGTGACCAAGGACGTCTGGCGGCCGGTTAGCTCGGTCAGCTCCCGTTCAAAGCGGCTGGTGTCGCCCAGGGTTGCGCTCATGAGCAGGAACTGAGCCTGGGGCAGATCTAGCAGGGGGACCTGCCAGGCCCAGCCACGCTGGGGGTCAGAATAGAAATGGAACTCGTCCATCACTACCTGGGTCACATCTGCCCCTTCGCCCTCTCTCAAGACCACATTAGCCAGGATTTCGGCGGTGCAGCAGACGATGGGGGCATCGGCGTTAATAGAAGAATCGCCGGTCACCATACCCACGTTCTCAGCCCCGAAAATCTCGCAGAGATCAAAGAACTTCTCAGATACCAGGGCCTTAATAGGGGCAGTGTAGTAGGAGCGCTGGCCGGTCGCCAGACCCATAAAATGAGCCGCAACCGCCACCGTAGACTTACCCGATCCGGTAGGGGTCGCCAAAATGACGTTGTTGTCCGCCGCCAAATCAAGCACAGCTTCGTCCTGGGCCGGGTACAGCTGCATACCGCGAGCCTCAATCCAAGCTAGAAAGGCCTCGTAGGCTTCATCGCCCGTGAGCGGGTTAGAGGCAAAATCGCCACGGAAATAGGACTTGCTGTTATCGGCTAAAGAGGGGGAGAGAAAGGGAAGAATCTTCATGGTTCTTCTAGTTTAATAGACCGGTCAAGATAAAGACGGGTGTGACGCTTGTCAAACCTGCCCAGAGTGTTCTAAGGTAAAGGGCAGAACTTAACCGCATATCTAGCTCACGAAAGGAGGCCCACGAAATGAATAATCGACCTATTCCCTTCAACAGCCTCCCCGTGGGTAGACACATCAATGGTGCGCTCGCTACTAGCCCGACTGCTGGTTAGACGAGTACGATAACCTGACGTAGACACACCTATCGGGGCAAACGAACCCGGTAGGTATTTTTATGCCCTGCGGGTTTTTCCCTCACACACGACCTGCACACCCGCACGCACACGCTGAAAGAGTAGCCTGATGGCTGAGATGACTGACGAGACAAAGACGCCCAAGGAAAAAGTTAAGTTCCGTATCGCCCCGCCGGGCTTCCGCTGGAGGCCCCTCTTCTTTCTGCCCTTCCCCCTCGATATTCTGACCTCCCTCGCCCTGGTATTCCTGCCGGTTCTGGTAGGCACGATTATTGACCTGCACACCTCAGGCGATGAGGCAGGCGCCTGGCGACTGGTCTGGCTCCTGGTGGGCGTGGTGGTCTACCTGTCGGTCGTTGAGTTCGTGGGCTGGGGTATCACCTTTAGGGTGGTGGCCCGCATCGAGCGGGACTGGCGTCTCTACATTGCCAGCCTGATGTCCCGCAGCCCCAACCGCGATACCGGCGCCCTCATTGCGATTTTGAACAAGGACGCCCGCTCTATGGCCCAGATGTGGCAGCCCATGATTCTGGCCTTTTCCGCGGTGGGTGTAACCGCCCTGGGCACCTGGCAGCTGTGGCGCATTAGCCCGGCGATTGCTGTGGTGAGTTTGGGTGGCTTGATCCTAACCATGCTGACCCTCACCTGGATTTCCAAGCTGCTCGAGAAGCACGCGGACGTCTTCCGCGACAAGGTGGGCGTGTCTACCTCCCGCGCCTCTGACGTAGCCTCCTCGATTCGCACCATTCTGGGCCTGGGTGCCCAGCGCCGCATGATGGACCGTTACGGGGCAACAGCCCAGGACGTCTATACCTCCCAGATTCGCCTAGAGAGCGTACAGACCTGGTCCTATGCGGTGCGCAACCTGCTGGTAGGAACCGTGACCTGGGTAGTCATTGCGCTCGCCCTGCGCGGGGCAGCCCCCGAGGGTATCTGGATTACTGAGGTTCCGGCCGGCCAGCTGGTCACGGTGGTTGGTCTGATTAACACCCTAACCGGGCCCATCTGGTCAGTGGAAATGTTGCTCTTCTCCTGGCGTAATGCCCGCGTTGCCCTCAAGCGCGTAGATAGACTTGCAGCTGAGGTTGAGACTAACTCTCAGGTAGAGGGTAGGGACGCTCCCGCCCCGGTGCCCAGCGCCGCAGCAGGGCAGGCGCTGGTTGAGGTTCCTCGGGCCAGCGCCCCGGTTCACTACATCAACCCGCGCGAAGCCGGGTTGCCAGCCCAGGACTACGCCGAAGCTCTGATCGAAGCCCTACGCCAAGCTCAACCTGCCCCGGGTGGGGAACGGGCGGCGGGCGTCCTCGCCGGGGGCGAGCGCGTGCTTCTTTCGGAGCCCAACCCCATGATTTTTGCCGGCTCCCTGGCTGACCACCTGCAGATGGGCACCGAGGGGCTGAGCCGGGAACGCATGATTGAGCTGCTGAAGCTCACCGACTCCGAAGAAATCGCTTTCCGACTCGGTGGTCGCGACCCCGAAAAGTACCTGGCCAGCACCCTGGCCTCAGAGGGCACTAATCTCTCTGGTGGCCAGCGGCAGCGGCTGGCCCTGGCCCGGGCACTAGCCCAGCCGGCGTCCGTGCTGGTGCTCACCGAACCGCTGAACTCGGTGGACGAACCCAGCCAGAAGTTCATCCTGAACCAGCTCGAAACCCATACGGGCCAGCCCGGCCCCCTCGAACACATCCGCCAGATTTACCTGGTCTCAACCACCATGGAGGTTGAGCGACGACTGAAAGCAGGTGAGGCCCGTGGCTAACCTCCTCCCCATTACTGACGGTAAGACTACCTGGAGGCTACTGGCCCGCTCGATTCTCAAAACCCCCTGGCAGCTGATTTGGCTGGTGGTTCTGTTTGTGGCTAGCTCCGTGGCTACCCTGGTGACCCCTATTATGGTGGGGCAGCTCATTGACCGGGCCACCACCGGGCAGCTGACCGGCTACCCCTGGGCAGAGCTGACGGTCATTGGCCTTGCTGTGGTCGCCGGTGCCCTGCTGGCCCGCGCCTGGACCTTCCAGGGCCAGAAAATGGGTGTGCGCCTCAACCGCGACTTGGGCATTGACCTGGTCGGGGCCTCCCTGCAGCTGGACGCCCAAACCGTTGAGGACGCCGGCTCCGGCGACCTGGTAGCCCGCCTGACCGACGACGTCGACAGCGTACGCCAGGTACTGGCCACCGGCCTGCCGGAATTCGCCCATATCAGCATCTACATGCTGATTACCGCGGCTACCATCTTCACCGTCAACCCGGCCATCGGTCTGGTGACCGTGCCCATGTTTATCGTGATGACCATCGTGCTCTCAATCTTCCTACCCCGGATCGCCAAGCTCACCCGGGAAAAGACCGAGGCAGTCAGCGACCTAACCGTAGTGGCAACCGAAAACATTCGCGGTGCTGGAACCGTTGAAGAGCTGGGGATCAGTGAGGCCCGTGCCCGGGTGCAGGATGAGCGCATCTGGAAAACCTTTGAGGTCAGCGATCGCATGGTTGTGGTGCGCTCCATCTTCTGGGCCGTGGACGCCTTCAACTCCTTCCTACCCCTGGTGCTCTCCATGGTCTGGGGTGCCTACTGCGTGGAACAGGGGTGGGCGACCTGGGGCGACGTTGCAACCGCCTCTATCATGCTCTTCACCATGCGCGTCAACTCGGATATCTTCACCTTCTGGCTCGACCGCCTGCGCGAAATGACCGTCACCATGGGCCGCGTCTTTGGTGTTATTGACCTGTCGAACCAGCAGCAGGCCCGCCGTGCCGCCGGGCAGGTACCTGCCCCGGCGCACCTGCCCGAGCAGGGCGCGTCCGCCCCGGTTATCGATCTGAAGGGCGTGACCTACGGGTACGACCCGGACGCCCCCGTGATTAAGGGGGTGGACCTGCAGCTGGCAGCGGGGGAGAGCCTTGCCCTGGTAGGACGCTCCGGCTCGGGCAAGACCACGCTGGCTCGCCTGATTGCCGGGTCGCTCACCGCAGACAGCGGCACCGTGCAGGTTGGTAGTCAGCTAGTGGGCAACGGGCTGTACCCCACCCAGCCCGATGCCAGCGGACGCCCCGCCCTGCTGATTTGCACCCAGGAGGCCCACGTCTTTGTCGGCTCCCTGGCCGAGAACATGACCGTGGCAGCCCCCGACGCTAGCGCCGAGCAGATGCTCACCGCCCTGCGGTCGGTCGGCGCCACCTGGGTTGATGACTTGCCCGAGGGGCTGGAGAGTCGGGTCGGTGGCGGTAGCACAGAGCTCACCCGCGACCAGATTCAGCAGCTGGGTCTAGCCCGCATCGTGGCGGCTAACCCCCACGCGGTGATTCTGGATGAGTCAACCACCCAGCTGGAACTGGCGGACGCCCGCCAGTCCCTGGCCGCGGTAATGCAGGGCCGGGCCGTCATCATCATCTCCCACGATGCCCGCATCGCCTCACTGGCTGACTGGGCCGTACTCCTGGAAAACGGTGAGCTGGTTGCAGAGGGGGCTCCGGCAGAAATCTTTGCCCGCGCCTAAGAAACCTCACAGGTCTAATCCGTCTGGGTCTTACTTGCTCTGACTAAGCCGCCCCGCCCGATACCCCGGGCGGGGCGGTGCTAATCTAGACCCGTGAGTTCATCTAAGCCCCTAACCGACCCCGTCCGCCTGCGCCGCGCCGTCCTGCTCGTTGCCGGTCTCAACCTGGCCTACTTCTTCATCGAGGGAGCTATCGCCCTGGCCATTGGCTCGGTCAGCCTGCTGGCCGACAGCGTAGATTTCTTCGAGGACTTCGCGGTCAATACTCTCATTGCAATCGCCCTGGGCTGGTCACTGACCTGGCAGGCGAGGGCGGGGAAGGCGTCCGCCCTCATTATCCTGCTCCCGGCCCTGGCCGCTGTCTGGCAGATTGTGGCTAAATTCCCTGACCCTGGCGCCCCCGATGCGCTCACCCTCTTCATTACCGCAGGTGGGGCTGTGGTGGTCAACCTTATCTGTACCCTGATTCTGGCCCGTTTCCGTGCCGGTGCCGGGTCGCTCACAGCAGCCGCCTTTTTGGCAGCTCGCAACGATGTACTCATTAACCTCGCTATCATCGTTGTAGCCGGTCTCACCGCCTGGGTAGGAAGCGGCTGGCCTGATCTGGTACTTGGTGCCCTCATCCTGGTGCTGAACCTGGGGGCTGCCAAGGAAGTATGGGAAACCGCCCATGAGGAATCGCTGGCCGCCAAGGCCTTAGCTGGCGACCTCGACGACGACTAAGGCCCTGCCCTGAACTTGCGGGGAGCTGTCAGGGCAGGGCCTCTGGTCTTTAGCTAAAAAGCGCCAGTGAGCGAATCACGGTCTGGGCCAGGCCATAGACCAAGCTGCTTGTGACGAGCAGGGTCAAGGCCCAGGCTGCCAGGGTATGCAGCGGGCCACCGGCGTTGACCTTAACCTGCTGGTCGGAGGTGCCTAGCTTCCCGTGGCCTGCCAGCTTGGCTATGTCCTTTTCTGAGGCATGATGCTTCTCATTCACCGGCTTAACCAGCAGGTTGGCGATGAACCCAACTGCCAGTACGCCCACCATCATGAAGAGGGAGGGCTGGTAGAGCCCGGCGCCCGAGGCATTGGGGTTGCCGCCGCGTACGGTGTCCTGAACCAGGTTGACGATGAGCGGCCCAGCAATGCCCGCAGCTGACCAGGCGGTTAGCAGACGGCCGTGGATGGCCCCTACCTGTAGGGTGCCAAACATATCGCGCAGGTAGGCCGGGATAGTGGCAAAGCCACCGCCGTAGAAGGAAATAATGATGAAAGCGGTAGCGATGAAGAGCACCAGACTGACGTTGCCGAAGAGTGCCCAGATGATGTAGAGGGCCAGCCCTACACCCAGGTACATGACGTAGATATTCTTACGGCCGATGATATCTGAGGTTGATGACCAGACGAAGCGGCCACCCATGTTGCCCAGGGACAGTAGGCCGACAAATCCGGCTGCCGCCGCGGCGGAGATGGGGAAGTAGGACTGAATCATGGGGGAGGCTGATTCAAGCAGACCGATACCGGCGGTGACGTTGGTGAACAGTACCGTCCAGAGCAGCCAGAACTGGGGCGTGCGGATAGCCTGGGCTGCGGTGACGTTCTTATTGGTACGCATGGTGTTGGGCTTCTGCTGGGACGGGTCGAAACCGGCGGGCTTCCAGTCGGGGTGGGGGACCCTAATCACGAAAGCGCCCAGCAGAATAATGAGGGCGTAGGAAGCAGCGAGAACCAAGAAGGAGGGGACGAGCGCTGATGCCTGTTCTGTCTTTTCCGCTGAGCCTGAAAAGAGTTCCATGAGCTGGGCCGATACGGGGGAGGCGATGAGCGCACCGCCACCAAAACCCATGATGGCAAGCCCGGTGGCCATGCCCGGGCGGTCAGGGAACCACTTCATGAGGGTAGATACCGGGGAAATGTAGCCCAGGCCAAGCCCAACGCCGCCGAGTGCACCGTAACCCAGGAAAACTAACCACAGCTGATTGGTGGTCACACCGAGAGACGCGATAAGAAAGCCTAGAACCCAGCAGGTTCCTGCCGTCAGCATCGACTTGCGAGGGCCCACCCGCTCCACCCAGGTACCGCCGATGGCCGCTGAGATACCCAGCATGGCGATGGCGAGAGAGAAGACCCAGCCCACCGCGGTTTCGGTTGAGCCAAAGTGGGTGACCAGCTGGGTCTTGAAGACTGACCAGGCGTAGACCTGCCCGATGCAGAGATGAATGGCAAGTGCCGCTGGGGCCATGAACCAGCGGTTAAAAGTGACGGGTGCTACGATAGCTGACCTATCAAGAACTGACATGAAGCTTTCCTCTGAGATGTGTGTCTGCTGGCGAAATTTAATGTGTAGTGATGCGCTCAACATTACCCCATGCCGGCGGCTGGCGTATGCTGCCTTTTCTAGGGGTGGCAGGCCTGGTAGCTCTTCTAAAATTTTGAGTATTCCTTGAGATGTATGAGTGTGCTGGCTCTACAAAACATGACTCAGGGCACTAAACTGGGTGGTGGCAGATAAGCTAGTAAACAAGGAAGTTCACATTATGAGCAAGCCCTTCCCCTCTGATCTTGAAATCGCCCAGGCAGCGACCCTGCAGCCGATTACCGAGATTGCCGCAGCGTCTGGCATCAATGAAGATCGCCTAGAGCCCTACGGCAAGTACGTTGCCAAGGTGCAGCTGACCGACGATACCACCGCAGAAAAAGCCTTGGCTCGCGGGTCTAAGTACATCGTAGTTACCGCAGTAACTCCTACCCCGCTGGGTGAAGGCAAGACCGCTACCTCGGTCTCTCTGGCCCAGGGTATGGCAGCTACCGGCCGAAAGGCCATGCTGACCCTGCGTCAGCCCTCCATGGGGCCCACCTTTGGTATTAAGGGCGGTGCAGCGGGCGGCGGCTACTCCCAGATCGTCCCCATGGAGAAACTTAACCTGCACCTGACCGGCGACTTCCATGCGGTCACGGCGGCCCACAACCTGCTTGCTGCCATGATTGACAACCACCTGCATCACGGCAACGAACTGCGGATCGATACCCGTGCCATCACCTGGCGCCGCGTCATTGATATGAACGACCGGGCCCTGCGCAACATCGTGGTTGGCCTGGGCGAGCGCATGGACGGCGTGCCCCGTGAAACCGGCTTCGATATCACCTCAGCCAGCGAAATCATGGTGATTCTCTCGCTTTCCACCAGCTTCGCCGACCTGCAGGAGCGCCTGGCCAAGATCGTGATTGGCCTCAACGTGGACGGTGACCCCGTCACCGCAGCCGACCTCAAGGCCGACGGTGCTATGGCCGTCATCCTGGCTGACGCTATCAACCCCAACCTGCTCCAGACCCTCGAGAAGACCCCCGCCCTGATTCACGCAGGCCCCTTCGGAAATATTGCCACCGGTAACTCTTCGGTTGTCGCTGACTACGTTGGTCTTGAGCACGCCGACTATGTGATTACCGAGGCCGGCTTCGGTGCAGACATGGGTGCGGAGCGCTTCTTCAACGTCAAGTGCCGCGTCTCCGGTCTCAAGCCGGACGCCGCCGTCCTGGTGGTTACCGTCCGCTCCCTCAAGTCCCACTCGGGCCGCTACAAGATTGTGCCCGGCAAGCCCCTGCCCGAGGGCCTGCTGGCAGAGAACACCGAGGACGTCGAGGCAGGCGCCGCTAACCTGCTCAAGCACATCGAGATTGTGCGCTCCTTCGGTGTGCAGCCGGTGGTTGCTATCAACGCCTTCCCCACCGATTTCGAGTCAGAACACGAGACGATCCGCCGCATTGCCGAGGAGGCTGGCGCTCGCGTGGCGATTCACCGCGGCGTTGCCGAGGGCGGTAAGGGCGTGACCGAGCTGGCGGACGCCGTCGCCGCAGCCTGCGATGACGTGAGCGAGCTGACCTACACCTACGAGGACGAAGACAGCCTGACCACCAAGATCGAGAAGGTTGCCACCAAGGTCTACGGGGCGGACGGCATTGAGGTCGCCCCGGCTGCGGCCAAGCAGCTGGCCCGCTACGAGGAGCTGGGCTACGGCAAGCTGCCGGTTGTCATCGCCAAGACCCACCTGTCCATCTCGGCTGACGCCTCGCTGAAGGGTGCTCCGACCGGTTGGACCCTGCCCGTGCGCGAGGTGCGCCTGGCCGCCGGTGCCGGTTATATGTACGCCATCTGCGGTACCATGCGGACCATGCCTGGCTTGGCCAAGTCCCCGGCTGCCGAGCGAATTGGCTTTGACGAGAACGGCACCATGGTCGGCCTCTTCTAAACCGTTTTTAAACAGGTAGGTACCATTTAAATCAGAAAAACCCACCTGACTGGTGGGTTTTTCTGATTTAGATGGTACCTAGTCCCTTAAGGGCGAGGTTACTGCTGTTCGGGGGCGTCCTCACCCGGGGCGTCCGGCTGGCACACCGTCCCGTCCTTGGGCACGGTGCCCTCCACCAGGTAGGCGGTTGCTAGCTCATCGACGCAGGTAGAGCGACCCGAGAAGGACGCCCCGTGACCAGCTCCTTCAAGCGTTACAAAGGAAGCCTTACCCAGCTGACGGGCCAGCTCCTGACCGTGCTGGTAGGGAGTGGCATGGTCCCCGGTAATACCAATGACCAGCAGGTCGGTTGATACCTTGGACGCATCAAATGAGGTCGTAATATCGGTGCCGGTCGCAGGCAGAACCGGGCAATCAAACTCGGTAAACTCAGCCAGCACATCATCGGTAATCTCAGGGCCACCGATAAACTCGGGTACGCCCACCTCCTTCATGTGGGCGAGCAGGGCCTCCACATCGGGGGTCTTGGGCTTAGAAGGGCAGACCACCAGCTGACCCGCTGTATCAATCTCAGCGCTATTGGAAGCAATCATTTCAGCCAGAGAATCAATAGCCTCCTTGTCCCCAGCCTTAGCCTTACCCAGCAGGTCCAGGCCGTCTCCCTGCATCATATCCGGCCCGTAGAGCTGGCTGGTCAGGTAGTCCCGCAGCTCAGAACCGGTAATCTCGGTGCCGTCACTGGCCACCAGGGGCTTATCTGTCAGGGATTTTTGATAGTCCAGCATCTGGCGCTCGCTGGTGAAGGGGCAGGTCACAGCTTGTCCCTCTGAGGTGGTGAGCTCAGAGCAACGATCTGCTAGAGCGCCCACAGCTTTGGATACGGCCACCATCTGGTCGAAGTTGTGGGTGAGAGCTCCCCACTGGGCGTTTTCAGCCGAGTCGAGCACCATGCGTCCTGCCTTCTCGGGGAAGAGAGTAGCGTAGGTTGCCCCCAGCATGGTGCCGTAGGAGTAGCCCAGGTAATCCAGGCGCTCGCCTCCGGCCAAGGAACGCAGAAGTTCCATGTCTCGGGCTACCTGGGAGGTGCCCATGTAGTTGGCAACCTCTGAGCTGGCAGCGCACTCGGCGAGCTGCACGGCAGCCACCTCAGACTCAGACTCGCAGATAACGGGGGAGGAGGCCCCGATCCCGCGGGGGTCAAATCCCCAGAGCTGGTGACTTTCCAGGACGGGGATAAAGGACGGGTCGGTGGCCAGTGACATAGCGTGCTGAATTCCGCCGATTCCGGGACCGCCGGGGTTGGTAAAGAGGGGTATCTGCTCCTTACCCCCGGTTGATACAGTGCGGCTGACGGCCAGCTCGACGGTGCGGTTGTCCTCTGGGTCGCCCCAGTTCAGCGGAGCTGTAACGGTTCCGCACTCGTAGTTGGCATAGTCAAAGCCGGTTTCCTTCAAGATTTCTTCGTTCTCGGGTGAGAAGCCGCTGTGCTCGGCAGTGCACTCACCCCAGGTGATGCTCTGGTCGTAGAAGTTCTCAAAGTTTTCCCGCTGCCAGCTTGCCCCGTTTGCCCGGTCGGCGGCAGGAGCAAGCGCCTGATCGGAGGGCTCCTGGGCTGAGGGGATGCTGAGGCTACAGCCTGCTAGCGCCAGGGCACTGATGGTGAGAACGGCTGTGGTCAGGTAGGTGGCACGACGGCCGGTCGGTCGGGGGATTGGGGTGGTCACGGTTGTCTTCTTTCTGTGACCGGTTGTGCGAGCCTGCCCTATACCGAAGGCAGGCCCGCCAACCAATCAGGTGAGAACGGTTTTCATATGTCAGTAAAAACCAGTGTAGTCTCACGCCTGTCTTAAGAAATCAGCCGTCAGGATGAACCTGGTACCCCGCCGCTAGACGGAGAATTTACTCAGCCCAGTTCCTCTTGGGGGAGGTGCCACCGATGCCGGCGTTGAAGGTGTTGGTGGGATCCAGTTCCTTGAAGTGCTCCACCATAGCCTCGGGCATGTGGTAGAGACGCCCATAGTTGTGCTCAGCCGGCAGTTTGGCGCCACGGGCCTCGAGCAGCTCCTGGATATCGTCGTGCAGCTTATGGGGGTCAACGCCCTTCTTAGTAACGTAGTCCTGGTGCATGACGTGGCAGAAGAAGTGGCCGTAGTAGGCGGTAACATCCAGCTGGCTAGCAATTTCAGGGGGCAGTACCTCTAGCCAGTCCCAGTCATCGCGGCGCAGGGCAACATCGATGGGAATGAGCTCGCCCAGCTCCTTGCGCTTCATGCTGGCGTAGCGGGTGGCCGCGCTGGCAGCGCCGAAGCGGTGAAGGTTGGCGCTCTGTGCCTCGTCCGCCGTGCAGATGAAGAAGTCACCCTCGTGCTCGGGGGCCGCAAAGAAGTCCTTGAGCATGGTTTCGGTCGCCTGCTTCTGGGCCTCGCTGACGGTGAGTAGCAGGTGGTGTTCGAAGCGGTCGCGGTACTCCAGCATACGCTTGGGTAGCTGGCTGGGGACCAGGTCGAAGAAACGCTGGGAGACGGTGTCTGCGAAGGTGGGGCCGATGCCCGGTACCTTACCGAAGAACCCGTTGGCCCAGGTCTTGAAGGCGAACATACGGGTTTGCAGGGCAGAGCTCATGTACTTGAGGAAGACGAAGGTGTCTTTACCGTACTTTTCTGCCAGGTCGAAGGCACTACGGCCCATGTACTCACCCGAGATGGGCAGGGGCATGTCGGCTTCGAGGAAGATGCGGCGGATTTCTTCGAGCTCGCGGGGGTTGTGGGTGCCGATGTAGAACATGGCGGGGTTCTTCTCGAGCGGGAAGGTGCGGGTTCGCACGGCAAAGACCATGATTTTGCCAGCGGATCCGGACGCCTCAAACAGGTACTCGGGGTTGGAGTTGTAGCGGGCGGGGGTCGGCTCCATCTTGCGGAGGTGGGCGGCGTACTCGGTCTCGCTGCTGTCGGCAGGGGCGGGGGTGACATCGTCCGCCGACCAGGCGCCGCGCTGCAGGCGGTCGAGGGCGACCTCGGGGTCATCGCCCAGGGAGATGCCCAGGTGGTTGACCAGCTCGACCTTGCCTTCTTCGGTGACGCGGGCGTAAGATGCTTCGCGTGTGAAGGCCGGGCCCTTACGAATCTGGCTGCCGCCGGAGTTATTGGCGATACCGCCGATGACCGAGGCACCGATGGAGGTGGACCCGATCACCGAGTGGGGTTCGCGGCCGTGTGGTGCCAGTTCTTCGGTCAGGTGGGTGAGGGTGGCGCCCGCCAGGGAGATGGCCTCGTGGGCGTCGTTAATCAGGTGCACCTGGTTGATGAGGTGGGTTGAGATGAGCACGATGGGGCGGTCGTAGTCCTGGAAGCCGGGGCCGGAACCGCCGGTCAGACCGGTGTTAGAGGCCTGGGGAATTACCATGAGGTTGTGGTCGACGCAGACCTGGAGCGCCTTCCACATCTGCACCAGGGTGGTGGGGCGGAGGACGGCAAGCAGGGGGCCGCCGCCGAAGCGGTAGCCCTTGCTGTAGGGCATGGTCGCGTGCTCTGCGGTGAGCACATGGTCAGAGCCCACAATGTCCTTGAATGCCGCGAGGGCCTGCTGATGGGCTCCTGAGTTTGCTGGGGAGGTCATCTCACATCTTTCTGTCGAGGGTTAGTGCTTTCACTTTGATTCTACTACCAGCCCCGCTCCTTCCACGCAGGCAGCTGGGGGCGTTCCCTGCCCAGGGTGGTGGAGTCGCCGTGGCCCGGCAGCACCAGGGTGCTATCGTCAAAGCGGGCGAAGATACGTTCTGAAACATCGGCAAAAAGCTGCTCAAAATCCTGGGGAGAGTTAGTCTTACCCACCCCGCCCGGGAAGAGTGAATCCCCGGTGAACAGCAGAGCCCGCTTACCGGCGTCCGCCCCCTCAGATACCCGCAGGGCAAGGGCAATTGAACCCGGGGTATGCCCGCGCAGGGCAATCACCTCAAGCTCAATACCGGCTAAGGTCAGACGCTCGCCGCCCACCAGGCGTTCTTCAACCTCTACGCCTTCCTGCTCGGCGATAGCCTCAGCATCGGGGGCACCGCAGTAGGTTACCGGGTCCCAGGCCTCAACAGCCTCGGGCAGGGCGCGAATATGATCCCAGTGGGAATGGGTGGTTACCAGGGCGCGGACGCCGCCTCCCGCCTGGCCGTGGGCAGCGGGGGAGTCAGCGGCGGCAGCCTGCTGAGCGAAGGCGTTGATGGCGGGAAAATCGTCCGCGGCATCAATCAGCACCTGCCCACCGCTTGCCCGGTGGGTCAGCAGGTAGACGTTGTTTTCCATCTCCGATACCGCAATGGACCGCACGGTCAGGGCATCGGACTCAAAAATTAGGGTATTGGCTAGGTCACTCATGGCCCCATTCTAGGCTCTCACACCACTTTGTACCATGCCCTGCCCGTTTTAAGACCCCAGAATGAGCAGGAGGCGGTACAAACCGGGAGGGGTAGACGCTTTCATCGCCCACGCAAACCCTATAGAATATATCTTCGAAACAATCTCTTAGATAGGTGACTCATGGCAGGCTCAGCCACACAACCCACCGGCAACGACCTCACCCATATCCGTGTGCAGGGCGCCCGCGAAAACAACCTCAAAAACGTCGACCTCGACATCCCCCGCGACGCCATGGTCGTCTTCACCGGCCTCTCCGGGTCGGGCAAATCCTCCCTCGCCTTCGACACCATCTTCGCCGAGGGCCAGCGCCGCTACGTCGAATCCCTCTCCTCCTACGCCCGCATGTTCCTGGGCCAGGTCGACAAACCCGACGTCGACTTCATCGAGGGCCTCTCACCGGCCGTCTCCATCGACCAGAAATCTACCTCTAAGAACCCGCGCTCAACCGTCGGCACCATCACCGAAATCTACGACTACATGCGCCTGCTCTGGGCGCGTGTGGGCCACCCCCACTGCCCCGAGTGCGGCGAGGAAATCTCTAAGCAGTCCCCCCAGCAAATCGTTGATACCCTCATGGACTACCCCGAGAAAACCCGCCTGCAGGTGCTCGCCCCCGTGGTCTCAGCCCGCAAGGGCGAGTTCGTCGACCTCTTCAAAGAACTTTCTACCGCCGGCTACGCCCGCGCCCGCGTGGACGGCGAGGTCATCCAGCTCACCGACCCGCCCAAACTCGAAAAGCAGTACAAGCACACCATCGAGGTCGTTGTTGACCGTATTGCCATCAAGGAGAGCGTCCACCAGCGCCTGACCGACTCCGTCGAAACCGCGCTGGGGCTCGCCGACGGCAAGGTGCTCATCGACTTCGTGGACGAGGACGCCGACGCCCCGGGCCGCACCCGCTCCTTCAGCGAAAACCTGGCCTGCCCCAACGGCCACCCGCTGGCCGTCACCGAGGTAGAACCCCGTGCTTTCTCCTTCAACTCGCCCTTCGGCGCCTGCGCCGCCTGCGACGGTATCGGCTCCACCCTTGAAGTAGACACCGACCTGATCGTGCCCAACCCCGACCTTTCCCTGGCCGAGGGAGCCGTCGCCCCCTGGGCCACCGGCAAGGCAACCAGCGAATACTGGCTGCGCCTGCTCGCCGGTCTTGCCGACGAACTCGACTTCGACCTCGCCACCCCCTTCAAAGACCTTCCCGCCAAGGTCAAAAAAGCTATCCTGAACGGCAAGGACTACAAGGTCACCGTCGCCTACAAAAACCGCTTTGGCCGCGAACGCCGCTACACCTCCGGCTTCGAGGGCGCCAGCGCCTACATCAAACGCAAGTACGAAGAAACCGAATCAGACTGGTCAAAAGACCGCTACGAACAGTACATGCGAAAGGTCGCCTGCACCTCCTGCAACGGCGCCCGCCTCAACCCCACCATCCTGGCCGTCACCGTCGGCGGCAAGTCAATTGCCGACGTCACCGACATGCCCATGCGCGAAGCACTCACCTTCATGCGCTCGCTGACCCTGAGTGAGCGCGAGGCTAAGATTGCTGAGCTGGTGCTCAAAGAAATTGATGCCCGCTTGCAGTTCCTACTCGATGTGGGCCTGGACTACCTGAACCTGGCCCGCTCAGCGGGTACCCTCTCGGGCGGCGAAGCCCAGCGTATCCGCCTGGCAACCCAGATTGGCTCCGGCCTGGTGGGCGTGCTCTACGTGCTGGACGAGCCCTCCATTGGCCTGCACCAGCGCGATAACCGCCGACTGATTGAAACCCTCACCAAGCTGCGTGACATGGGCAACACCCTCATCGTGGTGGAACACGACGAAGATACTATGAAGGAAGCCGACTGGATTGTGGACGTTGGCCCCGGCGCTGGCGAGCACGGCGGGCAGATCGTGCACTCGGGTACCTTTGCCGAGCTCCTTGAGAATAAAAACTCCGTGACCGGTGACTACATGGCCGGACGCCGCGCCATCACGGTGCCCGCCACCCGCCGTCCGGTTGACCCCAAGCGCACCATCAAGGTCATTGGGGCTCGTGAAAACAACCTCAAGAACGTAGATGTCGAGTTCCCCCTGGGTGTGCTCACCGCCGTCACCGGCGTCTCCGGTTCGGGCAAGTCCACCCTGGTCAACGATATTCTCTACACCTCCCTGGCGAATAAGCTCAACGGGGCCAAGCAGGTGCCGGGCCGTCACAAGACCATTACCGGCCTGGAGCACCTCGACAAGATTATCCACGTGGACCAGTCGCCCATCGGCCGCACCCCGCGTTCAAACCCGGCGACCTATACCGGCGTCTTTGACCACATCCGCAAGCTCTTTGCAGAAACCACCGAAGCCAAGATGCGCGGCTACCAGCCCGGTCGTTTCTCCTTCAACGTCAAGGGCGGGCGCTGCGAAGCTTGCTCGGGCGATGGCACCCTCAAGATTGAGATGAACTTCCTGCCCGATGTCTACGTACCCTGTGAGGTCTGCAAGGGCAAGCGTTATAACCGCGAGACCCTCGAAGTGCACTACAAGGGCAAGACCATTGCCGACGTCCTTGAAATGCCGGTCTCTGAAGCCGCCGAATTCTTCGCCGCCTTCACCAAGATCTCGCGCTACCTCGATACCCTGGTGGACGTGGGCCTCGGCTACGTGCGTCTGGGCCAGTCCGCGACCACCCTCTCCGGTGGTGAAGCCCAGCGCGTCAAGCTGGCTACCGAACTGCAAAAGCGTTCTAACGGCCGCTCCATCTATGTGCTCGATGAGCCCACCACCGGTCTGCACTTTGAAGATATCCGCAAGCTCCTTGGAGTGGTACAGGGCCTGGTGGATAAGGGCAACACCGTCATTACCATCGAGCACAACCTGGACGTCATCAAGAGCGCCGACTGGCTCATCGACATGGGCCCCGAAGGCGGCGACGGCGGTGGCACCGTGCTGGCAACCGGTACCCCCGAGCAGCTGGCAACCGTTCCCGAATCCCACACCGGCCGCTTCCTAGCTGAGATGCTCTAGGGCAGCAGCACCCCGCCGGGGTATGCTAAATAGGTCAAAACAGCCCTAAAATTTCAAAAAGCATACCCCGGGTGGGGTGCCTGCCACGGTAGGCCCCGCCAGCTGTGCACCAAGGAGTTCTCATGTCCCTCAAATACAAGGCAACTCAAAAGACCGTCGAAGCCCTGCTCCGTACCGTCTTCCGCGCCCGCGTGACCGGCCTTGAGAACTTCCCCGCTGAGGGCCCCGTCATCGTGGCCTCCAACCACCTGGCCTTCCTCGACTCGGTGATTATCTCAGCCCTCATGCCCCGCCGGGTTGCCTTTCTCGCCAAGTCTGAGTACGTCAACTCACCGGGTCTTAAGGGCAAGGCCATGAAGACCCTCTTCCAGGTCATCGACATTATTCCGGTCAATCGCACCGACAAAAAAGAGTCCATGAAGGCCCTCGAAACCGCCCTCGACCGCCTCAACGAGGGCAAAGTCTTCGGTATCTACCCCGAGGGCACCCGCTCCCGCGACGGCTACCTCTATAAGGGAAAAATCGGGGTAGCCTGGCTGGCTCACATGACCGGGGCCACCGTAGTGCCCATCGGCCTGATTGGTACCGATAAGATTCAAAAGCCGGGCTCCAACATGGTCTACCCTCACCGGTTTACGGTGCGGGTGGGGGAGCCCATGACCTTCGAAAAACTGGGGGAGCGTATGAGCGGCAAGCAGCGCCGCCAGACCACCGACCAGATTATAGACGCTATCGCCCAGCTCTCTGGCCAGCCCCGCAAAAACGAATACAACGTCTCACCGTCAGCAGAACGCGACGGGGGAATCTAGCCCAGCACCCAGCGCGGGCTAGAGGCTCCTGCCGCTCCTGACCTAGCTCAAAGGACCTGATACACGTGGCCGATCCTGCCTCCTACCGCCCGGCGTCCGGCGAAATCCCCACCAACCCCGGGGTCTACCGCTTCCGCGACGAGGTGGGGCGTATTATCTACGTGGGTAAGGCCAAGAATCTGCGCAACCGCCTGAACTCCTATTTTGCCCGCGTAGATTCCCTGAGCCCTAAAACCTACGCTATGGTGCACACGGCCGCCTCGGTGGAGTGGACGGTGGTGGGCAGCGAGCTCGAATCGTTGCAGTTGGAGTACACCTGGATCAAGGAATACAAGCCCCGTTTTAACATCGCCTTCCGCGATGATAAGTCCTACCCCTACCTGGCTGTCACCCTGAAAGACCGCTTCCCGCGCGCCCAGGTCATGCGCGGGGAAAAGAAGAAGGGGGTGCGCTATTTCGGCCCCTACTCCCAGGCCTGGGCTATCCGCGAAACCCTTGACGCCCTCTTGCGGGTCTTCCCGGTGCGCACCTGCTCAGCCGGCGTTTTCAACCGGGCGCAGGCGTCCGACCGACCCTGCCTGCTGGGCTACATCGACAAGTGCGCCGCCCCCTGTGTGGGTAGGGTGAGCCGCGAAGACCACCAGAAAATTGCTGAGGACCTGTGCTCCTTCATGGCCGGGGGAGCCGAGAAGTTCATTGCCGACCTGACTCGGCAGATGAAGGACGCCGCCGCCGACTTTGATTTTGAAAAGGCTGCCCGCCTGCGCGATGACATCGAAGCCCTGACCAAGGCTTTTGAACGCAACGCCGTGGTGCTGCCCGATTCGGTGAATGCCGACCTGTTCAACTTTGTTGAAGATGACCTAGAAGCTGCGGTGCAGGTGTTTTATGTGCGCGGCGGACGCATTCGCGGCCAGCGGGGCTGGATCGTTGAGAAGGTCGAAGACTCCACCCCCGAAGCCCTGGTCGACCACCTACTGGTTCAGGTCTACGGCGAGGCCGCTGCCGCCCTGGCCGCTGGGTCAACCGAGGAAGAAATCAACCACAACCTCAACGAGATACCCCGCCATATCAACGTGCCGGTTCTACCTGAAAACCACGAGAAGCTCGAAGAATGGCTCTCGGGTGTGCGCGGGGCCAAGGTGACCATTAGTGTGCCCCAGCGCGGCGACCGGGTTGAGCTGATGGCAACCGTTGCCGAGAACGCCAAACAGGCCCTGACCCTGCACAAGACCCGCCGGGCAGGGGACCTCACCACCCGCTCAGCCTCCCTGGTAGAACTCCAAGAGACCCTGGAACTGCCCGAAGCCCTCATGCGCATCGAGTGCTACGACATCTCCCACGTACAGGGCACTAACGTGGTGGCCTCCATGGTGGTCTTTGAGGACGGCCTGCCCAAGAAGAGCGATTACCGCAAGTTCTCCATTACCGGGGACGCCGCCCGCGACGATACCGCCAGCATGTACGACGTCATCTACCGACGCTTCCGCCGCTATCTCACCGACGAGGCCCCAGGGGCCCGAGTGCGGGCGTCCGGTCAAATCAGCGACGAGGACCTGCACACCAAGGAGCCGGCCAAGTTCGCCTACCCGCCCAACCTGGTCGTGGTGGACGGTGGCCAGCCCCAGGTTGCCGCCGCCACCCGCGCCCTCGAAGACCTGGGAATTACCGATATCTATGTGGTCGGTATCGCCAAGCGACTCGAAGAGCTCTGGCTGCCGGACGACGACTTCCCCGTCATCCTGCCCAGAACCTCTAACGCCTTGTACCTAATTCAGCGTATTCGCGATGAGGCCCACCGCTTCGCTATCACTTTCCACCGCTCTAAGCGGGGTAAAGAAATGGTCAAATCAGCCCTCGACACCGTACCCGGGCTGGGCCCCGCCAAACGCGAAGCCCTCATCAAACACTTTGGCTCTCTCAAACAGCTCTCTGAAGCAAGTGCCGATGAGCTGCAAGAAGTACCCGGCATTGGCCCGGCTATGGCTCAAAAAATCCTGGAGCGTTTTACGCCGAGTGCAGGGGAGGCCGCCCAAAAGGGAGCTGAGAGTGAACCGGTGCACTAAGCTAGAAGTACTAACCGTTTGAAGCGTGGAAACGAGAGACCCCCATTCATGTCACCCAACTCCAGTGAGCAGACCGTCAAGCCGCAAATTCTCGTGATTACCGGTATTTCTGGAGCCGGTCGATCCACCGCTGCCAACACTCTCGAAGATGAGGGCTGGTACGTGGTCGATAACATTCCCCCGCAGATGCTCGGTTCTCTGGCCCAGCTCGTCAAGGAATCACCGGGCAAACTCCCCAAGGTTGCTGTGGGCATCGACATCCGTGCCCGCCGTCAGCTGGCAGATTTGCCCGAAGCTATCAATAAGCTCCGCGCCTCTGATATCGACTTCTCTATGCTCTTTATGGACGCTGCCGATAAGGACATCATCGCTCGCTACGAAGCCCAGCGCCGCCCCCACCCCCTGCAACAGGGCGGTCTTGTAGCTGAGGCAATTGCCGAAGAACGCCGCATCTTCGCTGGCTTGCAGGAGGAAGCCGACTACGTTATCGACACCTCCGGCATGAACATCCACCAGCTGGCAAAAAAGGTGCGCGAAACCTACGCCCCGGGTAAGGAACGCCTGGTCAACATCACCGTCATGAGCTTCGGCTTTAAGTACGGCACTCCCTCCGATGTGCACTACATGGCCGATATGCGCTTCATCCCCAACCCCCACTGGGTGCCCGGCTTACGCGCCCAGACCGGGCAGGACGCCGGTGTCCGCGACTTTGTCTTTGCCCAGGACGGCACTGAAGAGTTCATCAGCAACTACATTGCCGCCCTCCAGCCGGTGATTGCTGGCTACCGTCGTGAGGGCAAGCTCTATGCAACCTTTGCTATCGGTTGCACCGGGGGTAAGCACCGGTCAGTGGCTGTGAGCGAAGAAATCGCCCGCCGCCTCGGTGAACTGGAAGACGTCAATATTTCGGTCCACCACCGCGACATGGGGCGTGAATAATGTCCGAGGCAACCCGCATGAGCCGCTTCCCCGAGACAGGCCTGCTACCGGTGACTGCTCAGGGGCACGACCTACCCGTGCGCGTCACTGCTCTGGGTGGCGGACACGGCCTCTACGGCTCCCTATCTGCCCTCAAGCTCATTACCACCGCTCTGACCGCCGTGGTGACCGTGGCGGACGACGGTGGCTCCTCGGGTAAGCTCCGCGAAGAGCTGGACGTGCTGCCACCCGGCGACCTGCGCATGGCCCTCTCGGCCCTGTGCGACGACACCGACTGGGGGCGCACCTGGCGCGATGTTATGCAGCACCGCTTCACCTCCCGCAGCCCCGAACGTCCCACCGCCCTTGAAAACCATGCCCTGGGCAATCTGCTGATTGTCACCCTCTGGGAGCTTCTGGACGACACCATCGCCGGGCTGGACTGGGCCGGGGCCCTGCTTAACGCCCGCGGACGCGTGCTCCCTATGGCTACTAGGCCCCTGGTAATCGAGGGCGATATCGTTACCACCAACGACCACGGGGTGACCTTCCGCGATACCGTCCAGGGCCAGGCCACCCTGGCCAAGGCAGGGCGTGTAGACAAGGTTCGCCTGCTCCCCGAGAACACCGAAGCCTGCCCGGACGCCGTCCGCGCGGTGCACGAGGCCGACTGGGTGGTCTTGGGGCCAGGTTCCTTCTATACCTCTCTACTCCCGCACCTGCTCCTGCCCGGCCTACGCGACGCCATACTCAACACCAGCGCCCAGATTTGCCTGGTGATGAACCTCGAACTTGACGCCAAAGAAACCCGTGGCATGAGTGCCGCAGACCACCTGCTCGTTTTGCGTGAATACGTTCCAGAAATTAGGGTTAATACAGTCATTGCTGATCCCGCCACGGTGGGGGAAAGTAAGACCTTTGAAGAAGTAGCAGCCTAGCTAGGGGCGAAGGTGCTCTGGGCCGACGTGACAGAAGCTGACCAACCGGGCGTTCACGACCCCCTCAAATTAGCAGCTGCCTACAAACACGTCTTCAAACACTAAGGCCGAGCACACATCGGCCCCGCGCTGACGAGAGCACACACAATTTTGGAGGAAGACCCGCATGGCCCTAACGGCATCGGTCAAAGAAGAGCTGGCTCACTACGAGGCCACGCGCTCATCTGTGCGCAAGGCTGAAGTTGCCACCATCCTGCGTTTTACCAACGGTCTGCACCTGGTGCAGGGCAAAATTGTGGTTGAAGCTGAAGTTGACCTCGAAACCACCGCAGAGCGCCTGCGCTACAACATCGCCGAAATGTACGGCCATGAGGCTTCCATTACCTCTATCTCGGGTGGTGGACTGCGCCGGGGCGGGCGCTACCTTGTTCGCGTTGATCAGGGCGGTGAGGCCCTGGCCCGGCAGACCGGTTTGCTGGACGGACGCGGCCGCCCCGTCCGCGGTCTACCCCCTGCCGTGGTCAACGGTTCTTTGGCCGATGCTGAAGCTGTCATGCGCGGGGCCTTCCTGGCTCACGGTTCGCTGACCGAGCCCGGGCGTTCGTCCGCCCTGGAATTTACCTGCCCAGGCCCCGAGGCCGCCCTGGCCCTGGTCGGTGCCGCCCGCCGACTGGATGTGATTGCTAAGGCCCGCGAAGTGCGCGGAGTAGACCGGGTGGTCGTACGCGACGGTGAAACCATCTCCCTGCTGCTAGAGCGAATGGGTGCTGTTGACGCCCTCGATAACTGGCGGGAACGCCGCGCCCGTAAAGAGGTTCGCGCGACCGCTAACCGCCTCGCTAACTTCGACGACGCCAACCTGCGCCGTTCAGCTCAGGCCGCTGTCGCCGCCGGTGCCCGCGTTGAACGGGCTCTGGAAATCCTGGGCGATAAGGTACCCGAGCACCTGCGCTACGCCGGTGAACTGCGCGTTGCCCACAAGCAGGCCTCCCTCGACGAACTGGGCCGCCTGGCTGAACCACCCATGACCAAAGATGCTATCGCCGGCCGTATCCGCCGACTGATTGCTATGGCCGATAAGCGAGCCGCCGAGCGCGGAATCCCCGGCACCGAAGCGGGCGTGAACGGCACAAACCACCTTAACTAGGCTGTGTGGGTTTTTGTTGGTTTGCCCTTTACTGGGTGGTCTTCCTCATGCTCTCACCCGACAAAACCCATATTTCCAGGTCAAAACTGGGGTCAAGCGTCCATAAACGCACGCAAGTCCACTTAAAAAGCCGACAGAAACACACCAAAACTCACATAAACAGGGTATGATGGTTAACGAACCGGACGAGAGCTCACCCGCTTGAGCTGAAGGAACCACGTTTTCCCAAGTTCGGCGATGAAACGCCAGAACCGGCGTCTCGTCCACCAACGTCACTAACTGTATCTAGGAGTTTGATTTCAGTGACTGTACGCGTAGCTATTAACGGCTTTGGCCGCATCGGTCGTACCTTCTTCCGCGCAGCACAGCAGCACGGCGAAGGCTTCGAAATCGTTGCTATCAACGACCTGACCGACGTCAAGACCCTCGCACACCTGCTCAAGTACGACTCCATCATGGGTCGCTTCGACGGCGAAGTTGCTGTTTCCGAAAACGGCCTGACCGTCAACGGCAAGGAAATCAAGGTTCTGGCTGAGCGCAACCCCGCAGACCTGCCCTGGGCAGACCTCGGCGTAGACGTTGTTCTCGAATCCACCGGCTTCTTCACCGACGGTGAGAAGGCAAAGGCTCACCTCGAAGCTGGCGCCAAGAAGGTTATCCTTTCTGCACCCGGTAAGAACATCGACGGCACCTTCGTCATGGGCGTCAACGACGACCAGTACGATTCAGCCACCATGAACATCGTTTCAAACGCATCCTGCACCACCAACTGCCTGGCACCCATGGCTAAGGTACTGAACGACAAGTTCGGTATCGAGCGCGGTCTGATGACCACCATCCACGCCTACACCGCTGACCAGCGCCTGCAGGACGCCCCCCACTCAGACCTGCGCCGTGCCCGCGCCGCAGCCCTGAACATGGTTCCCACCTCAACCGGTGCAGCAGCAGCTGTTGGCCTGGTTCTGCCCGAACTCAAGGGCAAGCTGGACGGCTTCGCAGTTCGCGTTCCCACCCCCACCGGCTCCATCACCGACCTGACCTTCACCGCTTCACGCGAAGTTACCGTTGAAGAGGTCAACGCAGCCGTCAAGGAAGCAGCAGAGGGTGCCATGAAGGGCATCATCACCTACTCCGAGGAGCCCATCGTCTCCAAGGACATCGAAGGTGAGCCCGTTTCAACCGTCTTCGACGCACCCCTGACCAAGGTCATCGGCAACCAGGTCAAGGTTATCGCCTGGTACGACAACGAATACGGCTACGTTTCACGCCTGGTCATGTTCACCAACAAGGTAGTTGCAGCTCTCTAAGCTGTCATCCACCGGTCTTTCATGAGACAGCAATAGGATAGGGTTAGCGAATCGACGCGCACACGCGCGGTTCGCTAACCCTTACCTATACCCGGCACCGCCCTGGTGCCCACCCCATTTACCCTCACAAACAATGGAGATGAAAACTCCCATGGCAAAGACTCTCGCAGAGCTCATTGACGGTGGCGTAGCAGGCCGCCGCGTTCTCGTCCGCTCCGACCTGAACGTACCCCTCAAGGACGGCGTCGTCACCGATGACGGCCGCGTCCGTGCCTCCCTGCCCGTACTCAAGAAGCTCACCGATGCCGGTGCCCGCGTCATCGTCACCGCCCACCTGGGTCGCCCCAAGGGTCAGGTAGACCCCCAGTACTCCATCAAGCCCGCAGCAGAACGCCTGGCAGAACTGGCAGACTTCCCCGTCATCATCGCAACCGACCTGGTGGGCGAGGACGCCAAGGCTAAGGCCGAGGCTCTGAAGGACGGCGAACTACTCGTCGTTGAAAACGTACGCTACGACGCCCGCGAAACCTCCAAGGACGACGCCAAGCGCGCCGAATTCGCAGCAGAACTGGCAGCCCTGACCGGCGAGAACGGTGCCTACGTGAATGACGCCTTCGGTGCTGTGCACCGTAAGCACGCCTCGGTGTACGACATCGCTAAGGAACTGCCCGCCTACCTGGGCGACCTGGTCAAGACCGAAGTTGACGTCCTGCAGAAGGTCATCAAGAACCCCGACCGCCCCTTCGTCGTTGTTATGGGTGGCGCTAAGGTCTCAGACAAACTGGCAGTTATCGACAACCTCATCGGCAAGGCAGACGCCCTACTGATTGGCGGCGGCATGGGCTACACCTTCGCCAAGGCCATGGGCTACGAGGTCGGCCAGTCCCTGCTGGAAGAAGACCAGATCGAAAACTGCAAGCGCTACATGGAAGAAGCTCCCAAGAAGGGTACCGAACTCATCATCGCCTCAGACATCGTCTGGTCAGATGACTTCTCCAACGACGCTAACACCGAAATCCGCCCCATCGAAGACCTCACCGGCGGCAAGCTGGGCGCCAAGGCAGAGGGTCTTGACATTGGCCCCGCCACCCGCGAACTCTTTGCCCAGAAGATCAAGGAAGCTAAGCTGGTCTTCTGGAACGGCCCCGTAGGTGTCTTCGAAATTGAAGCCTTCGCAGGCGGCACCAAGGCAGTAGCCGACGCCCTCGTCGAGTCAGAGGCCTTCTCCATCATCGGTGGCGGCGACTCAGCATCAGCAGTGCGCAACCTGGGCTTCTCCGACGACAAGTTCGGCCACATCTCCACCGGCGGTGGCGCTTCCCTCGAATACATCGAAGGTAAGACCCTGCCCGGCCTCGAAGCACTCGGCGCCTAAAACAACACCACGTGGCAGTAAGCCACCCGGCGGTTAACCCGCCAGCGGGCAGGACGGGCGCACCCGCCGCGTCCTGCCCACCCACCTCAAGATTTCGCGAAAGGAACGAGCCCATGACTCGCAAGCCCCTCATCGCAGGCAACTGGAAGATGAACATGGACCACACCGAAGGTGTGACCCTGCTCCAGAAGCTGGCCTGGACCCTGGACGACACCAACTTCAACTACGACACCGCTGAAGTTGCCGTTTTCCCTCCCTTCACCGACATCCGCTCTGTACAGACCCTCGTTGACGGCGACAAGCTCAACATCGTCTACGGCGGCCAGGACCTCTCAGACCAGAATTCCGGTGCCTACACCGGCGATATCTCCGGCGTCTTCCTCAAGAAGCTCGGCGCAACCTACGTGCTGGTCGGCCACTCAGAACGCCGCACTATCCACGGTGAGACCGACGCCGTCTGCGCCGCTAAGGTACAGGCTGCCTACCGCAATGAGCTCACCCCCGTACTCTGCGTCGGTGAAGGCCTCAACAAGCGTGAAGCCGGCGAACACGTCGACTTCACCCTGGACCAGCTGCGCGGCTCCATCGAAGGCCTGACCGCAGAACAGGCTGAGACCCTGGTCGTAGCCTACGAGCCCGTCTGGGCTATCGGTACCGGCAAGGTTGCAACCGCAGCTGACGCCCAGGAAATGAGCAAGGCTATCCGCGAGGAACTGACCAAGCTCTACTCCGCAGAGGTCGCCGATAAGGTTCGCGTTCTCTACGGCGGCTCCGTCAAGGCAGCATCAGCCCCCGAAATTATGGCTGAGGCAGACGTTGACGGCGTACTGGTGGGCGGCGCTTCCCTCGACGCCACCGAATTCGCTAACATCGCTCGTTACAAGGCCTAAAAAATACCCTAACTAGGGGTATAGTAGATTGATGGCGCTTCGAAACGCCCTTCAACCCGACTGAAAGGTTCTGCGTGGAAACCCTCAAGATTATCCTGATGGTCCTCATCGCTATCGCGAGCATTCTTACCATCCTGCTGGTTCTACTGAACCGCGGTAAGGGCGGCGGCCTCTCAGATATGTTCGGTGGTGGCATGACCACCTCTCTGAACTCTTCGGGCATGGCATCTAAAAACCTGATTCGCCTGACCGTTACAGTGATTCTGCTGTGGGTCTTTGCGATTATCGGTTACGCCCTGGTGCTGCGTTTCTCTGAGGTTGCTGTTATCTAGGCTTACATCAAAAATTCCCGCCTACCGGTTCACCGGTAGGCGGGAATTTTTTGTCTCTGAATCCCTGAACTCTAGGAAGCTGAGCCGAGGGCGTCCTCGGTTGCCAGAATCAGGGTTTCGAGCAGGCCGCGGGCCCCAGCTGCCGGGGTCTGAGTGAGGATTTCGGCGGTTAGCTGGGTTTCAGGCAGAGCGGACGCCGCCCGCAGGCGGGCAGTTGCCTCGGCCTTGTCGCTACCGGCAACCAGGAACCAGATGCGCTCTGAGTAGTTAATCACCGGCAGGGTCAGGCTTACGCGGGTGGGTGGGGGCTTGGGGGAGTCGTGCACCGCAAGGGCGGTGGCCTCAGCCTCTAGAATCTCGGCCCGGTCGGGGAAGAGGGAGGCGATGTGGCCATCGGGCCCCATACCCAGCAGGGTCAGGTCAAAGAGGGGGGACGCCTCACCCTCGGGGGCGTAGCGAGCCAGCTCAGCGGTGTAGGCTTCGGCCGCTGCCTCCGGGGTGTCAAAAACATCTGAGGCACCCATGACGTGCAGGTTCTCCTCCGGTAGCCCCAGGGAGGTGAGCCAGGCGTCCTTGGCCTGCTGTTCGTTGCGATCAGCGTGGCCGCGAGGCACAAACCGCTCGTCTGACCACCAGAAATGAACCTTGGACCAGTCCACGGTAGCGCTCAGCGGGCTTTCTGCAATACCCGCAAGTACCGCAATGCCCATGGTGCCACCGGTTAGCGACAGGTGGGCAATACCGCGGGCAGCCACAGCGGTGGTGGCCACATTGATGATGCGGGTGGCACCGGCCAGCTGCAGCTGGGCCTTATCAAGATGGGAAACGACAATAGGATTAGGCATCGTAGACCTCCGTATAGTCGGCGCCCTCATCGTGCACATCGTCTACGTTCACATCGACCACGATGTTGCCACTGGCGACAACAGACTTGAGCACCTCGCCGTAGACCTCATCGGGATCAAGGCGGCGCAGTTCTTCTGCCAGGCAGTCGGCCAGGGAGCGGGCCGGCAGGGAAATCTGCTGGTCGGGTACACCGGGGGAAGAAATGGTAGCAATGTTGCGACCGGGGCGGTGGATGATGATGGAGCCGTCTTCACGTTCAAGTTCTACCTTGTAGAGGCCGCGCTGCACGTCGGTGGTGCGCAGGTGCACCTCAGCGCCCAGGCGGTCACCCAGCCAGGCACCGAGCAGAACAACCGAGGGGCTCATGGACGAACCGGAGACCACCACGCGCTTGACGGGGGCAGGCTCAATCTGGTCGAAGACAGCAGCAATCTGAATACGCCAGAGGGTCAGGCGAATCCAGGCCAGGTCGGTGTCGCCGTCCTTGTAGCTGGCAGCCAGCTTCTCTAGCACACCCAGGGGGTCGTAGGCACGGGCTGAATCGGTGATACGGCGCTGGGCAATCTTGCCGATCGAGTGCTCTGCTGGGTTCTCGGGGACCGAGTGGGGCCACCAGGCAACGATGGGGGAGTCGGGTAGCAGCAGCCCCGAAATCAGGGACTCGGTAGCAACAGCCGCTGAACCGTACCCGCGCAGAATGATGAGTTCTGAAGCACCCGCGTCGCCGCCCACGTAAATGCGGGCATCGAGCCGATCGTCGGCGTCCTGACCGTAATCAATGTGGACGATAATGCGGGAGGGGTGCTCGTAGGATGCCTTCAGGGCCGCCTCAACAGCGGTTTTTGAGTGGCCCTTCTCGGCCAGAATGACCAGGGTCAGCACGCGAGAGGACGTGGTCGCCCCCTCCTCACTGCGCAGGCGGGAGAGCTCCTTGGCAACTTCGCCCACAGTGGTGTCTTTGAGTTTCTTCATCATGGGCGCCTCCAAGCACGGCCGTCGCGTTCCAGCATTTCGTGGGCTGAAGCCGGGCCCCACGAGCCGGGGGCGTAGGCTTCGGGTTTGATTTTGTTTTCTTCCCAGTATTCTTCGAAGGGGTCAAGAATCTTCCAGGAGAGCTCAACCTCTTCGTGGCGGGGGAAGAGCGGGGGCTCACCGAGCAGCACATCGAGAATCAGACGCTCGTAGGCCTCGGGGGACTCTTCGGTGAAGGAGTGGGAGTAGCCAAAGTCCATGTTGACGTCGCGGATTTCCATCTGGGTGCCGGGCACCTTCGAGGCAAAGCGCAGGGTCATTCCCTCATCGGGCTGCACGCGAATCACAATCGCATTCTGGCCGGAGCTATCGGCGCTGCCGCCAAAGAGCAGGTTGGGAGCCTTCTTGAAGACCACGGCAATTTCGGTGACGCGGCGACCCAGGCGCTTGCCCGCGCGCAGGTAGAAGGGCACGCCCGCCCAGCGGCGGGTGTTTATGTTCAGCTTGAGGGCGGCGAAAGTTTCGGTGCGGGAGTCGGCGGGAATGTCGTTCTCGTCAAAGAAGCCGTTGACCTCTTCACCGCCCTGGTTGCCGGCAGCGTACTGGCCGATGGCAAAGGCTGAGGCAATATCATCGGGAATCTGGACTGCCTCAAGCACCTTGGCCTTCTCGGCGCGCAGGTGCTCGGCGTTGAAGCTGACGGGCTCTTCCATGGCGGTGAGCGCCAGCAGCTGCAGCAGGTGGTTCTGAATGACGTCGCGGGCAGCGCCCACGCCGTCGTAGTAGCCAGCGCGGGTACCGATGCCGATGTCTTCGGCCATGGTGATCTGCACGTGGTCGACGTTGGTGGCGTTCCACAGGGGCTCGAACATCTGGTTGGCAAAGCGCATGGCCAGAATATTCTGCACGGTTTCCTTGCCCAGGTAGTGGTCGATACGGAAGACCGAATCGGCGGGGAAGACCCGCTCAACAATGGCGTTGAGCTCGCGGGCGGTTTCGAGGTTGTGGCCGAAAGGCTTTTCGATAACCACACGGCGCCACCCCTCGTGCTGGTTGTGGTTGGCCAGGTCGTGATCGGCTAGCTTCTGTAGTACCTGGTCGAAGTCCTTGGGAGGAATTGACAGGTAGAAGGCGTGGTTGCCGCGGGTGCCTCGGGTTTCGTCGAGCTCTGCCAGGGTTGCCTTGAGCTTTTCAAAGGACTCATCGGAGTCGAAGGTGCCGGTGACAAAGCGAATGCCGGCAGCGAACTGGTTCCAGACGTCCTCGCGAAAGGGGGTGCGGGCGTGGGCTTCAACGTGCCCGCGCACCTCCTGCTGGAAGTCCTCGTGGCTCCACTCGCGGCGTCCAAAACCCACCAGGCCAAAGCTGGGCGGGAGCAGGCCGCGGTTAACCAGGTCATAGACCGCGGGGAGTAGTTTCTTGCGCGCAAGGTCGCCGGTGACGCCGAAGAAGACCAGGGAGGACGGGCCTGCCACGCGGGTCAGTCTGCGGTCGCGCGGGTCGCGCAGGGGGTTTGAATCGTGAGTGTTGGCCACCGCCGTGAATCCTTCACAGGTTGGTTGGGGCGGCAGCTGTGAAAGGTGTGGGGGCTGCCGCGGTTCTCTTGTTCTAGTGTACTAGTGCCCACCGCCGGCGGGTGCTTGCCGCCGGGCTGGGGTGATGGTGAGCGGGTGCAGTGAGGGTGGGGGATACGACCCCCACCCTCAGCGTGAAACGGTACTACTTGCTGTCAGCCAGTGCGGCGGTGACGGTGTTGAGCAGTTCCTTCCAGGAGACCTCGAACTTCTCAACGCCTTCGGTTTCCAGCTTTTCTACCACGTCGTTGTAGGAGATACCTACAGCTTCGAGCTGGTTGAGGATCTCGGTGGATTCCTCGTAGGTGCCCTCGATAGCGTTACCCGCAACCTCTGCGTGGTCGAAGGTTGCGTTGAGGGTTGCCTCGGGCATGGTGTTGACGGTGCCGGGGGCTGCGATCTCGGTGACGTAGAGGGTGTCGGGGTAGGCGGGGTTCTTCACGCCGGTGGATGCCCAGAGTGGACGCTGGCGGTTGGCACCTGCGGCTTCCAGGCGGGCCCAGCGCTCGGAGGAGAAGGCCTGCTCGTAGACCTCGAAGGCCAGGCGGGCGTTAGCTACACCGGCCTTGCCGCGCAGGGCGAGGGCTTCGTCGGTGCCGATGGCCTCAAGGCGGGCATCGATCTCTGTGTCGACGCGGGAGACGAAGAAGGAGGCAACGGAGTGGATCTTTGAGAGGTCCTTACCGTTTTCCAGTGCCTTTTCGAGGCCCAGCAGGTAGGCGTTGATGACGGCGCGGTAACGCTCCAGGGAGAAAATCAGGGTTACGTTGACCGAGATACCTTCAGCCAGGGCCTCAGCGATGGGCTCTAGGCCCTCTTCGGTGGCGGGAATCTTGATCATGACGTTTTCACGGCCAACTGCTGAGTAGAGTTCCTTAGCCTGGGCCAGGGTTGCAGCTGATTCGCGGGCCAGCAGGGGAGAGACCTCGATGGAGACGCGGCCGTCAAAGCCCTGGGTTGCCTCGTAGATGGGGGCAAACACGTCGCAGGCGTCGCGCACGTCGTCAATCATGGCAGCAAAGCCAGCTGCCTCTGCTTCGGTGCCCTCTGCTGCCAGCTTCTTCATCTGCTCGGCGTAGGCTGCGCCGTTCGACAGAGCGGCAGCGAAGATGGAGGGGTTGGTGGTTACGCCGACCACGTTCTTGGTGTCGATGAGCTCCTGCAGGTTACCGCTGGTGAGACGCTCGCGGGAGAGGTCATCGAGCCAGATGGAGACGCCTGCGTCTGAAAGCTTCTGGGTGGGGGTAGTCATAATGTTTTCCTTAACTTGAAGTTCTGTTAGCGGGCAGCGGCGATGGACTCGCGGGCCTTGGCTGCGACGTTCTCGGCGGTGAAGCCGTAGTCGGCGAAGAGTTCCTCGGCTGAGGCTGAGGCACCGTAGTGTTCCAGGGAAACGGCGCGGCCTGCTTCGCCCAGAATGTCCATCCAGGGCATGGCCAGGCCGGCTTCAACGGTCACGCGGGCCTTGACGGCGGAGGGGATAACTGACTCGCGGTACTCGGCAGACTCGGCTGCGAACCACTCGCGGCAGGGCATGGAGACAACGCGGGCGGCGATACCCTCTTCTGCTAGCTGGGTGCGGGCAGCTAGTGCAACCTCGACCTCAGAACCGGTGGCAATGAGGATGACGTCGGGGGTGCCCTCGGTGTCAGCCAGTACATAACCGCCGCGGGCAGCACCGTTAGCCGAAGCGAACTTCTCGCCCTCGGCGTCCGCGTGCAGGTCTTCACGAGCCACGTTGGTCAGGTTCTGGCGGGAGAGCACCAGGCCGGCGGGGTGGTCCTTGATGTCCAGAATCTTGCGCCAGGCTACAGCGGTTTCGTTACCGTCAGCGGGGCGCACAACATCGAGGTTGGGGATTGCGCGCATAGCGGTCAGGTGCTCAACGGGCTGGTGGGTGGGGCCGTCCTCGCCCAGACCGATAGAGTCGTGGGTCCAGACGAAGATGTTGGGCACACCCATGAGCGCTGCCAGGCGGACGGCCGGGCGCTGGTAGTCGGTAAAGACGAAGAAGGTTCCGGAGAAAGGACGGGTGGGCGAAGACAGCGCGATACCGTTGGTGATAGCTGCGGCGGCGTGCTCGCGAATACCGAAGTGCAGCACACGACCGTAGGGGTGGCCGGTCCAGCTCTTGGTGGAGCGGGACTCGGGGTTGAAGGACTTCTCGGTATCGATGGTGGTGTTGTTTGACCCTGCTAGGTCGGCTGAACCGCCCCAGAGCTCGGGCAGAACCGGAGCGATTGCGTTGATAACCTTGCCCGATGCTGCACGGGTTGCGATGGAGGTGCCAGCCTCAAAGGTGGGCAGAGCCTCATCCAGCTCGGCGGGCAGCTCGCCAGCAACCAGGCGCTCGTAGAGCTTGGCCTGCTCGGGGTTGGCAGTAGCCCAGGCGTCGAAGGACTTCTGCCACTCGTCACGCTCAGCTGCGCTGCGCTCGACCAGGGCGCGGGTGTGCTCAAGAATCTCGGGCTCTACCACGAAGTGCTGTTCGGGGTCGAAGCCCAGTACCTTCTTGGTGGCTGCAACTTCGTCGGCACCCAGCTTGGAGCCGTGGATACCACCGGTGTTTTGCTTAGTGGGAGCGGGGTAGCCGATGATGGTGCGCAGTTCGATGAAGGAGGGCTTATCGGTGACCTTGGTGGCTCCAACGATAGCGTCGTAAAGGGCTTCGACATCTTCCTTGTAGTCGCCGCCTACGGTCCAATCCACCTTGGCAACGTCCCAGCCGTAGGCTTCGTAGCGGGCTGCGACGTCCTCGGTGAAAGCCACGTCGGTGTCATCTTCAATGGAGATGTGGTTGCGGTCGTAGATCACGACCAGGTTGCCCAGTTGCTGGTGGCCGGCCAGAGCGGACGCCTCTGCGGTTACACCCTCCTGCACATCGCCCTCAGAGGCAATGGTGAAGACGGTGTGGTCAAAGGGGGAGGTGCCGGGAGCAGCTTCGGGGTCGAAGAGGCCGCGCATGCGACGCTGGGCGTATGCAAAGCCCACAGCGGACGCCAGGCCCTGGCCCAGGGGGCCGGTCGTGATTTCGACGCCCTTAGTGTGACCGAACTCGGGGTGGCCGGGAGTCAGGGCACCTGCGGTACGCAGGGCCTTAATATTCTCAAGTTCCAGACCAAAACCACCCAGGAATAGCTGGTTGTACAGGGTCAGTGAGGTGTGTCCGGGGGAGAGGATGAAGCGGTCGCGGCCCTCCCAGCGGTCATCACGGGGATCCTGACGCATGACCTTCTGGAAGAGCAGGTAGGCCACAGGAGCCAGGCTCATCGCGGTACCGGGGTGGCCCGAGCCAACCTTCTCAACGGCGTCCGCAGCAAGCACGCGAGCGGTATCAACCGCGCGCTGGTCTTTCTCGGTCCATTCAAGCTTCTGATTCAGGTTAGGCATCAGCCGTCCTCTCTCAATCTGGCTACCCAGAAATATTCATCAAACTTATTCTTCTACCCGCCCACCGACGCCCAGCGGGACAAGCCCACACAAGCACACGGTAAAACCGGCAAAAGACGCTACTTCCAGGATAGTTCACCTGCGCATATGTGGGCTTGGTTTGCCTCTCAGCGGACGCCCCCGCTTTAGGGGTGCGCTTAATCTATTAGCCAGGGGGTAGGTAGGCGTTATACGATGTAATTTGACCAAAAGCTCTTTTGGCGTGCTCACAAACCGGCCAACCCCGGCTAAAAGTGATGGGCACCACCCAAAAAATCGGTGCGAGGGGCACTCGGGCGCGCAGACGGCGTCCGCACCTCCAACACGCCGAAAACCGCCACCTGTTTCACATAGTGAATCACCCGGCGGGGGAACCGAAGAGCTGCACACACAACAGTCAAGGGAAGTCAGCATACGTGAAGGGCCATGGCATCAACACCGTGATCGACCGTACCGAAGAAGGCCAGCAAACCCCCGCTGCGCCTGCACCCGGCCGCGTCTCCCTGGGTCGCAAAATTAGGGCCTACATTCACCTCACGAAGCCTCAAATTATTGAGCTGCTTCTGGTAACCACCGCGCCCACCATGATTTTTGCCGCCGGCGGCTTCCCCAACCTCTGGCTGGTGCTCCACACCATGATTGGCGGCTCACTTGCCGCCGGTGCGTCCTGTGCCTTCAACTGCTATATCGACCGCGAAGCTGATCGACTGATGAAGCGCACCGAGAAGCGTCCGCTAGTCACCGGCGAACTCACCGACCGGGAAGCCCTCGTCTTTGCCTGGGTGCTGTCGGTTGTTTCAATCGTGTACCTCTACTTCCTGGTAAACCCGCTGGCTGCCGGTCTCGGTGTCGTCGCGATTTTCCTCTACGTTGTCTTCTACTCCCTGTGGCTGAAGAAGCGCACCAAGCAGAACATCGTCTGGGGCGGCCTGGCGGGCTGCATGCCGGTCTTTATTGCCTGGGCGGCTGTAGAGAACACCATTTCTTGGGCAGCTGTGGTGCTCTTTATGGTGATTTTCCTGTGGACGCCCCCGCACTACTGGCCTCTGTCGATGAAGTACGCCGAGGACTACCGGGCCGCCGGCATTCCTATGCTGGGTGCGACCGATTCGGCCAAGAGTGTTTCGGTGCAGGTGGTGCTGTACGGCTGGGCCATGGTGATGTGTTCCCTGCTGCTGGTGCCCCTGGGCGGCGCTGGCTGGGTGTACACGGCGACCGCTGTGCTGATTGGGGCCTGGTTCCTCTACCACTGCCACAAGCTGCACCGCCTGGCGCTGGCGGAGCAGGCAACCAGCCGGACCGCTATGGTGGTCTTCCACGGCTCAATCACCTACCTGACCGTGCTGTTCATTGCTCTGGCGGTCGACCCCTTCGTGGGTGGCCCGGTGCTCCCCCTCTAAACAGGTAGGTACCATCTAAATCAGAAAAACCCACCAACTAGGTGGGTTTTTCTGATTTAAATGGTCTTTTCTGGCGGACGCTAGCGGTTAAGGAGGTAACGGATTTCGGCAACGATTTCTGCCCGGCGCGTCATAAGATCAACCCACCGATACCGGCGGACTGTCCACCCCGAATTTTGGAGAAGAGACTCCCGACGGCGCTCAGACCACTCAGCATCTTGTCGTGGGCCGAAGTTCTTATACTTGACCTCGCCATCAAACTCAAGGGCAATCATCTGATCAGGGTAGGCCAAATCAAGCCTGAAACGTAGCCCGCCAACGGTTACCTCAACCTGTTCGGCCGGTGCTGGCAGACCCGCATCAATCAAGATAAGACGAAGTAAGGTTTCACCCGGGCTTTCGGCATGGGGGCTCATACCCAGTGCAACCCTTCGACATTTGCGAGAACCCCACCCAACTATCTGAGAAAGCTCAAGAGAGAGTTCCTCTACACTCACCAGTTTTTGGTTCAAGGCACTATCTGCGATGACGGTTGACTCGTTTACGGGAAGATACCGCGCGCAATCTACCACCGTCTGAAGCAAGCCTGTCACTCTCAAGCCGCCCACGAGCGTCCTGTGCTCCTCTATCGGTTTATAGGTGTAATGTTTGCGGGTTCCGGCAGCCCGTCCGCGTGAATCTGGTGGGCCAACGATATCGACTGCTGGCGGGGTTTTCGCTAGAGCTAATCCGTGTAGGCAAGCGGCAGCGGCGTGCGAAAAAGTGGTAGATGGGTCTGACAGGTGTACTGCGGCGATCTGGACTCTGTAGATTTCATAGGGTTTCAGGGAGTCCCACCAGGCTGTTGGGCAGTAGATACCCTTTCTGACGCGTGTGAGTTTCTGGGTTTTTACGTCTCGGTTGATGTGGTCGTAGGTGTAGCCCTGGTTCAGAAGCTGCCGGGCCGTGCGGACTGCGTTGATGTATTCATGCATTGACATGGCTCTAGACTCACTGATGCAGTCTCACTTTTGCTAGAGCCAGTGCAGTCTGTGGATAACCTGAAGGCGGGTGAAGCGAGAAAATTCAAGGGAATGAGCCCTGACACGGTAGTAAGTTGGTGCAGTGATGACGCCTCTATGAAGCATTGGCGCGCGCCTGTGGAAAAGACCATTTAAATCAGAAAAACCCACCTAGTTGGTGGGTTTTTCTGATTTAGATGGTACCTACTGGAGGAGGAGGAGGGCTACGCCGTCCGGACGCGTCCCACCGCCTTCTCACGCGCAGCGGGGGAGGAGAGCACCAGCTGCCGCTCAAACAGCGAAGACGCCGCCAGGGCGAACACACCCGACCCGATCAGGTGCATCTCCACCAGCCAAATCGGCAGCCCGTTGAAGTACTGGGTGTAACCCACGATGGCCTGGTAGCCCAGCACCACCAGCACAAAGGCCAGAGACTTCCCAAAGATAGGGGCCCACCCCTTTGACCGCCACAGCGCAAAGAAGCCCAGCACCGAAGCGCAGTAAATCCACACAAGAGAACCGTGCAGGCGGGTCACCCACACCGGGTTAAAAGCGTGGCGGTGGGTCTCGGCGTCACCCGCGTGCGGGCCGGTACCCGTCGTAACCGTGCCCATGAACATCAGCGCAACAACCAGCACCACGCCGACCCAACCGAGCACCCGCATGAGGTGGGCGGACGCGGGGGCGCCGGCATCCGCGCCCTGAGTTGGGGCATGAGCCGGGGCGGCAGCGGGGACGAGCCCCTCGCGGGCAGCTGTACCCTCAAAGTAGCGGTAGACACGGTTGAGGTAGATACCGGCAATCATGATCATCAGGGCTGAAAGCATGTAGTGGGCGGTAATCATCCAGGGATTGAGGCGCAGCCAGACCGAAATACCGCCGACCACAGCCTGCACCGGAATACCCCAGAGCAGCAGCAGGGTCAGGTTGAAGAGGTCAGAATAGCGGGAGCGGGGGGCGACAAAGCCGCGCGACTCGAGCCAGGCGCCTAACCCTTGAGCGCGGAAGCTCTCGGATCGACTGCCCACGAGGAGGCTCCAGATGAAGCGACCCAACGAGAGACGCTCAGGGAATACCACCCGCAGCACCGCCAGGAAGGCGATGACGGTAACGGCGGCCAGCACGAAGGTTAGTAGGCGGTTGCCGAATTCGACCATGCCGTGGATGCCCATTTCGGGGGTGGTGGTCCAGGAGCCGTCTGAGGTGCAGCGGGGCCAGGCGTCGCAGCCCAGGCCGGAGCCGGTCAGACGGACGACGCCGCCAGAGATAATGAGCACGATATTGGCGATGGCTACTGCCCAGGCGGTCTGTTTGACCCAGCGGGTGTAGCTGCGGGGGATAAGTTTTTCACCCAGGCTGGCAGGCTGGTAGGTGCCTGCGGTGGGTGTGTGCGTGGTCGGCATGGAGCTTTCCTTCACGAGGGTTGCGGACGGTGTGGGGCAGGTTAGGCTGACCATTTGAAGAATCGGGTGGCCAGGGTGGCAAAAACGACGGTTGCTATTACCAGGATGAGGTGGGGGAGCAGCAGGAAGCTGTGGTAGATGTAGTCCCCGCGCAGGGCGTTGCCTAAGGCGGCTGAGGGCAGCAGGTCGATGATGGAGCCCAGCCAAGCGGGGTAGCGGTCGGTGGGAATCAGGATTCCTCCGGCGGCGGCCAGCAGCACCCAGGCCATGTTGACGATAGCCAGGGTTGCTTCGGCGCGCACGGTCCCGGCGATGAGTAGCCCCAGGGAGGTGAAGCATGCTGCCCCCAGTAAGAGGGTCGGCAGGGACATGAGGACGCCGGGCACGGTGGCCGTCCAGCCCAGTAGCTGGCCGAGCGCCCCCACTAGCAGGTACTGAATCAGGAGGACCGCGAGCACCGCCAGCACCTTGCCCGCAATCAGGCCGCCCTTGCCGAGCGGGGTGGTGGAGATAAAGCGCAGCACCCCGTAGCGGCGGTCGAAGCCGGTGGCAATACCCTGACCTGAGAGCGCGGTGGAGAGCACGCACAGGGCTAGCACGCCAGGTACAGCAATGTCGACGCGGCTTACCCCGTAGCGGTTCGCCCAGGGGTCGAGAAAGCTGGTGTAGGCAAGAGCCAGTAGGCCCATGATGGGGAAGGCGATGTTCAGCATGAGCTGCTCACCGTTTTTGAGCATGGCGATGGTTTCGAACTTGCCCTGGGCTAGCACGCGGGTGAGGGCTGGTGCTGCTGTTGAGGTGGTGCTCATCGGATATCACTGCCTGATAGTTCGAGGAAGACGTCTTCTAGTGTTCGGTTGGCCAGGGAGAATTCGCCGGGCATGTAGCCCTGGACGGCCCAGTAGGCGGTGAGGTCGGCTAGGTGCTGGGCCGTGAGCGGGCCGGTGAGCTGGTAGTGACCCTGGGGCTCTTCGACCAGGTGCAGGGGGGAGTCGCCTGCGGGCCAGATGGCTGCAAGGGTGATGCCGGGCGGGGCGGTAAAGGTGAGGCGGCGGGCGTCGTCCTGCCCGCTGGCTAGCACCTGGACCATGGTTCCGGCCAGTACGACTCTGCCGTGCTCAATCATGTAGACGTAGTCGGCGATGCGCTGGGCGTCATCGAGCAGGTGGGTGGTGAGTACAACGGCTACGCCGGCGTCGCGCTGTTCGCGGATGATGTCGAAAACGACGCTGCGTGATTGGGGGTCGAGGCCGGCGGTGGGTTCGTCGAGAAAGAGAATGTCGGGCCGGCCGATGATGGCAGCGGCCAGGGCGACCCGCTGCTTTTGCCCGCCCGAGAGTCTGCGGATGGTGGTGCCGTTAAAGGCATCAATCCCGAGTCGGGCTGCTAGGGCGTCAACGTCGAGGGGGTTGGTGTACATGCTGGCGATGTGCCGCAGCAGGGGAAGCGGACGGACGGACGGGGGTAGGCCGCCGTCCTGCAGCATGATGCCAACGCGGGCACGCAGTTCAGGGGAGGCCCCCCAGGGTGTGTGACCGAGCAGGGAGATATTGCCGCCGGTGGGTTTGAGCAGGCCCTGGGCGCAGGCTAGGGTGGTGGTTTTCCCGGCCCCGTTAGCTCCCAGCAGAACCGTTACCTGACCCGGTTCAATGGTGAGGGAGAGGTGGTCTACCGCTCGTTTGAGCCCCTCGCTGGTGAGGGCTTCGGGGTGCTTGCGCGCGAAGTCCTTGGAGGGGGTGAAGTCCTTGACCAGGTTGTCAATGATGAGAGCGGCGGACGCGGGTGCGTCAGATACGCTCTCACGTGGGCTAAGGCTGGGGGGCAGGTGGTGTGTCGTCACCCGTCTATTCTAGCCCTTTCGTTTCGGCTCTGGGCGGACGCCTGCTGCCGTACTGCCTTAAATAGGTAGTCCTTACTAGCTTAAAGGACCCCAATTACGACATACTTTATTTGTGTATTCCGCAGAGAAAGGCAGAACTGTGACCACTAAAACTGCCCGCCCTGCAGAAACAGAGGAACGCACGCGCGACCGCGTGCTCCAGGGAGTTCTCACTCACGGCCCTGTTTCTGCGGCCAAACTGGGTGAACTGCTCAGCCTCACCCCGGCAGCCGTCCGCCGCCACCTCGACGCGCTTGAAAAGAACAGCCTCATCGAGGTTGCCTCCCACCGCCAGCACGGTGCCGGAGCAGGCCGTCCCGCCCGCCGCTACGTCATCGCCCCGCAGGGGCACAGCGAACTGGGCAACGACTACCTCGATATCGCCCGCGACGCCCTCACCATGCTCAAGGACGCCGTCGGCGAAGACGCCCTGCGCCAGTTCGCCTCAGCCCGCGCCCACGACATGGCAGAGCGCTACCGCCCCATCGTCGAAGCGGCAGGCGATGACGTCTCAGCCCGCGCCGAAGCGCTCGCAGAAGCAATGACCCACGACGGCTTCGTCGCCACCGCCAACGAAATGGCCCCGACTGTTGGCATGCGGTCTAAGCTGCCCGATAACCTGCTGGCCTCCATCCAGCTCTGCCAGGGCCACTGCCCCGTGCGAGACCTCGCCGAAGACTTCTCCGTCTTCTGCGACCAGGAAACCGAAATCATCTCCGAACTTCTCGGGGTCGATGTGCGCAGACTCTCCACCATGGCAGGTGGCGCCCACGTCTGCACCACCCACATCCCGCTCGGACGCCCACCGGCGTCCGCCCCACAAAACCCCGAAGAAACCCCAGGCGACATCGCCCCCTAAAACTTTCCACCGGCAGGGCTTGCCCGGCAGGCCCTGCCACTGAGAAGAAGATTTCACCGATTTACCTCGGTGAAAACCAACCCACCAAGAAAGGCCGTAATGACTGAACAGGTTGAGCGCACCGCCAACAACACCGTCATTTCAGAAATTCTGGAGGCAAACCCCGAACTCGAAGGTATCGGTACCTACGAGTACGGCTGGGCTGACTCCGATGAAGCAGGCCAGGCTGCAAAGCGTGGTCTTGACGAAGATGTCGTGCGCGACATTTCAGCCAAGAAGAACGAACCCGAATGGATGCTGGACCTTCGCCTGAAGGCCCTCAAGTTCTTCGACCGCAAGCCCATGCCCACCTGGGGTGCAGACCTCTCGGACATCGACTTCGACAACATCAAGTACTTCGTCCGCTCCACCGAGCGCCAGGCCGAAACCTGGGAAGAACTGCCCGAAGACATCCGCAACACCTACGAAAAGCTCGGCATCCCCGAAGCAGAACGTAACCGCCTGGTCGCCGGCGTAGCCGCCCAGTACGAGTCAGAGGTTGTCTACCACCAGATCCGCGAGGACCTCGAAGCCCAGGGCGTTATCTTCCTGGACACCGACACCGCCCTCAAGGAACACCCCGAATTCTTCGAAGAATACTTCGGCTCCGTCATCCCCGCCGGTGACAACAAGTTCGCAGCCCTGAACACCGCCGTATGGTCAGGTGGCTCCTTCGTCTACGTGCCCCCGGGAGTTCACGTAGAGATCCCCCTGCAGGCCTACTTCCGCATTAACACCGAGAACATGGGCCAGTTCGAGCGTACCCTCATCATCGCTGACGAGGGCTCCTACGTTCACTACATCGAAGGCTGCACCGCCCCCATCTATAAGACCGACTCACTGCACTCAGCAGTGGTTGAAATCGTGGTCAAGAAGAACGCCCGCGTTCGCTACACCACCATTCAGAACTGGTCGAACAACGTCTACAACCTGGTGACCAAGCGCGCCATCGCCCACGAAGGTGCCACCATGGAATGGATCGACGGCAACATCGGCTCCAAGGTCACCCAGAAGTACCCGGCTGTTTACATGGTCGGTGAGCATGCCAAGGGCGAGACCCTCTCCATCGCTTTCGCAGGCGAGGGTCAGCACCAGGACACCGGTTCCAAGATGGTTCACATCGCCCCCAACACCTCATCCACCATCGTGTCCAAGTCTGTGGCTCGTAACGGTGGCCGTGCGGCCTACCGCGGCCTGGTACAGGTGCGCGAAGGTGCCTCCCACGCTAAGAGCTCGGTGGTCTGTGACGCCCTGCTGGTCGACACCATCTCCCGCTCAGATACCTACCCCTACGTAGATATCCGCGAGGACGACGTCACCATGGGTCACGAGGCAACCGTCTCCCGCGTCTCAGAAGAACAGCTCTTCTACCTGCAGCAGCGCGGCCTGCCCGAAGACGAAGCCATGGCCATGATCGTGCGCGGCTTCGTGGAGCCCATCGCCCGCGAGCTGCCCATGGAATACGCGCTTGAACTCAACCGCCTGATCGAACTCCAGATGGAAGGATCCGTAGGCTAAATTATGGCTAACGCAGAAAACCAGGGTCACAACAACCCCGCGATTCCCGGTATGGACCAGGAAGGTGAGAAGCTCGCAACCGAGCTGGCCACCGACGACACCATCCGCGTCTCAAAGCACAACACCGACAAGGTCGAGATTGACGTCTCCCGCGCCGAGCGCAAGACCTCCTACAAGGTTGAAGACTTCGCAGCCCTCACCGGCCGCGAAGAAGACTGGCGTTTCACCCCGCTCAAGCGTCTGGGCGGCCTGCACACCGATGAACTCACCGGTGCTGCCCCCGCCGTAGAGGTCAACGCGCCCGCCGGCGTCCAGGTCGAGACTATCGCTCGCGACGACGCTCGCATCGGCTCAGCCGGTATTCCCGAGGACCGCGTAGCGGCCAACGCCTGGAGCACCTTCTCCGAGGCAACCGCCATTACCGTTCCCGCCGAAGCTGAACTGGAAGGCCAGATTGAGGTTGCTATCAACGGCACCCACAAGGACGCCGCAGCCCAGCACCTCTTCATCGAGACCAAGCCCTTCTCCAAGGCTGTTGTCGTGCTGCGCCACACCGGCTCAGCCGTGCTTTCCCAGAACGTTGAATTCAAGGTGGGCGACTCGTCCTCACTGACCGTCATCACCGTTCAGCAGTGGGAGGACGACGCGATTCACGCCTCAGCCCAGTACGCTGCTCTGGGTCGCGACGCCAAGTTCAAGCACGTCAACATCTCCCTCGGTGGCGACCTGGTGCGCGTCACCTCCTCCACCAAGTTCACCGCCCCCGGCGCTGAAACCGAGATGTACGGCCTCTACTTCGTCGATGCCGGCCAGCACATTGAGAACCGTCTCTTCGTAGCCCACACCGAGCCCAACTGCAAGTCCCGCGTCACCTACAAGGGTGCCCTGCAGGGCAAGGGCGCACACTCGGTATGGGTAGGCGATGTGCTCATCGGTAAGGACGCAGAAGGCACCGACACCTACGAGCTCAACCGTAACCTGATTCTCGAAGACGGCCCCCGCGCTGACTCCGTACCCAACCTGGAAATCGAAACCGGCCTCATCGAAGGCGCCGGCCACGCATCCACCACCGGTCAGCTCGACGAGCAGCACCTCTGGTACCTGCAGGCCCGCGGTATTCCCGAGGCTGAAGCCCGCCGCCTGGTCGTCCGCGGCTTCCTCAACGAGATTATTCAGCAGATCCGCATCCCCGAGCTCGAAGAACAGCTCACCGACGCCCTCGAAGCTGAACTCGCGATTTCCAACAACTAAAGCTTTACCTTTTACAGGAGAAACAAACTATGGCAACCCTTGAAATCAAGGACCTCCACGTCTCCGTTATTCTGGACGACGAAAACACCAAGCCCATCCTCAAGGGCGTCAACCTCACTATCAACTCCGGTGAAATCCACGCGATTATGGGCCCCAACGGCTCCGGTAAGTCCACCCTGGCTTCTACCATCGCCGGCCACCCCAAGTACCAGATTGACTCCGGTGAGATCCTGCTCGACGGTGAAGACGTCACCGAGATGTCCGTCGATGAGCGTGCTCGCGCCGGTCTCTTCCTGGCTATGCAGTACCCCGTCGAAATCCCCGGTGTCACCATGAGCAACTTCCTGCGTTCAGCCAAGACCGCTGTTGACGGCGAAGCTCCCGCCCTGCGCACCTGGACCAAGGACGTTAAGGCAGCCATGGAGAACCTCTCCATCGACCCCGCCTTCATCTCCCGTAACGTCAACGAAGGCTTCTCCGGCGGCGAAAAGAAGCGCCACGAGATCCTGCAGCTGGAACTGCTCAAGCCCAAGTTCGGTATTCTCGATGAGACCGACTCCGGCCTGGACGTCGACGCTCTCAAGGTCGTTTCTGAGGGTGTTAACCGCGCCCACCAGGCCAATGACATGGGCGTTATGCTGATTACCCACTACACCCGCATCCTGCGTTACATCAAGCCCCAGTTCGTTCACGTTTTCGTGGACGGCAAGATGGTAGACCAGGGCGGCCCCGAGCTCGCTGACCGTCTTGAAGAAGAGGGCTACGAGCGCTACCTGGCTGCTAAGTAGTAGCGGCTGAACTGAAAGGTGACTGCTATGTCAGAAGCCCCCGCTGGTGCCCCCAGCCAAGAGGCCATCGAAGAGGCCCTCATGAACGTGATTGACCCCGAACTGGGTGTCAATATCGTTGATCTGGGTCTGCTCTACGGTATGCGCTGGAATGACGAAGGCGCTCTCGTGCTCGACATGACCCTGACCACCGCCGCCTGCCCCCTGCAGGACGTCATCGAGGAACAGGTTCAGCAGAACCTGGAAAACATGATTGATGAGTGGCACGTGAACTGGGTTTGGATGCCCCCGTGGGGCCCCGAGCGCATTACCGAGGACGGCCGCGACCAGATGCGAGCCCTGGGCTTCAACATCTAACCAACGCGGTTAACATGTGAGGACGCCGCCCCGCACCCTCCCTGCCTTTGGGCAGGGGAGTGCGGGGCGGCGTCCTTGTTGTATTCAGTTAAAGTGAGCTGGTGTGGCTGGTTCCACAGCTTAGTCTATTTCGTGCTGAAGACTCCTTTAGCGCGGTGTAGGAGCTTTCATATGGGAGTATATCCTGGCCGGTTTTTATTTGTGGGCCGGTTGGTGGCACTTAGCCCCAGCAATGACCACAGGCCGTAATGGTTAAGGTGGGTGCGGTAAACCCTAAGCTAGATATACACACCTTGCACCGCCCATCAGCCGGCGGGCTACTCGCACACTAGGGAACACATGGAACATAAAGATACTTCGGCGCGCCCGTCGAAGCGCGCAACAGCGCGCGATTTTTGGGCAGCAACTCGCACCCAGTTTAAAGCCCCCTTCTCACTCAAAAAACCCAACCTGGCCACTAAAGCCGGGGTGGGCGTCCTCGCTCTGGCTACCGCTGTGACCGTGCTGCCGGGCGCAACCGCCTCGGATAGCTACACCCCTGACGGTAAAACCAGCGAAACCGCAGCCGCCAGCTGCTGGGAAGCCAAGCAGACCGACCCAGCTGCCACCAGCGGCACCTACTGGCTCTGGACTCCAGAAATGGCAGCCCCCGAACAGTTCTACTGCGACCAGGAAACTGACGGCGGCGGCTGGGTTATGATCGGCCGCGGCCGCGACGGCTGGGAAGAAAACTACAACGGTAAGGGCAAGGCTTCAGAGCTCTACACCAACCCCGACGGCACCGACGCCTTCACCCCCGTGCAGTTGCCCTCATCGGCAACCAGAAGGTCTCAGACCTGACTGGGGGCTTCCGTATTCGCCGTGCAGCCAACGCCGAGGGCACCAAATGGCAGAACGTCACCGCCACCCGCGCCAACGCCACCGACTGGACCTGGGCCCTCTCAGGCACCCAGACCTGGAAGAATGTGCGCTTCACCGGCGACTCACCCACGGTATCCCGCTCCAACGGCTCCTTCGCCAGCCTCACCGGGCAGATGATGAAGCCGGTACTCTCCATGTACCAGGTCAACTTCCTCGGTACTAGCCAGCAGGCCTGGCGCCTGGGCTTTGCCTACGGCCCTATCGCCCGAGGCGCTGATAACGCCACGACCCACCTGTGGTCCAAGACCGGCTCTAACCCCATCCCCTTCTCCCAGGTGTTCCTGCGCCCCAAGCTGACCCAGGCAGACCTGAACCTTTCCGACTACGCTGACGCGGGGGCGTCCGGCTCTACCCGCCGTGCCCTGCCCAACTCCTACTCAGCCAAGGTCACCTGGCGCACCAGCGACACCACCGGCACCGGAACCCTGGGCGAACTCAACACCTACGTGCAGGCCATCACCCAGGTGGGTAACACCGTCTTCACCGGCGGCGACTTCGCCTGGGTAGAAAACGCTGCCACCGGCGAAAAGGTACAGCAGAAGTTCCTCGCTGGCTACGACGTGACCACCGGTGAGCTTGTGCGAACCTTCATGCCCACCTTCAACGGTCAGATTAAGGCCCTTGAAGCCCTGCCCAACGGCACCCTGGCTGTAGGCGGCGAGTTCACCGAGGTCAACGGCGAAAAGGTGGCCGGCCTAGTCATTCTTAACCCCGTCACCGGTGAAATCGACCGCACCTACAACTTCGGCATCGAAAACCGCGGTGCAGGCTCCATCACCAGCGCCCGCACCCTGGATGTGCAGGGCGACTACCTCTACGTGGGCGGTGCCTTCTCCCACGTGGTCAATACCGAAACCGGCGCTACCGGCTACTCCCGCAACGCCGGTCGCTTCAGCTTCAGCCAGAACGGACCGGACGCCAACTGGCGCCCCTACCTCAACGGCACCGTCAACGGCCTCTCAGCAGCAGATGACGGGGCAACCGTCGCCGCCGCAGGCTACTTCTCAGAGGTTAACGGCACCAAGACCTGGAAGCTAGCCCAGCTCAACACCACCGACGGCAACATTGCCAAGGCATGGACCTGGGAACCCTCCTTCCCCACCATCCAGCGCCAGGGCTACCAGAACGACGTTGAGGACGCCGGCGCTACTGTCTGGGCTGCCGGTTCAGAGCACATTATCCACCAGTACGCCAAGAACACCATGAGCCGCCTCTACTCGGCGATCACCATCGAGGGCGGCGACTTCCAGGACCTCTACGAAGACCAGAACAACAAGGTCATCTACGGTGCCTGCCACTGTGGCAACTACATCTATGAAGGCTCCGGCACTTGGATGCAGCCCTGGACCAACAAGGGCCTCTTCAACCTGCAGTCCATCCGCCTCTCAGCAGCCTTTGACGCTGAAACCGGTCGCGTAATTGGCGAATTCGCCCCCAACCTGCGCGGCCCCCGCGGTGACGGTGTTTGGGAGCAGTTCGTTGACTCCACCGGTACCCTCTGGCTGGGTGGCGACATCAACCGTTCTCAGGGTGCTAACGGTATGCAGCAGACCGTGGGCTTTGCCCGCTTCGCCCCGCGCGATGTTACTGCCCCTGCCGCCCCGCGCTCACTGGCTGTGAGCACCGACGGGGCCACCGACGTCCTGACCTGGCCCTCAGCCGGTCGCAACGTCATCTACCAGGTGCTGCGCGATAACCGCGTCATCGCAACCACCACCGATACCACCTACTCGGTGGCCCACACCGACGATGCCCGCTACTTCGTGCGATCAGCGGACGCCGCAGGCAACTTCTCAGCCTCAACCCCCGTTGCTCTGGCACAGAAGACCGAGCAGCCTGTAGCTCCGGTGGAGCCCACCGCCGAACCTACTGTTCAGCCTACCGCTGAGGTGCCTGCCGAGCCTACTCCGACCGCCGAAGCAACCACTGAGGCCCCTGCCCCGGTAGAGCCCCCGGTTGTGGAAGAGCCCGCTCCCGCTGAGCCCGAGCGCCTTGCTGAGGCTCCTGCCAACGGTACCGTCATCAACAACCCTGCTCCCATTGAGCCTTTTGCGGTTCCGGCTGAAAACTCTGAGCCTGTTCTGGCATCGGGCGATGAGTGGAAGATTGCCTTTGGCCTGAACGCCTGGCAGGGGCTGGACTCCACCTGGCGTGCTACCGACTACAAGTACGACACCGCCAAGTGGTACACCACCTACTCATCGGTTGGCTGGGGCGAACCGCGCGTAGCTACCATGTACCAGTTCTCATCCAGCGCCCAGCCGGTATCGATGATGCTGCGCAAGGAACTCAACCTGAACTTGGCTGCTGGTCAGAAACTCGTTCTGACTACCTACGTGGATGACGGCATGATGATCTGGGTCAACGGTAAGGAATACACCCGCCAGAACCTCATCTGGGGTGCCCTGCCCACCTACACCGCCACCCGCGCTGTAGACTTTGGGGCCGCCCGCACCACCCCGCTGGTCATTGAGATTCCCGCCTCTGACCTCAAGCAGGGTAAGAACTCCATCGCGGTGATGGTCAACTCCAACACCAAGGGTGCAGCAACCACCTTCGACATGATCGGTGAGGTGCGCTAACCCAGAGCTAGAACTTACCCTAGCCCCGACAACTCCCCGCGAGCAGACGAACTCTATCTGCTAGCGGGGAGTTTTTTCTCTGCGAAATTGCTAGGCAGGTGCCCGGGGCGGACGCCTGCCGGGAGTAAGGTAGACAGGGTAAGATCCGTAATCGACTTTCATACAAAAGGAGATCTGGTGGAAGAATTAACCGTCGATGTGCTGGTACTGGGCTTTGGTAAGGCGGGTAAAACGATTGCCATGAAGCGGGCAGCTGCCGGCGATAGGGTAGCGCTGGTTGAGCAAGACCCTGCCATGTACGGTGGCACCTGCATCAATATTGGCTGTGTTCCAACCAAGTTCCTGCTGGAGCAGACCCACCTACACCGGGATTTTCCTGAGGCTCGCGATGACCGTAATGGTTTCATTGCCCGACTCAACGCCGCCAACCAGAAGATGCTGGAAGGCAAAGGCGTGCTGCTTCTAGACGGCGCTGCCCGGTTCCTTGATTCTTCTACTGTGCAGGTGGGGGAGCAGGTGCAGGTGAGCGCATCGACCATCATTATTAACACCGGGGCCAGCTCGGGTGTGGAAGTGGGCGGACGCGTGCACGACTCCACCAGCATCCAGCAGCTAGAGCACACCCCGGCGTCACTGGCCATTATCGGCGGCGGGCCGATTGGCCTAGAGTTCGCTACCATGTTCTCGGGCTTCGGTAGCCGGGTGACCATTTACAAGGGCGAGGGGGACTTCCTGCCCGCCCTCGACCGGCACATTGCCCAGGCGGTGCGCGAGCACCTAGAAGCCCAGGGCGTGACTCTTGTTGATGAGCGCGTCTCGGTAGACCAGGCCACAGACCAGCTCGACGATGAGGTGATACTGGTAGCGACAGGACGCCGCCCGGCAGTTGCGGGGCTGAACCTTGAGGCTGCCGGGGTCAAGTACACCGAGAAGGGAATCGAGGTCGATGAACACTGCCGCACCAGCGTTGAGGGTATCTACGCGGTCGGGGACGTAACCGGCGCACCCCAGTTCACCTACGCGTCCTATGACGACCACCGCATTGTGCTGTCGCACCGCTGGGGCGATGGCTCCCGCACCCGCACCGGCCGTCTGCTGCCCACCACCACCTTTATTGACCCGCCGCTCTCAACCGTAGGGCTCACCGCTGAGGCTGCTCGTGCTCACCACGAGATTGAGGTGCGTGAGTCAAAGATCGCTGACCTGGCGATTGTACCCCGCCCCCAAGATTATGGGCCGGCCTGAGGGCATCGCCCAGTTCGTGCTCGACCAAGAAACCAACCAGATTCTGGGTGCCACCCTCTGGTGCATTGATTCTCAAGAACTCATCAATACCGTAGCCCTGGCTATTACCCATCAGATTCCTGCCGCTGAGGTCGGCGAGGGTATCTACACCCACCCTGCGACGTCCGAGGTATTTAATGCGCTACTGCCCTAATAATGTCGGTTGGTGACCTAGAGTAATTGATGATAGCTGTTGCTACTACGTGATGGAGATGAGCCGTGAATAGGGCAAAGGGAAAAGTCAGTTCCAGGATTGTAGATGCATTAGCGCCCGTTGCACTTGTGCTCGGAATTTCAGCTTTAGCAGGATGTGGGGGATCAAGCGCGGTACCAGAACCGACTCAGGTCCCTCTTGCCAGCGCATCGTCCTCAAGTGAAATCTCAGCAACCGCTCAAGCTTCTTCGTCAGGAGCAGCAGCTGAAGAAACTCAACCACAGCCAGCTGTACCCGAAGCAAGTGAAGTAGCAGCTGAAGAAACTCAACCACAGCCAGCTGCACCCGAAACAACCGAGGCTAGTGAAGCGGCAGCTGCAACACCTACCTTCAACCAGGAGGACTACAGGGCTGCCGATACAGGTGACGGTCGGGCTCGCTACGAGTTCGATGCCCTGGATCTTGAGTGCCATTTGGACGCTGATGGAGCATCGTGTTGGCGGGTTCCTGTCGAATTTACACAGTTCAGTTTTGAGGGTGCCACAGTAGGAGAGAAGTACGGGTATCGTTTTGAAGCGATACCGGAGGTGGATCCTGCAAACATTTTCACTGAGAAAACTGATTTGCCGGTGGGTGAATCAATCACGGTTGGACCTACTACCTGTACCAACACGGGCGCTGTAGTTCGTTGTGATGCATCAGGTGGCTATTGGTTTGAAATGAACGCCACAACAATTGCGCCGACTCCAGAAAATTTGAAAAACCGATAGAGCAGAACTCGCTCACCAACAATATCAGGTGAGCGTGCGTCATATCGCTGAGTGTGCGCATGGCTAGTGCACGCTCAACGATATGACGCACGCTCGGTTAGAGCGCAGCGGAGCCTACCGCCGCCACAGCCGCCCCCACCCGCGCGAGCGGGCTTCAGCGTCCTGAATCTGCCGAGTCAACAAAGCAACCCGCTCAGCCTCTAACTCCAACCTCAGCTCGGCCTTCTCCCGCTCAGACCTCTCCCGCTGCGCTTCTAGCAGGGCGAGGGTATGCTCGCTCTTGGTCACCACATTGAGCGGGCTGCGCTCGCGGTAGCCGGCTAGCAGGGGCTCGCCCAGATAGGCGTCGGTGCGCTCGATGTTCAGCGTGATGGCCTTAGGGGTTGCCTCTAAAACGCAGTCGGCGGGCAGAATAGAGCGAAATTCAATCATCTCTTCTTTCTGGGTCTTGTTGAAGGTGCCGGTTGCCTCCCAGGCAGAGCGCAGGACGGACGCCACCTCGGGGCTGTGCGCGCTGAAGGCTAGGGCGTCCTTGGCGTGGGCCTGGTGGATGGTGTCGGTGATGATGCCGCGGGCGATTTCGTCGCGGTAGCTATAAGGGGTGAACAATTTGGCGGGAAAGGCCGTTTCTAGCCCAAAACGGGCCAGGGTTTCTTGCAGAATCTCAGCGGTGAGCCAGACCCAGTTGCGCGAAAAACGCTGAATCTCGTGGGCGGTCAGGTGGTCGAGCCGCTGGCTGAGGGTAAAGACCACGTGGCGGTAGAGGTTGCTGTTGACCGATCCCGCCAGGGAGGTGAAGTTATAGACCTGCTGGTCAGTGGGCTTGTAGTCGCTGGTGATGGAGATGTACCAGACGCGTTTTTTGATGGCTTCTTGCAGCACAGCCCCGTCGGCGTTTGAGGTCAGAATGATGGTTCCCTGCGGGCCCTCAAACCCGTTGGAGCGCAGGTTGGCCCAATGCTTGATTTTGCCCTGCACCGTTGCCCCGTTCAGGAACTGGGTGCCCACCTCGTCAATGATGAGGGGTGAGACTTCGCCCGATTCCATGTAGCTGTTCATATAGTTGATGGACCCGGTTTTAGAGCCGTAGGTGGTTTTGAGCAGTTCTTCAGCCAGTAGGGGAGAGGAGTCACCGATAAAGGGCTTGAGGTAGTCGTCAACCATGGTGGTTTTACCCGATGACCCAGACCCCAAGATAGCCAGGAGAACGGGGATTTTGTCGGGATTTTCGCCGGTTTCCATAACCAGGTGGCGGATGCGCCAGAGCACCGGGGCCGTCATGGCAAAGAGGAAGGCACTCAGGGCCTGGTGGGATTCATCGCGCATCTTGTTGTCCCGGTAGGAGAGCACGATATCGACGAAGGTTGAGGCGTCGCGGGCTGTTACCTCTGCATCGGTGAGCGGGGTAAGTTCCTTCCCCTCGTGGTTGATGAGCAGGGTGCCGTCGTCGGTGGCAACCCAGCGGGGTTGCGCACCCGTGATGGGGCTGGCGTCCGCCGGGGCGACCTGCCTTTGTTTGAGGTGCACGGTCTGCAAGGCCTTGGTCGCGGTGGCGGGGGTGCGCGGTTTACCGGTGGGGGTGTAGGTGGCTTTGAGGGTGTGCAGGACGACGGGGTCACCCAGCTGGTAGGTTGTGGTCACGCTTTCGGGTGTGGCTGTATCAGATTTTTCCTCGCGCAGGAGCTGGCCGATGGCTTCGCGGTGTTCGGTGGGTAGGAGTTTGGCGTCCTTGATGATGCGGGTATCGATGATGCTGGTGCGCTGCTCGGCGGTGCTGGCCTGTCGGAATTCCTGCACGGTGTTGCGGTCGAGATAGTCGGTGGCTTCGACCTCGAAGTTTTGGGTGAAGAGCTCGGTGTATTCGCGCAGGTAGGCAGTGTCGGCGGGGTTATCGAAGCGGCCCCTGTAGAGGGTGTTGTGCTCGTGATTCTGGGTCATGGCTGCCCGGGTGAGGTTCATGGACCCGGTGAGAATCGCAAACTCGTCGGCCGATGTAAGGATGAAGTATTTGGAATGAAAGAGCTTATCGGCGTTGTATTTGAGGTGCACGCGGCCGCTTTCGAGGGCGTCGAGCAGGGGCTCGCTAGCGGTTTCTAGTTCGCGGACGCGCCGGGTTGGGTCGAAGATTTGCCGCAGCAGGCTGCCGGTTTTGGCTTCTTCAAGGCCCAGAATCAGCTTGACCTGCTCGAACCTCTGGCTGAGCTGGTCAATCGTAGCGAAGGACGAGACGAAGCTGACCCCGTGGAACTCCGTGTAACCTGCCGTGAGCTTCCAGAAGTCCGGCCCGTAGAGCATGGTGCGGGTGTTGAGGTCGAAGACGGTGAGCATGAGTATGCCTTTCAGCTAGTGGGTGGGGTGTGTGGTTTACCCAGTAGCATGACAGACTATTTTGAACAGGGTGCAAATGGCGGCAAGATGGCGAGAAGATGTCTGGTAAATGAATAATGAAAACTTTTAGTCGCTGGTTTTCCGCACATTGCGGCGAAAACAAACGAGCGTGCGTCATATCGCTGAGCGTGCGGCTGATAGGTGCACGCTCAGCGATATAACGCACGCTCGGTTAGGTAAGGTAACTAGTCCTAATCCGGCTGCTGCCCATCGTGGGGCTGCCAGGCGCATTCTGTCAGTTCGAAATCGGTGAAGACAGCGGTGAACGACGAATCCTCGGGGGAGCAGGCATACACCCCAAAAGTGATTTCCTCGCCTGCCTCGGCTAGATGGCAAATACGCATCTGATGCCAGACAAGGCCGTCCTGGGAATTCTCAATACGGAAGTCCTGGCCCCTGCGGCTGAGCCGATACCACATGTAACCGGTTGATGCAGGTATCTCTGTGGTAGCCCAGTCGGAATAACCCCCGTTTGTCACGACTGAGCCCAGGTGCTGGAAGTCCTCATTTTCGTATTCGATAGACCCCTTGATCCAGTTTTCGCTGTCGAGGTAGACAGCTACTCCACACTGGTCAAAGCGGTGCTGGGCGGTATCGAAGTTAGCTTTGACGATGAACGAAAAGTACTGTTCTCGGGTTGTGGTCTGCAGAACGGGGGCGTTGTCGTTGCGGAAGTGGTAGTAGGTTCGCTGCCAGAGATCTGTGCCGGGTTCTGTGGTGATTTCAACTCGGTCGGGGGTGACGGTATATCGCTGGGGTTGGCGTGTCCAGGTGAAGGTGGTGAGGTCCACAGGCTAGTCTCCTAGGTCTCCATCGATGTTTTCTCGGAGCAGGTCGGCATGGCCCAGGTGCCTGCCCCACTCTTCAATGAGGTGCAGGGCGACCCAGCGGTAGCTAAAGCGGGTGCCGTCCTTGAGGGCACCTTCGCTGAGGTCATCCCAGTTACGTTCAGTTAGCAGTTCCCGGGTAGCTTCCATGCTGGCCTGTAGGTTCTCTAGAACCTGAGGCAGGGGAAGGGTTAGATGCCAGTCGGCGTCCGCATCCTGCTCCCAGTCGAAGGACGCCCACGGCTCAGGTAGGGTGTGGCCGAGTAGGATTTCTTCCCGCCAGTAGTCCTCAACGAACCAGAGGTGCCCAGCCATACCGGCTAGGTTCATGCTGGTGGGGTGCAGGGGAGTTGCAAGGACGCTCTCACTCAGCCAGGTGCCGTCCACGCCCTGGAGTTTGCGCAGGAATACCTCTTGTTGAAAACGGATATAACCGAGCACCAGTTCTTTTTCGGAGCCGGTCAGGGGCGGGTCTGTAAAGGGCATTTTCATAGGGCCAGTTTACCGGCCGTACAACGAGCGTGCGTCATATCGCTGAGCGTGTGCATGGCCGGTGCACGCTCAGCGATATGACGCACGCTCGGTTAGGGGAGATGCTGTAGTTAGTCCCAGGTGGGGTTAGCCAGGTCCACCCCGGCACGTTGGGCCTCTGCCTCAATAGCGTCGGCCAGCCACCGGGCTAGGCCGGGCTGCTGGGACTCGTAGTAGCTGGTGAACCGCTCATCCGTAACGTAACCGCGTGAGATCAGGTAATGCTTGGCGGGGGTGACGGGGAAGAACTCGCTCAGCAGCTGACGGTGGGCGTGGACGAGTTCGCTCGCCTCGGTGCCGTCCGTCGGCAGGTTGCGGCGCGCGGCATCCGCTAGTTTTCCGTCCAGCTCAGCGGCACGATTCTTGTAACCGGCCCAGTCGGCCTGGCTCCAGCTTGCGGTGCGCTGCTGACTGATAGCCCAGTCGTCCGTACCGGCGTAGCGTTCCTCAGCTTCGGCCTGGTAATCGGCAAAATTGGCGTCGCCGAGAACTTCGCCAATTTCGGTGAGGGTGAGTTTCTTGTTCGTCATTTCGTTCTCCATGAGGGTGTCGATAGCAGTGACCATAGCGGAGAGCTGCTGTTGCTGCTCCATGAGGGCCTGGCGTTGCCTGCGGAGGTGCTCCAGGCTGGTTGAGCTACTGGCCAGGGCTTCTTTAATGTCGGTGAGTTTCATGCCGGTTGCCCGGTAGATAAGGATCCGTTGCAGGGTCGCAATATCGTCGGGAGTGTACAGCCGATAATTCGACCAGGTACGTTCAGCAGGGGCAATGAGCCCGAGGGATTCCCAGTGGTGCAGGGTGCGCACCGTGACACCGAGAGCCTGCGCTACTTCCCCTACCGTGTAGAGGGTATCTTGATCCTTCATGATTCCATTGTGGGGTCTAACGTAGCGTGAGGGTCAAACAAGATGAGAACTGCGGCTGCATGCTGTCGATTAACTTCGGGTTTTGTGCAATAATTTGAGGAGTCGATATCTTACCGATAGGAGCGGTGTCTTGCCTCTGAATGCGTTTGCCCCTAAGCCAACTGTAATTATTGAGCCTAGTGAAGCCCCTGAATTTTTGGCCAAGTTTGGTATTGATATTGCTGATATTCAGGAAGGCTTAGAAGCTGGGGAGCAGGCGGCAGGTAATACACGGTCATCGGCTCCTGTAACAGCGGCAGGAACCCGCCGGTGGTTTGACACGACAGAGGTAATCCGCGATCACCTCATGGTGAAGAGTGGTTGGAAGCTAGCTAACCCAAAGGGACGCCCGCTTTCAATTCATCCATCAGGAAAGCACATCCTAGGTATTCTCGGCGGTGACGCTAACACCGGTATTCTTGACCCTGATGTGGTTCCGAAAGCTAATCGGAAGAAGGGGCCCGCTACTGGTGAGTCGGTGAAGGCTAACCAACCGGCACTGTTTTATCTCAATATGCCTTCGGATGAACCGGCACTGTTTTATCTCAATATGCCTTCGGATGAAATGGTGCGGGAACTCGTCTCTGGAGTTCCTTCGGAGGGGCATTGGTTCTTGCTCTATTATCGGGACGTAGAGGAAATTCGTTGCGAGATTTCCCTGCCTTACCCTGAATTCGACGGTGGTCAGTTCCATAGGTGGCAGTACCGGGTTATTCTTCCCTCTATAGATAAATCGGCTATTGACCGTAGCAAAATTCCTGATATTGGTGGCGGAGACGTTGAGTTCAAGATTGCATAGCAGTTACCCTGAGCGTGTTGCCCTCGCCCGTAAGAGGCGGGGGCATACCCGTGTGTCTTTGGCACAGGTGCTAGGGGTAACTGACCGTACTACTCAAAAATATGAAAAAGAGGGTGCGCCAGATTCTGCAGTCAGTCAGTTAGCTCAAGTTCTTGGATACCCGGTTGAGTATTTTTCACGCCAGCCGCAGGTTGCGGTTGAGGTTGACGGTGTTAATTTTAGGGCTGGCCGTGCGGCTACTCGCAGTGCCCGTGATTCTGCAGTTGCAGCAGGCGTTACCGGTATTGAGGTCATGCAGTGGGTGGAAGATAAGTTCACCCTACCTTCAATTGTTGTGCCCTCATTTGAGGGGATAGCTCCAAGGGTAGCTGCTCAATTACTTCGTGAGGAGTGGGGGCTAGGTACTAAGCCCCTGCCGAATTTGGTGCAATTGTGCGAGTCGCGGGGTATTAGTGTGATGGTGCTTCCAGATGCTGCCATGCAGGTTGATGCTTTCTCGCTCTGGTATGAGGGTAAGCCTTTTATTTTTATTGCTCGGCAGAAGACACCCGAGAGGGCTAGGTTTGATATTGCTCATGAGCTGGGGCATCTAGTGCTGCACCGGTTTGCTCCTGTTGATGATTCTTTGGCTGTGCAGGAGCGCGAGGCTGATGAGTTCGCGTCTGCTCTGTTAATGCCTGAGTCGCTGTTGGCTGAATATCTCCCTCAGAATGCTTCAGTGGACGATCTTGTAGAAGCTAAGTACATTTTTCAGGTATCTGCCTTTGCCTTGGCAACCTCTTTGCATAAGAGTGGGCGGATGACTGATTGGATTTACCGCAAGGTGTGTATTGAGCTAACACGCCGGGGGTACAGGGATGGCGAGCCTGAGGGCATGGGAGCCTTTGAGCAGTCCAGGCTTTTCCCACAGGTGTTCACTGCTGATAAGGGCGGTGCTGTGACGGCTGAGCGTATTGCTGTTGATCTTGCGGTGCCCGTTGATGACGTGCTGACTTTGACGTTTAGTTCTCGTCTGCGCCTGGTGCAGGGGGAGGGCAAGGCCGAAAAGCATGGTGAGAGCGGACGCCCGGCCCTGCGTGTAGTGCGTTAAGTTGAACCCTGATCTGTTAATAGTTAGGGTGTATGTGCAATTTCGGTTGTTGTCTTGCCGGGGTTACTGACGGCGCTATTTCTGCCGAAGGTCTTTGCCTGGCAAGGTGGGGACTAGCTCGAAGAAACGCTCAGTCATGGCGAGCAGTTTTCCTGTTTTAACAAAGCCAGCGATGGTGCCTTCACAGAACCTCTCGCCGCGTCCTGCCATGAAGAAATAGAGGGTGAGGTCAGCCAGGCCGCATTCCTCAATGGGGGCGGGGTTCTGGTGGTTCTTCAGCCAATTGCTGTAAGGCTCGGAGCCAACGCCCATGACGCCGGACAGAAAGGTCATGGCGTCAGAGATTCCGTTCCACAACCACGGGGGAACATCCGAGTAACCTAGTCGGGCGGGGGAGTCCTCAGCGGGGCTTGTTTCTGCACCATCTTTTAGGTTGCGGTGCATGAGGGTAATACCGTCGAAAAGCTGTTCAGCAGTTTTGTTGTCTCTAAATCCCATGTACCTATTAAGCCAAATTAGAACAGAAAATCGAAGGGATATCAGTGTTTTGATCTTTAGTAGATATCTTCGATATTGCCGGTCAGTCCACGGTGCGGTTTGGTTGCTGGGTATTGCCCGATTTCACGGGTGATTTCGGTATGCCAGCCTCCAGTACTGCCGGTCAAAGGTATAACACCTAAGAACCTCTTGTTTTCAGAACTACTTCTGAATAGTCTACTGCTATGTCTGCACATACCTACGCTCGAACCTTCAATTCCTCAGAGCTGAGCCGCAACCCCAAACCAGTTTTTGAAGCGGTTGAGTCTCAGCCTGTTCTTGTGACCCGTCGTGATGGTGAAAACCTGGTGCTAATGACTGAGCACGAGGCAGACGAGCGTCGCGACATGTTTGCAATTGCAGCTCAGATTATTGCTGCAACAACACTTGAGGGTGGTTCACTGGCTGAACGTATGGCCACTGTTTTCCCCTGGATGTTAGCGCTCGATACTGGGGACCGTGAGCTTTGCGCCCGTGAACTGATCGACACCGCCAGAGCTGCTTTTGCTACCAACCAGCCAAAGACTTTACTGGTAGGGGTAACGAGCTGGTTTGAGTCCGCAACTGCTCTAGCTGCTGGGCTAGATGAAGTGGAACCTGAATGGTTGGCTGAGCCTGTGAACTTAGAGGTTCCTTGAAAAACTTATTGCGTTAGCTGTCACTAGCGGAAGAATAAGCCTGTCTAATATTGCTATGATAATCGAAGATGTATTCGAGAGGTGGTGCATGATGGCAGGCCATCAGAATCTTGCTTCAGGAACGAAGTTCCACAGCCGGTGTGACGAGTGTGTAGAGACCTTGCCAGCGATTAGGTTTCACCTGGACGAGGAACGGCAACTGGAAGCAATCGACAGGCATATTACTTGTTCTTCGTTTTCCAGGAATAATCCTTTAGTTGTGCAATTCAGTGTTGGATTAATGGCCTACCATTCACCTTCAAAAGATGTGGTTGATGTGATTCGAGCATGCTCAGCTCACGAGAACTTCCACTACCATGTTGGTGATTACCTGAGGCCCAAAAAGAAGCTACCTGCTCGGGGCATTCGAGTATTAAATAGTGCTGAGGATAGCCACGAAGCGTATTATGAAGCTTGTAGCTACATTATTAGTGAAGCGTTTGAAAGGTGGCGAGAATGGCATCCGAGAAAATAATCATGAAGAGAGCTCAACTGGCGGCGTCATTTAGCCGGGCCGCAAGAACAACCGTCGAAGGCAAGGCATTTGTTAAGGCGGTCATGAAAAGCTCTCCTGACGAAGCGGAACTAACTGTGGTTCCTGCTGCTGCTGAAGAGTCCGCAGCTCTAACTTTCCACCGAATCGAACGGCTAAACGTCCCTGTCGTCGTGTTGGTAACCAATGACGGGAACGAAATTGTTGCGCGTAACCTGTTATGGAACAGCCAAGAAGTTAAGACAAGCTCCTACACCGATATCTCTACAGAGGTGACTACCTTGGACTGGATGAAGTCTATGGATGAAACTCCAGGTCAGAACTTCGCTGTCACTGGTTCTGAGTTTGCAACGAGAATCAATTCTGTAGCCACTTTGACTGTGGCTTAAAATCACTCATTCGCTTTACTTTAGAAGGACTAGTGTACTGTGTCTAACGCTTCTGTAGATTTCGTTGCTGTTGATTTTGAGACTGCGAATGCGAGCCGGGCTTCGGCTTGTGCAGTAGGTTTGACTGTTGTGAGGGGCGGCCAAGTCGAGGAGACTATTGCATGGCTGGTGAAGCCTCATGAGTCTGTTGCTGATTTTCACCCCTTAAACGTGAGTATCCACGGTATTACTCCTGCAATGGTTGAAGCTGATGGCGTGAGTTGGGCTGAAACTCGCCAGAAAATGCAGGAAATCATTGGCAACCTGCCTGTGATCGCTCATAACTCGGGGTTTGACCGGTCCGTGTGGAATCATGCCAATAAGGTTGCTGGTGTTGATGAGTTAGCTCCTGATTTTTATTGCACACTGAGCTTGTCTCGTAGGTTGAGTAAGACTGGCGTGATTGCGGGGCTAGACCAGCACCGTCTTGACGTTCTCGCTGAGTTTTTTGGGCTAGAGCAGCTTCATCATCATGAGGCTGGCGAGGATTCTTTGATGGCGGCTATGGTTGCTTTACGTCTGGTTGAGCTTGTGGGGGCGTCTTCGGTTGAGGACGCTTGGGGTGGGCCAACTAGTTCAGGCATGATTCGTGCTGACCGTGTTCCGGTGCCTCGTAAGGTTCGACGAAATAATGTTCCGTCTGTTGTTCCAGTGGCTCCTGCGCCGGAGGGAATAGCAGGGGAGACTTTTACCTTGACGGGTGGGCTTGACGCTATGACCCGTGAAGAGTGTTGGGCTGCAATTGAGGCTGCTGGTGGCCATATTGCAAAGTCGGTGACGAAGAAAACCACTGTCCTGGTGATTGGCGCCGGAGCTGAGGAAAGTATGCCGCCTTTGCTGGGTGAGAACCGTAAGGAGCTTAAGGCTATTTCTTTGATTGAGGCGGGGCAACAGATTGCGGTGATCGGGGAACCTGATTTGCTTGAATTGCTTTACGAGAACTAGCTATTAGTGTGAAAGCCTTTTGAAAAGGTCTTTGTATCTACTGAGGCTTATTCAAAAGTCCCACCCGCAGCCAAAAACACCAACCCCCGCACCACCGCAAACACCCGCCCATACAACCCCAACGGCCGCCTAAACCCCGTATGAAGAATCCGCCAAGTCTTGATGTGAGCGATAACCCGCTCTACCACCGACCGCAGCCGATTCAGCACCCGATTATTTCGCCTCTGCTCCCGACTCAGCCGCTGACCCGGCTTGCGCCTGGCCGGGGTAGCCAACCCCAACCCGATATAGCCCTTATCAGCCACAGTGCTCTCATCAAGATATCTTTCCAAGCCATGATGTTTGAAGGCGTAAGCATCATGCCTGGCCCCGGGCACCGGGTCTGTGATAGCCAGCAACTTTCCCTCCAAGGGGGACTGTCAGGAAAACGGTGTAAACCCTCCCAACCCCAACAGGAGAAAATAACACCATGACAACAGAACACCAACTCGC